>CAMDMI010000010.1 GCA_945902135.1 Spirosoma fluviale
ACACCAAATGCAGATTTGCTGGAAGGAATTGCCGAAATCAAGTTGTTCCCGAATCCAGCCCGCGACAAGATTTTCCTGACTTGTGAGAATTGCAATGGTTCGAAATTTTCCTTGCGTCTTTTGGATGCCACGGGTCGAAGCTTGAGGGACTTTACCGGTATAATAGGAGCTGGAGAGATTCAGGAATTGGATATCCGCAATCTTCCGTCCGGCGTTTACTGGGTTCGTTCTTCGGAAAACGGAATGCGCTTTTTGAAGAAAATTATGATTGAGTAAGGGTGAATTTGGAAAGGGGACCTTCCAAATTTTTGGAACCTTAAATCCAGAATTGCTTTAACTCTTTTTTGAGCTGCTTTAAAAAGCATTTTTGTAAAGTCTCTAAAAATCTTTAACCGTGTAATTGTAAACTGATAAATTACAATTACACGGAACTTATTTTAAAATTCTAATTTCTCCATTTGGAATTTTAAGCCTACTCCAATTCTCCTCGGATTAAGATTTCTGAAGGACCAGTTTTTGAAAATCTAGGCTATAAAAACGATTGGAAGCCGGATGACCTTGAAGCAGGATCGTATTTTTTTCGTCTTATCTATGTCAACGGACAAGGGTGTTCTGGTTGGCTTCAGGTTGTTAGATAATCTTTCAAAAGAGAAAAATATCCAATACCCATAAAATCAAAAAACGAAGCCTGTTGTCGAAAGCCAGTCTTTTGATTCAAGAATCTCAGACAATGGGCTTTTGCCAGAATCCGATTGCACTGCCTTGCCGAGAAAACCCAAACCTTTAAAGCGCTTTTTCTTTAAAGCGGCCAGTATTTCAGGATAATTCAGGGAATTGCCTTTGCCCGGAATTTCAATTCTGTAATTGCGATCCTGACTTCCGGCAAATCCTTTCACGGGTTTGGTGAGGTCGTTGAACCGAATTGCCTCAATTTTTCTGCCCCATTTTTCGATACAATCTTCCGGTTTTGTGCCAGATTGAGCCATAAAAGCCAAATCAAGCATCATGCCAACCTGCTTGCTTTTGCACTGTGAAACAGTGAATTCCAGTTCATCGGCCGTTTGGCAAATGCTGTGCATGGCATTGCCAAGCAAAATTCGAATGCCATGTTTTTTGGCTATTTCTCCTAAGGCATCCAAGGCCATTGCGAGTTTTGCGAGCTTTACCTTTCCTGGCGGGTAGGAATCCCTTTTCTCCGTTGAAACCAAGATGTAACTGGCGCCAGAGAGTTTTGCAAATTCCGCCATTTTGCGGAAATTATCCAGAATAAGCGGTTTATCGCTTCCATCAAAAGGGATGATTCCTGCATGCAGGCTCCATTTTTTCAGGCCAAAGTCAGAACAGATGGATTTCAATTCTCCCGGTCTGTTTCTATAGGTTTCAAAAATTTCAGGTCCAGCCTCAAAAGAATTGATTCCACGACCGGCCGATTCTCGAAGTGCTTTTTCGAAATCTTTGCCCCAGGAAATGGTATTGAAGCTCCATCGGATTTTTGGAGGTTTACCTATTGCAGAAAAGCTAAATGCAAACAGAACAACTACAATTCCTATAAATGCTCTTCTTACCATAATTAGTCGATTGACTGGCTGAATTTCCAGCGTTTGGCCATTTTCATTGAATACATCACAAAGCTTGAAACTGAATTTTCAAAGGCTGGGTTACCCGCAGATTGTCCGTTTTCATCCAGATTTATTCCAAGTTCATGTACCTCAAGAATTTTTGGAGATACAACTGATTCAGCTCCAAGAAAACTGATGATTTTTGAAAGTACTCTGCCCATGTCCAGGGCTGGTTGTCGGCCGCCTCTTCCGGAAGAAACACCTGTAAGGGCGAAAACCTTGTTGTGAAAAAAGTTGATGTAGGTCTTTCCGCTAAGGCGCTCGAGCAGAATAAAAGTTTCGGCGCTGGCGGTCCAATTGTATTCGGGACTACAGAAGAAAACCATGTCAGCGGTTTCCAACTTCTGCATCAGATTAGCCTGAAATGGGCTGATGGGATTGGATGGAAAACTGCCTTTACCAAACGGGCTAATGTCAAATTCCGCGAAATCGATCAATTCTGGATGACTTTCAGGGAATTGTTTTTGAATCTCTTTTCCCAAGAAAGTGGAAAACCGGAAAGTCAGGCTGCTTTGCCTGGGTGAAGTTGAAATGATGAGGATGTTCATAGGAAATTAACTTCTCAAATGTGATGTGTCGTTGTGCGTATCAATTTCCCATTTTCCGTTCCGGAAGCTCAGGATATAAAGACTAAGGTTTGTATGCAGGAAAGATTCCATTTCGGAGATGGATTTGCCTGTAAGCATGCACAGTAAAATTCTCATTGTGCGGCCATGAATACAAACAAGACTGGTTTGAAAAGGATCTTCCATCATCGATCCGATGGCCTTTGCCAATCTTTTTGCAACCATATTGGGTGATTCTCCTTTTTCGAATCCCCGGTCCAAAAGGCCAGCTTTCCAGTCGCGAACCAAATTGCTGTATAGGGTTTTTTCACCTAGTTCAATTCTGGTGCCGTCTTTTTCACCCCATGAAATCTCATTCAAACTTGGTAAAATAATTTGCTGAATTCCGCTTTCAATAAACTGAGCAACAGTTTGATGTGTGCGAATCAGGGCAGAAGTATAAACGGCTTCAAAAGGGATGTGGCGGTAAGCTGTATAAAAATCAGTTGCTTGTTTTTTACCTGTTTCATTGAGCGGCGCATCCAGTCCGCTTCCTTGAATTATTTGCAGGCGATTGGGCTCAGTTTCCCCATGCCTGATGATGTACCATTGCTTTTCTACTGACATTTCCGACAAAACTAAATTGAAAACCCCGCAATCCGGATGGGAGTTTTATATTTGCCAAAAAATTACAGAAAGCATGTCAATGTTTACCGTTTCCATCATCTTCTTCGTTTCTCTTACAATTGGCTCTGTAGTAGTGGGCATTTGGCTGCAGAACTCTGAAAAACGCCGATAAGCGTTTCAGAAGATAATTTTATTATTAGCCTGAATTTATTTGGTCAGGCTTTGGAAAACCTGCTCCAGGCTGGTTTCCGTCATTTCCATTTCCGTAATAATTTGCTGTCTTGAGGCGGCTTCCGTAAATATTTTGGCACGGGTTTCTTCTCCCGAGTTTTTCCTGATTTCAACCAGAATTTCATTTTCCTTCCCAAAACGAACCGAATCGACTCCATTGAGTTTTTTCAACCAGGAGGAATCGTAGCGTTGCATAAATTTTATTCTTAAAACCGGATTGCCAGAAAGACTGGCGCCAAGTTCGGCCACAGGCTTATCGGCCACGATTTTTCCTCGATTGATAATAACGGCTCTGTTGCAAATGGCACTTACCTCCTGCATGATGTGTGTGCTGAGGATTACGGTTTTTGATTTCCCCGTTTCTAAAATCAGATTTCTGATTTCAATAATTTGATTGGGGTCCAAGCCAGTGGTGGGTTCATCAAGAATAAGCACCTCAGGATCGTGAATCAATGCTTGTGCAAGTCCAACTCTTTGGCGGTAACCTTTTGAAAGCTGTCCAATTTTTTTTCTTCTTTCTGCTGTCAGACCTGTGAGTTCGATTAGTTCCTCCACCCGTGCCTTCCTTTTTGCAGAAGGAATTTTATGAATGCTACCCGTAAAATCAAGAAATTCTCGAACGAACATGTCCGGGTAAAGCGGATTGTGTTCAGGCAGGTAACCGATTTTGGTTTTAATTTCTAAAGGGTATTTCACCACATCCAGGCCGCAAATCTCAGCTTTGCCTGAGCTTGCCAGTAAATATCCGGTGAGGATTTTCATGGTTGTGGATTTTCCGGCTCCATTGGGTCCGAGCAAACCGAGGATTTCTCCTTTTTCAACACTGAAATTAATGGAATCCAGTGCGAGCTGACTTCCATAAGTCTTTGTTATTTGTTCAACTTTTACTGACACAGGTCAAATGATTCAGACTGCAAATCAAGTCTCATTTTTCAATTAATGGTTAGGTCAAGCCTCCGACTTTTACAATTAGAATGATTTTCCTCTAATCTCAGCCAAAAAACATTTTGTTTCCTTTGTCCTTATCCCCCTTTAAGGTTTTCTTTGCGCCGCATTTAATACGCAATTCATGATTCTGGCTGAAATTTTTCTTCCATCCGACTTCCTGCCGGTCTTTGTTCAATTAGGACTTGCCCTAGCATTTGTAATAATCACCATGATCGTAACCCATTCTATCGGCCCTAAAAATCGTGGCCGTGTGAAGGACGAGCAATGGGAATGTGGAATTGAATCTGTAGGAGATGCCAGAGCCCCAATTTCTGTAAAATATTTTTTGATTGCCATCCTCTTTGTTTTGTTTGATGTTGAAATCATTTTCATGTACCCATGGGCAGTGAATTTCAGGCAATTAGGTTGGGCAGGATTTGCCGAAATGGTAATTTTTATGGGCATCCTTCTGGGTGGTTTTTACTACATAATCCGCAAAGGCGTTCTCAATTGGGATTAAGCCTGCAACAATTCATTTGAAACCTTAGTTTTTGAAAGAAAACCAATATGGTCGATACCAATCATCCCGCTCCGCAAGGAATTGAAGGTCCGGGTTTTTTCGCAACGCAGCTGGACGCTGTAGTTGGTTTGGCAAGGAAGAATTCCTTGTGGCCTTTGCCATTTGCAACTTCTTGTTGTGGCATTGAGTTTATGGCCACAATGGCTTCTCATTATGACCTAGCCCGTTTTGGGTCTGAAAGACCAAGTTTTTCGCCGAGACAGGCAGATTTGCTGATGGTAATGGGAACCATAGCCAAGAAAATGGGTCCTGTTCTCAGGCAAACCTATGAGCAAATGGCCGAACCCCGTTGGGTTCTTTCTGTTGGCGCTTGCGCTTCTTCAGGAGGGATATTTGATACTTATTCTGTACTTCAGGGCATTGACCGTGTAATTCCGGTGGATGTATATGTGCCGGGATGCCCACCGCGTCCTGAACAAATAATAGAAGGCCTTCTTAAAATTCAGGAACTAGCCGCAAATGAATCCACCAGAAGGAGGGATTCAGAAGAATATAAGGCATTACTCGAATCTTATTCCATTTCCTGATGCCATTTTCAAACGAAAAAATCCTGCAGTTTATACAGGAAAATATTGGAGGAGAACCGGTTTCGGTTTCTGAGCCTTTCGATTTTCTTACCGTTGAGCTTAACCCCGACCAACTTTTACCGCTTGTTGGAGCACTTAAATCTCATCCGCAGTTCCAGTTTACTTTTATGACAGACCTCTGTGGATTGCACATTCCGGAGCAGGAAGGCAAAGAACTTGGCGTTGTGTACATGTTCCATAGCTGGTCAAGCAATACCAAAATCCGCTTGAAGGTTTTTGTTCCTGTGGCCAATCCGGTAGTGCCAAGTATGACGGCTCACTTTAATTCTGCAAACTGGATGGAAAGAGAGACCTATGATTTTTACGGAATAATATTCGACGGACATCCCAACTTAAAGCGCATTCTCAATGTGGATGATATGGATTATTTCCCACTGAGAAAGGAGTATCCGCTTGAGGATCAGATTCGTCAAGACAAAGTAGATTCCATGTTTGGCAGATAACTCAATGCAGAACCTCGCTTCCTTTCCAAATCCTTTTAATGGCATAATTCCTGCCGAAAAGGAGGAGTTTGTGAACGACCTCACAACCCTTAATCTTGGTCCAACCCATCCTGCTACGCATGGCGTTTTTCAGAACATCCTTCAGATGGATGGAGAAAAAATTATTTCGGGTGTTTCCACCATTGGATACATCCACCGGGCATTTGAGAAAATAGCTGAACACAGGCCGTTTTATCAAATTACGCCACTGACCGACCGACTTAATTATTGTTCGTCGCCCATCAACAACATGGGCTGGCACATGACGGTAGAAAAGCTTCTCGGTGTTACGGTACCAAAGCGTGCCGAGTATATCCGCGTGATAGCAATGGAACTTGCCCGAATTGCAGACCACTTGATTTGCAATTCAATTCTTGGGGTGGATAGTGGCGCTTTCACAGGATTCCTCTATGTTTTCCAGGAGCGTGAAAAGATTTATGACATCTATGAGGAAATTTGCGGTTCCCGCCTTACCACCAACATGGGCCGGGTAGGAGGTATGGAGCGTGACCTCAGCGATGTGGCAATTGTCAAACTTAAAAAGTTTCTAAAAGAGTTTCCGCCTGTTTTCAAAGAGTTTGAAGCCCTTTTTAACAGGAATAGGATTTTCATGGACCGCGTAATTGATGTTGGTGTTTTAAGCAAAGAAATGGCAATGGACTATGGTTTTACCGGTCCAAACCTTCGTGCTGCTGGTATCGATTATGATGTTCGGGTTATGAATCCGTATTCGAGCTATGAAGATTTCCAATTCGACATTCCAATTGGTGAAAATGGGGATACCTACGATCGCTTTATGGTTCGGAATGAAGAAATCTGGCAGAGTTTAAGAATCATCCAGCAGGCATTAGACAATCTGCCAGAAGGTCCATACCATGCCGATGCGCCTCATTATTATCTTCCTGAGAAGCAAGATGTTTATACCAAAATGGAGGCATTAATTTACCATTTCAAAATTGTGATGGGAGAAATTGATGCACCGGTTGGTGAGGTTTACCACGCCGTTGAAGGCGGTAATGGGGAGCTTGGATATTATTTAATCAGCGATGGAGGCCGCGCTCCGGCACGGCTACATTTCCGTCGGCCGTGTTTTATTTTTTATCAGGCATATACCGAAATGGCGAAAGGAATGTTGCTTTCGGATGCCATTCTTGTTTTGAGTAGTATGAATGTAATTGCAGGAGAACTGGACGCATAAGAAAATGGAAAACAAGGTTCAATTCAAGCCTGAAACACTTGCGCTGGCAAAAGAAATAATGGGGAGATATCCTGAAGGAAAGCAGAAATCTGCTCTTCTTCCCTTGCTTCACCTTGCCCAGGCTGAGTTTAATGGCTGGCTCGATGTTCCGGTGATGGACATGGTGGCCGAAGTAATCGGCATCCAAGCCATTGAAGTGTATGAGGTTACATCTTTTTATTCGATGTATAACCTGAAACCTGTAGGAAACTGTCTCCTTGAAATCTGCCGGACTAGTTCTTGCTGGCTTCGGGGAGCTGAGGATATTGTGTCTCACCTTGAAAATAAACTTGGAATCAAGGAAGGTGAAACTACACCGGATGGAATGTTTACAATCAAAACTGTAGAATGTCTTGGTTCTTGCGGAACAGCGCCTATGATGCAATGCGGGGCACAGTTTCATGAGAATTTGGACACGGATAAAGTGGATTCAATTTTGGATAAACTCCGTGCAGATGGAAAACGCACAAATTATTTTGATGCGGTAGTGGTGAAGGAATATTAACAATTTGAAAAGCGCATCAATGTCAAAAAAACTGCTTCTCAAACACGATCATGAACCTGGAATTCAAACCTATGAGGTTTACAGGAAACATGGTGGCTATGCTTCAGTTGAAAAGGCCCTGAAAACGATGACACCCGAAGCGGTGGTCGAGGAGGTGAAGAAATCTGGCCTTCGCGGAAGAGGCGGTGCAGGATTTCCCACAGGAATGAAATGGAGTTTCCTTGCAAAGCCAGAGGGCGTTCCCCGTTATCTGGTTTGCAATGCAGATGAATCGGAGCCCGGTACTTTCAAGGACCGCTACCTCATGTCGCGAATTCCTCATTACCTCATTGAAGGTATGATTACTTCCAGTTTTGCTCTGGGCGCCAATACTTCCTACATCTATGTGCGTGGCGAGTATTATTATGTGATCGCCATTCTTGAAAAAGCAATTAAGGAAGCTTATGCGGCCGGTTGGCTTGGCAAAAACATCCTTGGAACCGGATTTGACCATGACATGTATGTGCAACCAGGTGGAGGTGCTTATATCTGCGGAGAGGAAACAGCCTTGCTTGAATCTCTTGAAGGAAAACGAGGAAATCCCCGCATTAAGCCACCCTTCCCAGCCGTTAAAGGCCTTTGGGGTTGTCCAACTGTTGTAAACAATGTTGAAACGATTGCTGCAGTTGTGCCAATTGTGAATGATGGGGGTGAGGCTTATGCAGCAATTGGAATTGGGAAGAGTACTGGTACAAAATTAATTTCAGCTTCTGGACACATCAATAAGCCAGGTGTTTATGAAATTGAATTGGGACTTCCGGTAGAGGAATTTATCAATTCAGATGAATATTGTGGAGGTGTTTGGAAGGGCCGTAAATTAAAGGCAGTTGTTGCCGGTGGGTCTTCAGTTCCTGTGCTTCCCGCTGATCTGATTATGA
Organism: Spirosoma fluviale; assembly: GCA_945902135.1. Classification (GTDB taxonomy): domain Bacteria; phylum Bacteroidota; class Bacteroidia; order Cytophagales; family Flexibacteraceae; genus CAMDMI01. The sequence continues at coordinate 8,258 of CAMDMI010000010.1, forward strand.
AAACCGCCGCGGGTGAGCCAAGGCTAATGAGCTATGAATCACTTGCCGATGGAGGTTTTGCCAGTGGTACAATGCTCGGATCAGGTGGATTTATTGTAATGGATGAAACCGCTTCTGTGGTAAAGAATCTTTGGACATTCGCCCGATTCTATCACCACGAAAGTTGCGGACAATGCAGCCCTTGCCGTGAAGGCACTGGCTGGATGGAGAAAGTCCTTCATAAAATTGTGCATGGCCACGGCGAAATGAAAGACATCGACTTGCTCTGGGACTTGCAAAGGAAAATTGAAGGCAATACAATATGTCCGCTCGGAGATGCCGCAGCGTGGCCAGTTGCCTCTGCCATTCGTCACTTCAGGTCAGAATTTGAGGAAATGATCAATAGCCACGCGGTTGAACACGCTTAAATCAATTTATCAACAAGAAATCAGGTAAATACTAAGAATCACAGATGAAAAGCCTTAATCAAAAGACATTCGAATTGCCTGCATTTTCTTGCAGTATTCAGAATTCAAAGTGCCTTTTAACCGGTCTTAATTTTACCAAAAGATTCTCATTTAAAGAATTAAGCATTTATAAAACATGCTAAAAGTTACCATAGACGGCCAAACCATTGAGGTTCCAGAAGGAACCACCATTCTGCAAGCTGCAAGGATGTTGGGACCAGAGGTGGCTCCGCCTGCCATGTGCTACTATTCCACACTAGAAACAAGTGGCGGTTATTGCCGCACCTGTATTGTTAAGGTTACGAAAGGTTCAGAAAAAGATCCCCGCCCAATGCCAAAGCCAGTGGCTTCTTGCCGCACCATGGTAATGGATGGAATGGAGGTTCAAAATAAAACCTCACCAGAATTACTCGAAGCCCGAAAGGGTGTGGTAGAATTCCTTCTGGCAAACCACCCACTGGATTGTCCGGTTTGTGATCAGGCAGGTGAATGTCATCTTCAGGATCTGAGCTTTGAACACGGCGCGGAAAGTACCCGTTACGAATTCGAACGCCGAACCTTTGAAAAAATCGATATAGGACCTAATGTACAATTGCACATGACCCGTTGCATTCTTTGCTATCGTTGTGTGAAGGTTGCAGATCAACTTACTCCGGGCAGGTCTCACGGCGTTTTAAACCGCGGCGATGCGTCTGAAATTTCAACTTATATTGAAAAATCAATCGACAATGAGTTCTCTGGCAATGTCATTGATGTTTGTCCTGTAGGTGCCTTAACTGACAAAACATTCCGATTCAAAAATCGTGTTTGGTTTACCAAACCGATGGATGCCCACCGCGAATGCGACAAATGTTCAGGCAAAGTTGCGCTCTGGTTTAAAGGCGCTGATGTGCTTCGGGTAACTGGTCGAAAAGATGCCTTCGGAGAAGTAGAAGAGTTTATTTGCAACACCTGCCGTTTCGAAAAGAAAGATGCAGCAGACTGGAAAATTGAGGGTCCAAGGGTAATTGACCACAAGTCAGTTATTTCGTCCAATCACTACCTTGCCAACAATCAGGTTCCTGACTTTGCTTTCCGGGAGGTTGCTGATTACAAAGCAATTGAAGACAAGCCTGTACAACCTGTACCTGCTCAAAACCAACTCAATAACTGACCATGGAATTGTATTTTTTTCTGGCAAAGGCAATTATCATTCTGGTGATTTTTGGGATTACCTTGCTGATTGCCACCTATTCCACTTATGCAGAGCGTAAAGTGGCAGCCTTCATCCAGGATCGTATAGGTCCAAACCGGGCTGGTCCATGGGGACTCCTTCAGCCAATTGCGGATGCAGGAAAAATGTTTTTTAAAGAAGATTTTATTCCAGCCAAGGCAAGCAAATGGCTTTTTATCGCGGGTCCGTCTTTGGCGATGATTACGGCCTGCCTTACCTCTTGTGTAGTGCCATTTGGTTCCACACTTGATCTTCGTTTTTTGGGAATCGAAAACCTGGTCCCAATTCAGGGAATTGATGTAAACATTGGAATTCTATATGTTTTCGGCCTTGTTTCTTTGGGCGTTTACGGGGTAATGATTGGTGGCTGGGCTTCCAATAATAAGTTTTCCCTTCTTGGAGCAATGCGCGCTGCCTCGCAAAATATCAGTTATGAACTCGCCATGAGCCTTTCCATCATTGCCATCATCATGATGACTGGTAGTCTGAGTATCAACCAGATTGTTGATGATCAGGATGCATTCTGGAAATGGAATGTTTTTCGCCAGCCAGTGGGTTTTATTATTTTTATTGTTTGTGCATTTGCTGAGTGTAACCGTACACCATTTGACCTTCCAGAGTGCGAAACCGAGCTTATCGGTGGTTATCATACCGAATACAGTTCGATGAAATTGGGCTTTTATTTGTTTGCGGAGTACATCAACATGTTTGTTTCTTCCGCAGTGATTTCAGCACTTTACTTTGGTGGCTATCATTTTCCAGGTGAATCACTTTTAGCCGGAATGTTGCCTGCTGATGCACTTGGTCATAACCTGCTTACCATGATTGGTGTCGGCGTATTTTTCGGTAAGATTCTGTTCTTCATTTTCTTCTTTATGTGGGTGCGCTGGACAATTGCCCGTTTCCGCTACGATCAGCTGATGAATCTCGGATGGAAATCCCTAATCCCTTTGTCTATTTTGAATATCCTGGTGACTGGCGCAGTTGTGCTGGCATGGCCAAAAATTGAATCTGCATTTGCATTCCTGAACTGATTATGGAAGCATTAACCAACCGATCCAAAAGGGTCTCCAATAAGAAACTTAGCCTCGGTGAAAGGCTTTACCTTCCTGCTATTGTGGGCGGACTTGGTATTACCATCCGCCACTTCTTCAAGAAAAAGGTAACCATTCAATATCCTGAAGAACAGCGACCAATGAGTTCTGTTTATCGCGGGCTTCATGTGCTGAAAAGAGATGAGCAAGGCCGTGAGCGTTGTACTGCTTGTGGTTTGTGTGCAGTGGCCTGTCCGGCTGAAGCCATTACAATGACTGCATCAGAGCGCAAAAAAGGCGAAGAGCATTTGTACCGTGAAGAGAAGTACGCCGCTGTTTATGAAATTAATATGCTGAGGTGCATTTTTTGCGGACTCTGCGAAGAGGCTTGTCCCAAGCAGGCGATTTATCTTCAAAGTGATAAACTAGCACCTAGTTTCTTTTCCCGCACGGATGTGATTTACGGGAAAGACCGTTTGGTTCAGTCTATGGAAACCATCACTTCTGCCAAATCTGTAAAATCCGGTCTGACCACTTCAGACCGTTATGTGGATAAAGTTTGGAAAAACGGTAAATACTAAATCAGATGGTACAAAACCTATTCTATTTCTTTTCATTTCTCGCAGTGCTTAGTGCACTTATGGTAATTATTTCAAAGAATCCCATCCACTCTGTCCTTTACCTGATTCTTACCTTTTTTACACTAAGTGGGCATTATATTTTGTTGAATGCACAGTTCATTTCAATTGTGAATCTGATTGTGTACGCAGGTGCCATTATGGTATTGTTCCTTTTTACAATCATGTTTCTGAACCTGAAGGACGATGAGTTTGTAGGTTCTAGGATCTGGTATAATCTGGGCTCTGTTTTTATTGTTCTGGTGCTTGCCGGGCTCCTTGTAAGCAAATTTGCTTTTGCCCCAGTTACGGTTGCCGATGAGGCCTCCATGGATTCCCAAATCGGGATGGTGGAGAATTTGGGTCAAACGCTTTTCAGTCGTTTCCTTGTTCCATTTGAATTGGTATCGGTCCTTTTCCTTTCAGCCATGGTGGGTGCCGTGATGCTGGGTCGTCGTGAAAAGGGCGAGAAAAACTTTTAGCCATGAATCAGATTCCGGAAATTTTCAGGGTAGTTCCCGTCAACAACTTTATTGTTCTGGCCACTGTGCTATTTTGCATAGGGATTTTGGGTGTCTTAACCCGTAAAAATGCCATCATTATTTTCATGTCCGTTGAGCTGATGCTCAACTCTGTGAATTTGCTTTTTGTAACATTCTCCAGTTATAAATCGGATCCTGCCGGACAGGTATTCGTTTTCTTTATTATGGCCATTGCAGCAGCAGAAGTTGCCGTTGGTTTGGCAATTATTGTAATGATATACAGGCGCATACAAACCACTGATGTTTCACTACTTAACAACATGAAAGGCTGATTCCATGGAAAAGATATTGAACATCATCCCTCTGCTGCCTTTAATTGGATTCCTGATTAATGGCATCGGATTTCGCCTTATTCCTAAATCCGCAGCCGGCATTATTGGCTCTCTTGCTTCCTTCGGAGCGTTTGTGTTGTCCATAATTGCTTTTAATAGTTTCCTTGCCGGTGGACAAAAGCCAATTGAAACAATCATGTGGACCTGGCTTTCTTCGAGAGACTGGTCTGTAGATTTCTCGTTTTATGCCGACCAGCTTACTTTTTGTATGTTGATGGTTGTTACAGGAGTGGGTTTCCTCATCCATATTTTCTCGATTGGATATATGCACCACGATGAGGGATTTGGGAAATTTTTCTCTTTCCTCAATCTGTTCCTTTTCTCAATGCTTGTCCTGGTTTTGGGCGGAAACCTGCTCATGACCTTTATTGGCTGGGAAGGAGTAGGACTTTGTTCATTTCTTCTAATCGGTTTTTGGAATAGAAATGAAGCTTACAATGCTGCTGCCAAAAAAGCATTTGTGATGAACCGTATAGGCGATCTGGGTTTTCTGATAGGAATTTTTCTAATCATATTCAGAACAGGTACAGCCAGTTATTCAGGCATTGTTGAGATGCTTGGCTATGAGCAAAGCATCAACGATCCATTTATGGTGGCAGCCGCCATTTGCCTTTTTATTGGGGCTATGGGTAAGAGTGCACAACTTCCGCTTTTTACATGGCTTCCTGATGCAATGGCTGGTCCAACTCCGGTTTCCGCTTTGATTCACGCTGCTACCATGGTAACATCCGGTATTTACCTTTTAATCCGCATGAATGTATTGTACAGTTCTGTGCCGATGGTACAAGAATTTATAATGTGGATTGGATTGGCCACCGCGATTATTGGGGCTTTGATCGGTACAGCACAAAACGATATTAAAAAGGTCTTGGCCTATTCTACTGTAAGTCAGCTTGGTTTTATGTTCGTGGCACTGGGTGTTGGTGCTTACAGTGCGGCATTGTTTCATGTAATTACCCATGCCTTCTTTAAAGCGCTCCTTTTCCTTGGCGCTGGTTCTGTAATTCATGGACTTCATGAAGAGCAGGACATCCGCAGAATGGGTGGCTTGCGAAAATTTCTCCCAGTTACCTACTTCACATTCATGATTGCCAACCTGGCAATTGCGGGTGTGCCGCCTTTTTCAGGCTTCTTTTCAAAGGATGAAATTCTGGCCCACACATTCGCATCCAACAAAATAGCCTGGGTGCTTTTGACCATTACAGCTGGCATTACTGCTTTTTATATGTTCCGACTTTTCTTCCTGGTTTTCTTCAGGGAATACAGGGGGAAATTGGAGACATCCTCCATTCATGATGCGCCAGCCTCAATGGCAATTCCTTTGGTCATTCTTGCAGTTCTAAGTTTGGTAGGAGGAATTATTGGCTTGCCAGAAGTTTCTCACATGCCAAATTACCTTGCTGATTTCCTTCAGCCTGTTTTGTTGCCTGGACAAAGTATGGCGGCAATAGCCAAAACGGCACACAAGATTAGCCATAGTGAGGAGTGGATGGTGATGGGCGTATCGGTGGTGGTTTCTCTAGCGGGAATTATTTTCGCATATGTGACTTACCTTTCCGGAAAGGCTGTTCCTTCGGATGAAGCTCCTGTAAATCCGATTCACAAATTGGTTTCTTCAAAGTTCTATTTTGATGAAATTTATGAGGCGCTGGTTCTAAAGCCAATCGCGCTGATTGCAAATTTGTTTTCTGTATTGATTGATCTGCTTTTCGTCAATCTGATTGTGGAAGGATTCGGTGCACTTGCTCGCTTTGCAGGTGGAAGTCTCAGACTCACACAGGCCGGCCGGGTTTCCGGATATGCTCTTATTATGCTCATTTCCATTGTTGTATTTGCTTTGGCATTCATTTTTAGGATTTTCTAAATGAACCCACTTTACCTTTTATTTAGTCCATTGCTGGCCGCAGTTGCCAGTTGGCTGGCTGGCCGAAATGCCATGGCCCAGAAAGTTCTGGCATTTGCCTCGCTTGGTTTCAGCCTTTTTGTTTTTCAGAATTGGAATGCAAGTGGCTTTGAGGATCTTTCAGTTTCGTATCCTTGGATTCAGTCTTTTGGAATTTCGCTGGCTCTGGCGGTAAATAACCTCAATTACTGGTTTTTGGTTCTAACGGCACTGGTTGTTTTTACCGCTCAACTATTTCATTCAACTCAAGGCGAAGACAAGGTCCGCGGTGACGTGATGGCGCTGATTTTCTTGTTGCAGTTTTGCTTGTATGGTGTTTTCATGGCGCAGGACCTTATGCTTTTTTACTTTTGTTATGAGGCATCAATCCTACCAATCTATTTTATTTCTTCCCGTTATGGAAGTCCAGCTGCAGAAAGGGCCATCCTGAAGTTTTTTCTATACACCCTCGGAGGAAGTCTTTGCATGCTTTTGGCCATTCTGTACATGTACAACCAGAATGGTTCTCAAGATTTCCTGTTCTCGAGTTTTTCATCTGGCTATTTTGATGCACCAGTTCAAGGTTGGTTATTTTTGGCATTTTTTGTGGCTTTTGCCATTAAGATGCCACTTTTTCCTTTTCATTCCTGGCAAGCTGATGCCTATGCCGAGTCGCCTGTGGAAAGTACCATGTTGATGTCGGGCATTCTTTTGAAGATGGGTATTTATGGAATGATGGCCATTGTGATTCCTTATTTCCCTTTAGGACTTAAGGAATATGGTTTCATCTTTATTGGCCTGTCAGCCTTTGGTGTTTTATATGGAGCCTTCATTGCCATGGTGCAATTTGACATTCGAAAGGTTCTTGCATTTTCATCTTTATCCCACGTTGGCCTAATTGGCACGGGCTTATTAACGTACGAAAATGTAGCGTTGGAAGGAGTGGTGCTTCAGATGTTTGCCCACGGTATCAACATTGTTGGCTTGTTCTTTATTTCTGAAATTATCAGTCAGCAAGCAGCCACACGGGACTTGGATCAAATGGGCGGACTTACACGCTCTTCTTTCACACTCACAGTTCTGTTTTTTGTCTTTTTGTTGGGCAGCATCGCTGTGCCATTAACCAATGGTTTTCCGGGCGAATTCAAACTCATTATGGGTATTTTCAATTACAACCATGCCTTGGGCATTCTGTGTGGAAGTACCGTTATTTTTAGTTCTGTGTACATGCTTCGAATGTTCCAGAAATCTATGCTTGGAGAATCAAATGGCTCTACTTCCATTCAGGCACCTGCTTTGGATGGCTTAAGGGTGGCTGGATTGGTAATCCTTGCAGGTCAGGTTATTACACTTGGCCTTTTCCCTGGAATTATTTCCGGGATATCTGATGCTGCTGTACGAATACTGATGCTTGCTTACTAGAAAGATGCTGACCATTACCTTACTTTCCCTTCTCGGCCTTTTCATCCTTTTCCTGGGATTTTCCGGAAAGCCTGGCCTGAACCGTGCGGTTGCTGTTTCGGGGCTTTTTCTTGCTCTTATCGTCCTAATCATGGGCAATCAGAATCTATTAATCCCTGATGGTCTTGATACCCAGTTGAATTTCGATAGTACTGCGGTTCGTTTTTCATCTCTGCTCATTCTATTTACCGCTTGCATTATGCTCCTTGGGAAAAAGTTCTTTGCCAGGGAGGACATTCAATCTGCTGAATTTCTTTCTGTGATGGTTTTCTCCCTCGTTGGGGCCATCATGCTCACCTCCTTCACCCACATGATCACGCTTTTTGTCGGTCTTGAAACTTTGGGTATTTCGCTATATGTACTTGCCGGAACTGATAAAAAGTCAGCAGGTTCAAACGAAGCAGCCTTGAAATATTTGCTGCTCGGGGCATTTGCTACTTGTCTTGTCTTGTTTGGCATGGCCATGTTGTATGGCGCTACCGGGCAGTTGGATTTTACAGCCATCGCATCGCTTTCATCGATAGCGGTTGATTCGGATCTGTTTCGTGCTGGCATATTTTTTATGCTGGTGGGAGTTCTCTTCAAGGTATCAGCGGCGCCTTTTCATTTTTGGTCGCCTGATGTGTATGAAGGTTCGCCCAATGTTGTAATGCTGTACATGTCTGTAGTGGTGAAAATCGCAAGTTTTGCGGCTCTTTACAGGATTTTTGGAATTTATTTTCAACCGCTTTCGCATTTCTGGTGGGATGTAGTTTACTATGCCTGTGTGGCTTCATTGCTTGTTGGAAATCTGCTGGCTTTGGTGCAAAAATCACTCAAAAGGCAAATGGCATTTTCCAGCATTTCACATACTGGTTACCTGCTCATGGCGATTCTGGTTTTGAACAAAACAGGGCAGGAGGGAGGAATCTTCTTCTATCTTTTTGGATATGGACTTGCGCTAATTGCTGCATTCTCCATTTTGATGGCTTGGTTTCCTTCTGGAGATAACATCTGGCTCAAAGATTTAAAGGGTGCTGCAAAGGTGGATCAGGGCGGTGCAATTGTACTTACCATTGCTTTTCTTTCAATGGCTGGAATCCCACTTACCGGTGGATTTTTTGCAAAGTTGTATATGTTCACGCCTGCGATGGGTCAGGGTTTATACCAGCTTTTGGTGGTTGGTATTTTATCAAGCCTTATCGGAGCGGCGTATTACTTAAAGCCAATTATGAATGTCTGGTTTTCATCAGAAGCACCCGCAATTGAAGGTGCTGAAAAAATCAAGTTGGTTGGGGTTTTGGCAGCTGCGATAATTCTACTTACAGGTTTGTTTCCGGATGTAATCTTTGCTGTATTGTCATTAATCTAAAACAGATTAATTGTGTTTTTAAGTCGAAGTATCTCTTTAATAATTTTTTGATTTTAACCTTTTACGATTTGATTGGTGTAAAGGAAAAATTTGGATTATTATTTTTTGATTGCAAATTGATTTTGAGATAAAAAACCGTATGCTAGTACAAAATTTCTTTGTTTTTTTTGCATACCTATTTGCTGGAAATTTGTTTTTTTCTGGTACTGGTGCTGTTATTTCCCGTCTTTTACCGAGAGGATTAACATCTGAACCTGTCCTACAACCTTTTCATGGGATTCTATTTTGGGTGCTTGTTTTTTCTACGGTCCTTACTAAAGGAAGGAGCATTCAATTGCTGATCCTAATCTATTTTATTTTTCAGGGTTTGTTTGAAAGTTCTAATAAAGAATCTCCTTCGAACAGATGGCGCATGGTTTTGCAAAATTCGTCAATATCATTTTTGCTTGCACTTCCAGTTTTGGTAGTTTTCTATTTTTCTATTTTTCGTAATCAAGAATCACTTACCCTTCCGTTTATGGATGAAGTGTTTTATGGAAAATTAGCATCTCTTTTAACATATAAGGGAATAGAAACAAATCAAATACGGGTCTTGTGGTCTGAAGAATTAGGCCAAAATACACCATATCATTATTTTGAAATCTGGTTGACTTCAATATTTTCATGGTTTTCTGGAATTTCCCCGCTATTAACTTATAAGTTATTAGCCATTCCAACACTAATTGGAACTAGCTGTGGGATTCTTTTTAACATAGCAAGAATGAGAAAATTATCAATTTCTCATTCTTGCTATGTTGTTATTTTTACAGTTTTTACTGGAATATTTTTTGGATATCAGACAACGATGGATTATCCAATTCCATCTACAATAAAAGTTCAACTTCATTATATATCTGATTTTATTCCATTGAACCGGACGAAATTAGCAACTGTCTTTATTTTTTTAAGTGTATTCCTATTCCTGCTTCAGAAAAAAGTAAGACATTCTTGGTTGCCATTAATTCTACTTGGGGGATTATGGATTTCAATTACTCCTTCTATTTGGTTACTATCAGGATTTTTATTGATTAAACAGCGAATTGTTAAAAAAGAATTTTTAGTGTTCATTTTTTTTATTTTATTTTCTTTTTTAATTCTATTTTTTATTTACTACAGTAAAAATAAAGTTGCATACGATGATAATTTGGTATTTTTTAAGTACAATACTGTAAAAATGATAATAGGTACTATATTTTACGAAATATTAACTCATATAATAGTGCTTCTTCCTGCTTTATTCGCTATTTGTTATGCTCATTATAGAAATGTTATGCTATCTGATTTTGTTTTGGTAATACCTATTCTTGTTGGTATTGTATTGCATTCAATTTCCATAGGATCATTTGATAGTTTTCAATTTGTTTCTAATGTATCTAGCGTTTGTATTCCACTTATATTTTTTAGTTTTTACACTGCATTTTTTTCGGACAACTTTCGATTTATATCATTAAAATCAGGTGTTTTCTTTTTAATTATAGTCTTTGAAGGCATTACTGCTTTTAAGACTATGGCGTATTCCTTTCAGAACTATACAGAATCATATTCAAAAGAATTTTTGAGTAAGATTTCGAAACAGATTAAGCCATTAGAAAATTCTGTGGTTACATTATCGGTAATCAAGGGCGGTCATCATGATCATGCTCGGACAAATTATGAAGGTGCATTTTTTTTACTTTTAAATCCTAAGATTCGAATCGCACAACTTAACCCGGAAGACAATTCTAAATTGGCAATAGGAAATGATGTTTATGACAAAGTTCAGGAATCTCCATTTCTGAACTTTGTAAAAAATTCCGAAATGAAAGATTATTCCAACGCTAGAATTGCATTTCTTAATAAATTTAAGCCAAGTGTTTTAGTTGTAAACGGAGCAGTTGATTTATCTGATTACAATGAATTATCCCCCTTTTTGGGTAATGAAATTATTGATTCATTAAGTGGTGTTAGAGTTTTCACTCTTCATTATTCCACACTGAAATGACTTGCCCAACCATTTCTATTGTAATCCCCTGCTTTAACCATGGGGAATATGTTGGGCAGGCTTTGGACAGTATAAGAAAATTGGGGAGGAATGATGTCGAAATCCTGGTTGTCAATGATGGTTCTACAGATTTTGAAACCATTAGGATTCTGAATGAAATTGCATCTGAAAATATAAGGGTTCTTCATCAGGAAAATTCAGGTGTAGCGGCAGCAAGAAATTTTGGAATTCAAAATTCCACTGCACCATATTTTTTGCCTTTGGATGCCGATAATATACTCTTTGCTCCTTACCTGTCTGATGGGTTGGCTTGGTTAGAAACCCATCCGAATTGCTCTGTTGTTTATGGAGATGCGCGCATTTTTGGCGAAAAGGATGGTACCTGGTGTAATCATCCATTAAAGTTGGATGAAATTGTTTTCGAGAATTACATCGATAACTGCGCATTGATTCGTAAGTCAGCATGGGAAAAAGTAGGTGGATATGACACCCAAAGCCCGGTTGCAACCCGAGAGGATTACATTTTTTGGTTGGATCTCCTTTATAAAGGATTTGATTTTCATCACCTGAAAGATTTTTGTTTCGGCTATCGATATCTTGAAAATTCAAAGGTTAGACGATTGTACAAGGACCTAAAAAAACGACTCCTTATTGAGGAATATATTTTCTTTAGGCAAAGTAGGCTAATCCGTAAATCTGTGTCTATTGGGCAATTGGATCGAAATCAGCAAAAACGGATTATGGGGAAGCTTCTTCTTAAATTGGCACACAACCATCTTGGATTTGGCTCCATTCTATCTGGGTATAATTTTTTGTGTAGATCTCTCTATTACGATTTTGTTTTTTTTAGCCTAATAAAAGTTGGCTTTGGTTGGCCCATCAGGCGCCTTCTTAAACGGGCCAATGCCTGATACTTGAAGGTAATTCGTATTGCCTTTTTTTTAATTTTGTCAAATGAAGATAGCCGGCATTTCAAACCCACAAATGATTGTGGAGGATTCCCTCCGCCACACCATATTTTCCTGGTCAAAGCAAAAGGGAATTAATCCGCTCAATATTGAAAAAGCGAAAGGGGTTTATCTATATGATCGATCCGGAAAGCGTTTTCTAGATTTTTCTTCCCAGTTGATGAATGTAAACATCGGCCATGGCGACCAGCGAGTTACTGAAGCTGTGATGCAACAAATGCAGGAAGTGAGTTATGTGCATCCGGGCATGACGACAGGGGCCCGTGCCGAATTGGGTAAAAAACTGGCAGAGGTAGCGCCAGGTTCATTAAGCAGAACCTTTTTTACAAATGGTGGAACAGAGGCTGTAGAGCACGCGATTAAGCTTGCACGGATGTACACCGGCAGGCATAAAATAATTACCCTGTATCAAAGTTACCATGGTGCTACTTACGGTGCACTTTCGGCAGGTGGAGATCCAAGAGGCAATCCACACGATAGTCAGGGTGTTCCCAATATTATCCATGTAGAAAACCCATATTTCTACCGCTGTCCTTGGAATAGCACCACGCCTGAAGAATGCACTGAAAACGCGATTGCGCATCTGGAAAGAGTCGTGAAATATGAAGGTCCATCCAACATCGCTGCCATTTTGATGGAAGGCGAAAGTGGATCCTCCGGATGTATCAAATACCCACCGGGTTATTGGAAAAAAGTTTCTGAAATCGCTGCTCGTTACGGTATTCTTACCATCTGCGATGAAGTAATGAGTGGATTCTGCAGAACCGGAAAATGGTTCGGAATCGAACATCACGGGGTTGTGCCTGATATGATGACAATGGCCAAGGGCATTACCAGCGGCTATGTTCCATTGGGAGGGCTGATTGTAAAGGAAGAGATTATTTCGGTTTTTGATGACAAGCCACTTCCTCTTGGACTTACTTATTCGGGTCATGCCGTTGCTTGTGCGGCTGCAAATGCCGTGATTGACATTTACCATGAAGAAAAATTGGCAGACAATGCTGCAGCTATGGGTGCTTACATGGAAAAGCGTGTTGCTGAAATGGCCGAAATTCATCCGAGCATTGGAGATTTTAGAAATACCGGTTTGCTTGGTTGCATCGAGCTCGTGAAGAATAGAAAAACCAAGGAACCAATGGCTCCCTGGAATGCCGCTCCCCATGAAATGGAAATTATGAATAAGGTAGCAGCGAAAATTTCAGAACTCGGAATGTTTACCTTCGTTCGCTGGAATTGGATTTTTACGGCGCCGCCACTTATCGTAACAAAAGATCAAATAGACGAAGGTCTTGACATCATTTCTCAGGCTTTGAAAATTGCCGATGAATATTGTAGTTGATTCTTTCAAATGATTTCTTGTTTTTTTTGGCTTTAGGAATTCTCCAATCCTAATTTGCGCTCCCATTTTTCTTTAAATATGAAAGTACACCTCGTAACCGGTGCCTGTGGTTTTGTAGGCAGGAATCTAGTTAAGCGACTTCTCTCTACAAGTTCTGACTTCTTGGTAATTGTTGACGATCTGTCAACTGGAACAACACCAGAAAGTTGGTTGCCATCTTCAGAACTATTTGAATCTTCAGATTCTGAAAGGATTGGCGAACGGATTCTTTATTTCCGTCAGGATTGTCGCAAATTTTTCCAGCGCTGGTACGAAAATCCGGAATGGCTCAAGTCTTACGGGCTTGATATTGTCTCATTTGACGATGTGTTTCATTTCGCCGCCATAGTAGGAGGAAGGTCTAAAATTGAAGGAGATCCTATGATGGTGGCCCTGGACCTTGCCATCGACGCCGAGTTTTTTTACTGGATTACAAGGTTTAAACCAAAGCGCGCCCTTTTTCCAAGTTCTTCAGCAGCCTATCCAATTGACTTGCAAACGGATACTGCAGCGATTGCATTGGCTGAATCGGATATCAATTTCGCAAAAATGGGTCAGCCGGATATGACCTATGGCTGGTCTAAATTGACAGGAGAGTTTCTCGCACAGGTAGCGGCCAAGAATTATGGAATTTCGGTTGCTTGTGTAAGGCCATTTTCTGGCTATGGAGAGGACCAGGATTTGAGTTATCCCACACCCGCCATTGCAGCCAGGGCGGCAAGAAAAGAAAATCCCTTTGAGGTTTGGGGAACAGGTTATCAGGGACGCGATTTTGTGCACATTGATGATTGCATCGATTGCATCCTGATGGCCTTAGATAACATTCATGACGGTTCTGCCATCAATATTGGAATGGGTAAGCTCACCAGTTTCCGCGACCTGATTGAGGTGTTTACTTCTTTTGCAGGGTATAAGCCTGAAATCCGCGCTCTTGTGGATAAGCCAATGGGCGTTCACAGCCGCTATGCGAATATGGATTTTGTGGGTAATACCTTCGGGTGGAAAGCAAAAATCAGCATTGAAGAGGGCATGCGTCGCGTTTACGAAGCAGCCATAACGCGCATCAAGAACGGAGCTTAGTTCCTTCCAATCATTAATTTCATCGATTGGGAAACTGAACCTGATCGGAATGCTACATGGTAAATTCCTGCCGGCCAGTTGATGGTTGATAGTGTTTTTCTATATCGACCCGGAAGTGGTTTGTCGTCGTTGATTGTAACCATCTCCCTTCCCAGCATATCTATGACCATTATTTTGATTGGATCGCCAGCCACAATGCTTAAATCAATCGTGGCATTGTCACTTGCCGGATTTGGATAGATTCCAACAAGCGTAGGCACAGAATCAAGACTCAGACATTGTTCGTTGTCCTCCGGACTGGTTTCCTTTTCAGCATCCTGAAGACGCGCTTTTACGCAGATGAATGGAATTTTTTGGGAGTTTTTGAATTGAATACCGGATTTGAAATCATAACGAACGCTGGCATTTGGGAGAAGTATGCCAGTCCAGGTTTCTTTTAAAGTTAAAACACTTCCTGCATTTGCCAGCAGGTCCAGACTTTTAAGCGCAATGTTGCTTTGGTTTTCAATTTCAACAGCCAGTGCAATATTTTCATTTCCCCTCGCGGCCAAAACCTTCCGCACTTTTATTCCTTGCTGTGGATTTGTTACTACATTCACCACCTTCTGAACCGTAGTGGAACATATTGTGCCGCTCCGGGTGGCAACCATTGTGATGATGAAACTTCCTTCTTCGTCATAAAAATGCGGAGGTGGATTTGGTGATATGCTGCTGCTGCTATCGCCAAAATCCCAGCTGTAGTTATAACTCGGATTTACATCCGGCAATTGCTTGAAAACTACCTGGAATGGCGGTTCACTAAAGGTTGAACCCGTAATGCTAAAATCCGCTTCGGCTGGATCAAGCACAGTAATATCCTGACTTCTAACCACTTCATCTACGCAACCGCTGCTTGATTTTACAAACAGGCGCACATCATAAGAACCTTTGAGATCGAATTGTACCACTGGATTCCTTGTGTTGTAATTGAGACCGCCGATTGACCAATTCCAGACTTCAATGGAATCATTCCCGGCATCTGTCATGTCAAAAAAGCGGAATGGAGTTCCAATACAGCCTGTTTCTTTCCTGAAATTGGCAGCAATTTTTGGCCCTATTGAAATAACCTTTGTAAAAGTATTTGGGCAATCTTCTGCTGTACGAACAGTTAGCTTCACAATTTTATTTCCGGCAGTTTCATTGTAATAAACCGGACCTGGGTTTTGCTGATCTGATGTTTGATTGTCAACCGTCCCAAATTCCCAGTAATAGCTTGTAATGCCACCAGGAATGCCATTTGCTGTACTCATGTTTTGAAAAGTAACAGGCTCGTCTTTGCAGGCTTTGTCGAAAGTGAAAGATGCTATCGGTGCCCTATTTGATGTAACAGAAAGGCTGTCTTCGGAAGAGCAACCATTTTCAGTTGTGACCTTTAACCGCACCTGATAAGTGCCAAAATTCTGAAAAGATTTGATTGGTGCTTTTACAGTATCAGTGCTTCCGTCGCCAAAATTCCAGTCGTAACTCACTTGCTGGCTGGCATCCAGACTACTCGAGAAGTTCATTGGTAAGTTCTGACAAAATATGGAAGCCTGTACCGCGATGCTAAATGTTGGCCTGGTGTTTACTTTCACTATTTTGGTAAACGAGTTGGCGCACTCGCCTTTGAATGCTACCAGGCGAACTGCATAAACACTTGTGCTTGTAAATGTGTAAGTGAAATTGCCAGTTGCATTGTAAGGGGCAGCGTCAACATACCAGCGCAAGGAATCGGCGCTTGGTCCTGAAAGTTGTGGGACAAATGTTACCAGTTCACCCAAACAGGCACTTGGATTGCTGAAGGAAACCAATGGTCCGCTGCCAGAAATCTCAATGTTCCGGATGATTGTGCTGTCACAATTACTTTCACCTTTCACCTTGAACTTAACTTCGTAAGTGCCTGTTTCTGAGAAGAAAAATCTGGGATTGGCTTTCAAAGAGCTCGCGTACAAAACGCCATTTTTGCGTATTTCCCAGTTTCTTTCGGCAATGTTCTCGTTCACCGTTGTGGACAAGTCTGTAAACTGGATTGAGTCGTTGGTGCAAAGTGTTCCACCTGTACCCGCGATGAAGTTCGGCTTCGGTTTGTCTGCTATTACTACAGTTCTCGTGGTTTCGTTGATGCACCCACCTTGTTCTCTTACCCGGAGCCTGACCTGATAAATACCTCCTTTATTGAAAGTATGAACAGGGTTTGAAAGCGTTGAAGAATCTGCTGCGGCCGAAAGACTATCTCCGAAATTCCAGTTCCAGTTGGTGATTGCGGTGAAAGTGCCGGTTATGGAAGCATCATTAAATTGAATAGGTTCCCCTTTGCAGCGGTTTCCCGGGATAACAAAATCTGCGTCAACCAGATTTTGCACAGTTACAGAATCAAAGCCAGCAACGGGGTTGCCTGAGATATCATAACCCTGGAACGAGAAATAATATTTCCCATCTGCTCTGTAAACCTGATTATCCACGGTCTGAGAAAAGGCCATTGGTTTGTCTGCGGCACAAGGGTTCTGAAATTTCAGCCTGTACAAAGAGCCGGTTTCACTCAGCCCGAAAAAGTAATATTGCGACAATTCGGTTTGATACAAGTGAAAGGTGTTTACCTTGGTAAGTCCCGAATTAGCCACTGTTCCGGCAAAAGTTCCCAGGCTGTCAATGATTGGTTCATTGTTGAGGCTGTTGCCGAATGAAAATTGGTATAGGTTATTTTTGTTTGTCTGGGTTTTGGAAACCAGTAAATGAAAGTCATTTCCGTCTTTTACCACTTTCAGTCCACGGGCATAAAGCACAGGCAGCATTTTGATATTGGCTTGCTTTTGAAGTCCATTTCTGAATGTCAGGTGGAAAACAGAATCCTGTACCTGGTCGCTGATAAAGGCATGCCAGGTTTTACAGTCCCGAATCATGCTAATTTTAAAAAGGTTTACAGCACCTGGTACATCAAGATTTAGTGGAAATGGGATGTTGCGGTAAGTTGGACCAAAATTCAGGAATGTGATGGCACCGGAATTCTGATTTGCTATCGCTGCATACTTGTTTCCTGCATCTTCAAAAAGGTCTATTCCCCTTGGTTTGGATAAAAATCCAGGCAGGTTCAAAATGGCATAACCTGGATTGATATTGGTGATGTCCGTTCCGAAGTTTAATCGAATCATGGCCTCCCCGGTCGTAAAAATGCAAAGGGCAAACCAATTGTTTCCTTCTTTAAATATTTTGAAATCCGAAATTCCGGAAAATGCTGTTCCCCCGTTCGGAAGTGTTACAGTGAGGGCCTGTGCTGGAATTCCATCCGGATTTTGTCCGAGATTCAAGCGAAGAAGAGAAACACCATTGCAAACAAAGCCGTAAAAATTGCCGCCTGCTTCCACAATTTGTATACCCATCGCAGAGCCAGTACCGGTAGCAGTGGGTGCTGTGAGTTTTACGGGAGGGAGTTTAAAGTCGCCTGTGCAGAAATCCCATTTTGGACTCAAATAATTCCCACCCTCCACCGAAGCAGTGAGGTTATAATCGTAACAAATTTTGTCCGGATGGATCAGGTTCACTTTTTGACAGCTTTCATTGCCTTGACCTGTGGTCACACTCACAGAATCAAGAATCTGTGATTTTGTTCCATTTGCAGATTCCGCAGAAATTGTAATGAAGAATTTTCCTGATTCGAGGTATTGGGTCGTATCCGGACCTGGATTGGTAAGCAATGAATATGGTTTTCTGCTTGGGCAAAAGTTTGGGAATTTTAGCTTGTAAACGGTTCCCGTATTGTTAATTGTGATTCCGAAAAACTCACTTTCCTGGCGGATATAATTGATCTGACCAACAGTTCCTGTAATCCCAAAATTCCCTAAAGCACTTATTTGATCTGGCTCCTGATTAAGGCCATTTCCAAATCTAGCACGAATGAGACTTCCGGTATTTGTGTTGATAAAGGCATACCATTTTCCCATGTCCAGAAGCAAACTTATTCCCCTTAAATTGTTGAAGGAGTTCGCAGAGGAAAGTCCCGCGGTTATGGAGGCGGTGAGTGCAACAGCTGTCGGAGTCCTGCTCAGAGAATTGCCAAAATCCAGGCGATAAAGCTGGCTGTTTGCAAGAAGGAGGCCGTACCAGTTGCCGCAAACATTTCCGAAACTTGCCTGAAAAAAGCCATTTGAATTCTGTAAAACCAATGGGTTATTCAGCACGCTCACCTGTGGGTTTGATTCAAGCGAATCTGAAAAACGCAACTTGACTACATTGTTGTTGATCTGATTGTTGTTGTTGAAAACAAAGAGGTAAGTGGTGTCTCCTTGTCGGACGATTTGTGCCCCTGCAGGTGTTGCCAGGGTTCCGGTTGGAAGGGGTATTTCTGAAATAATCGGAGAATTGTTGTCAAGCGACTGACCAAAACGAATCCGCCAGAGTTTTGTATCTCCATTCGATGCAAACCCAAACCAAATGCTGTCTTTCTTTACCAGGCGTAGAAATGCCGGATTGGGAAATTTGTTTTGAAGGGTTCCAAGACTTGTAGAAAAATTGGTGATGTCATTGTTGAAGTTCGTTCCAAAACTTGCCTTGAAAAAGCATGTTGAATTGCTGACAACCGGCGAAGGGATCAATCCAATCCAGGAATTTCCTGACCGCACCGGAATAACCTGAGTGGCATTTGTAATGGCTGGAGTTCCCGTTTGCTGTGATTGCATTACGGGTGTTTGTTCCAAATCCCCTGCACAATAATCGATGGCAGTTTCTGTAACCTCGACGGTTTGGTTGTTGATAATCAGGGTGTCAAAATTGCCTGAAGCAGAAGGTGATTTGGTATATTGAATATTTGGACACGGACTTAAATTGATGCTCAAAATAGCGTTGCTGCTACTTTTTTTGCCTGATTGTATTTTGCCGCTTTTTGGGTTTTCTGTCTGGGCCTGGGCGAAGAATCCTGTTAAGGTAATTAGGGTTGAAAGCAGGAGGGAGGTCGTTGAAATTTTAGGCATGAATTGCTTATTTTATCCCAAACATAAAGGCATCAGCCTTCTAAGTATAAGATTGCCGCAATCAAGCTCCTTGTCATTCTGTAAGGTTTGGCTCCTTCGGATGGCAAATTTTGCTGAATTGTGGGTGTTAAGGACTTTTAGGAAGTCTGGAACTGCCTCAATTGTTTGAAGTTCAGTTGATTCTATCGTTTATTTTAGAATCATCCAATTCCTGTAACTTGTAGTAAAATCGGCTTCAAAGAATCAAATCTGCTCCAGCCTTGGAGCCGATTCTTCCATATTTCCGAAAGCTCCATTGTTCCATTTTTCAAGCCAGTTTGCAATGGTATCGGCCTGCTCAATTTTCCACTCGCCAATTCGGGTGCGCCGCAATGCTGAAAGGCAGGCGCCAGATTCCAGAGATTTTCCAAAATCAAAAGCCAGACTTCGGATATAAGTGCCCTTGCTTACCACCACGCGGAAATCTATTTCAGGCATTCGGTTGGCTGTAATTTCAAATTCCTTGATTTCAACATGCCTTGGCTGTACTTCTATTTCCTTGCCTTTCCTGGCAAGCTCATAGAGTTTTTTGCCATTCACTTTTAAGGCCGAAAACATGGGCGGCATCTGCATTTGCGGTCCAAGAAACGAAACAGCAGCTTGATGCAATTGCTCATCCGTGATGTGGGCTGTTTCAAAAAAGGCATTTGGCTCAGTTTCGAGGTCGTGACTCGGCCTTGTCTGGCCAAGCAAAAAGGTGCC
>CAMDMI010000011.1 GCA_945902135.1 Spirosoma fluviale
AGCAGCCCTTTGGAGACCATGTGTGAGCTGGAAATAATGAGGTCAAATCCACGAAGATCATGAGATTCAACAGCCAGAGGAAACAAAGGAAAATATTTCCTGAAATGCCCGCGGCTAAATGGCAAATTCTGAATGAAACTGGTTTTTACAGGCCGGTTTCCAAGATATGCACGCTTACTTGGCGAAAGAAAATCAACCAGTGAAAACAATTCAGCCTGTGGAAAAACATGCAGAAGTTCTTCCACGACTTTTTCAGAGCCGGCATGGTTTACAAACCACTCATGCACGATGGCAACCTTGAGCTGTTTTAATCCTTCTTCCATTTAAATAGCATTCTCAGAAAATTGCGGCAATTCACTTTCCTCCTTTCGCGGATACAATAATACCTTGAATCTGAAATAAACAGCATTCACCATACCGATGAGAATCCATAAATAGGGCCTGAGGATATTTTGGCTGAGTGTCAAAATCAAGAGTTCTGCTGCCAGCGCAAGGCAGAGTGAATTCAGAATAACAGACTCCCGTTGATATCCGGCAACGCCAAGCCTTGAGGCCAAAACAAAACCAGCATAGAAAATCTGAATCAACCAGGAAATAAAAAAAAGAAAGCCTATAATCCCGCTTGCGGCAAGCACTTCCAACATAATATTTAAGCCTTCAAACTCCTTTATTTCTTTTACATCACGGGCTAGAACACCATTGTTCAGGGCAATGTTCGGTGCAATTCCACCAAGAGAATATCCGATTATCGGGCTCTTTTTGAAAATTTCCACAACATTCAGCATCTGCTCTTGCCTTGTTTCTCTGGAATGTGCAGCGGTAGCCTCGAGACCTGTACCTGCCAGATAACGAAGCCGCAACTCTTCATCCATTAGAATTTTGGCAATCACGCCAGTGAGTGAAACCAGCAATAGAAAGGAGATAATAAAATTCATCAGGGAAATTCTGGCTGTCAAAACTGCCCTGATGACCATCCGCATAAAATCATAAAAAAGGATGACCAGCATAAACAAAATGCCCATTCGGCTTGTGCTGAGGAAAATAGCCAAAACTAGAAATGTGAGAACGAGTACCTGGAATTTTCGAGAGAAATAAAAAATCTTTTTCCTCTGAGAGAAATACAAGAACACAAACCCAATGAGGAGATAACTGGCATAATAGCTTGGTTCGTATGAAAATGCATTTACGCGGGCGATTTTTTTTACATCCCACCACATCGTCACAAGCACATGCAAGCCAAATTGGGAGAGGGTAAACTGAAGAATTCCGGCAATTGCCAGACAGAAAAAACTCAGCACATAAAGCCTGATTAGCTTCTCGGCTGACTCTTTTTGGGAAAACTTATAAACCGCAAAGCAGGCCAGACAGTTAAAAAATAGCCACAACAGGTACCCGATATTCCGGTTGAGCAAGGGCGTATTCCAAACAAAAACCAGTAAAAACCCAAACCAAGCCAGAAAAGCACCTGCACCAAGAAAACGAAATCTTAAAACATCCTTGTAGGCGTATGCATACAAAGCGATAAAAAGAAAAGTCGCCAAATAGCAGCCTCTGATGTTGAAGCCTCCTAAGTTAACATTCAAAAAAATATCGAATGAACTAAGTAGGAAAACCAGAAATAGGAGAATATGAAATATCCGGCTCATGCCTTTCGGAAATATAGAAATAGGGATGAAAGATAAATAATTCCCCTTGCGCTTACGCATGCAACTGCCATCAGCACCAGATTTTGCATTTGAGCCGCTAGGCTGGTGAGCACCAACTGAACTGCCAAAGCAATTAAACTCAAGATAAAAAGTGTTTTGAAAGTCCTGCGCTCTGCAATGCCATAAATTACCGGACTAAAGCAAAGGTACACCGTGATTCCAGCCATAAAGGCTACAAAAACAGGAAAGGCCTGGTTGTACTGAGGGCCGTTTATAAGGCTGAACAATGGGCCCGAAAAAGGAAGAATCAACAAACAAATGACAGACACTAAACCAGTTATTTTCATCCAGTTGGCAAACTTCCGTCTGGCTTCTTCCCGCGGTTCAAGTGTGAAAATATTCATGAAAGCCACATGGGCTGTGTAAATTATCAGGTCTGCCATGGCATAATATCGAAATGCAACTCCATAAACGGCATTGTCATCCACACTGAAATAACGACTTACCATAAAAGTGGCGATGTGATCCAAAGTGGCACGGACCAGAAAAAAAAGAATCAAATATTTTAAAGCACGCCAAAACCAGACAAATTGTTTTATCCTGAAAAACAGGCCTTTGATGCGCGTAACCTGCAAAATGAGCGGAAGCTCTCCCGCTACCGAAAACACATAGGAAAGCAAAAAGGCAGATGCAGCCGTTGTGAAATTTAGTAGTCCGGCAAAATGAAAACCAGCCAGCAAAGCGATGAGGAAAACCGGGCGCAGAATGTTTACAATGTTGTAAGACTTAAAAGAGCCACTCGCTTGATGACCTGAAAGCACAATATTTTGAAAAGTGAGGAAAACGCTTGAGACGAGTCCGAAAATAATGGGGTAGTAAAAAAGTGGCTTATGAAAGAGATCTTCGGCCAGCTGCTCTCCGTACACCAGCGCTCCCGTAAGGCAAATCAAAACAAGAAGTATTTGAATCAGATTGAGCGCAGAAAAAAGTCGCTGCATGTTCTGCATACCGAAAAGATTCCCACCAATTACGGAAGAAAGAAGGAAGGGCGAAAAAATGAGCCCCGACATCAAAGTCTGAATAAACTGAAAATTGGAAACGGCGGCATAATCAGCCTTGGTCAGGAATTTGATAATCAGGATATTGGCGAGGCCGATCAAAATCTTTGATGCCACGCCTCCCGCGATCAGGTTCCGGAGGGTTTTCCACATTGGACGCAAAGGAAAGCATTTTCCGTGGTTAGCGCTTCATCTGCAATGATGATTGAATTTCGACAAGAAATGTAAACTTTGCCCCGGCCTGTAAACCGCAGGCCTTCCCGGAAATGTTGTTCAATTCGCTTGAATTTCCTGTTTTCCTAGCAATTGTATTGCTTCTGTTTTGGCTCTTGAAGGGAACCAAACAAAAGCAGCTTCTCCTACTAGGAGCAAGCCTGTTTTTTTATGGCTACTGGAAATGGACTTATCTCCTACTGTTATTGGCAACAGCCTCTGTGGATTATCTGGCCGCCATCGGAATCGGGCAAACACAAAAAAAGCAAAATAGATTGGCACTGCTTAGCCTGAGCATTCTTGCGAATCTGGGTGTTCTTGGCTTTTTCAAGTACAGCCATTTCCTTGGTTCTGCATTTTTTTTCTCCCCCGGCGAAGCGCCTTCATGGCTGCCAATCTTGTTGCCTGTGGGAATTTCTTTTTACACATTTCAAGCCATGTCTTATGTGATTGATGTGTACAGAAATAGAATGTCGGCAGAGAAATCCTGGACCGATTACATGCTGTTTATCACCTTTTTTCCGCAATTGGTTGCCGGTCCAATTGAACGCGCCCCGCACCTTTTGTCGCAATTAAAAAAGCCGGAGTTGACAAAAAACTTTGTGCCGGGAGCACTGCTTTTGTTGTCCGGATTTTTCAAGAAAATTTTAATTGCCGACAGGCTAGCTGTCTATGTTGATGCCGCCTACAACCAAAGCGAAACTTGCACAGCCCCGCAATTGTTGCTCGCTACGGTCTTTTTTGGCTTTCAAATTTATTGCGACTTTTCAGGCTACAGCGACATTGCCCGTGGTTGTGCATCTTTTTTTGGCATTAACCTGATGCAGAATTTCCGAAGTCCTTATTCAGCAAAAGACTTAGGTGATTTCTGGAGGCGCTGGCATATTTCACTTTCGGGCTGGTTTCGCGATTATCTGTATCAGCCATTGGGCGGCGGTCATAAAGGCAACCTACAGATGGCCTTCAACATCATGTTGGTTTTTTCGGTCAGCGGTCTTTGGCATGGCGCCAACTGGACTTTCCTTGCCTGGGGAATCTGGCATGGAGCAGGACTTGTCTTTCAAAGGTTTTTCAGAAAATCATTCCAAGCAGCAGGACCAGCCTTATCGAAAATTTCTACCCTCATCTGGGTTTTCATGGGATGGTTTTTCTTCCGGGTCAATAATCTTGAAGAGGCAGAAGTGCTTGGAAGAAAATTAATCTCGTTGCCGGATTGGACACTGAACTCGTTCAATTTGTTTCATTCATCAAGCGAAATGGCTGTTGCACTTTCAGGAATCACACTTCTGATGCTCAGTGAAAAATTTAATTCAGATGAAATCGCGGTCCGATTTCAAAACCTATCCTTTAAAAAAGCTGCCATCATTTTCACCTCGGCCATCATGGTATTTCTGTGGTTCGGACATTTTAAAGGGGGCGACTTTATCTATTTCCAATTCTGATGAAGAAATACAGTTACAAGAATTGGGTTTGGATTTTGATGCTCTTTTTGCTGGCTCATGCCCTTTCGTGGATTTTGTATGTAAACATACTGAGCGCAGACGGCCTTCAACGGCAAAAGATGGTTCTGTTGGAAATGCCGATAAACAAATCCGCCAAAATCTGGATAATGGGAGATTCTCATCCAATGCTTGGAATAAACCCGGATTTTATACCCAGCAGTTTCAATCTGGCATCCACTTCCGAATATTATTTTCTCACAGAATTAAAACTGAAGCAACTGCTTTCATCAGGACAAAAACCTGAGATTCTAATTCTCCCTTTCGATCCCCACTCTTTTTCTGCACAAGGAAATGCACTGCTTTTGGGCCACGAACTCGACGATTATTTTTGGTCTGGAATCCTGAGTCCAGAAAAAATATGGACGAAAAATCTTCCGGCTTCATACCAGCGCTGGTGGATTGGAGCAACATTTTTTCCGTATGCAGGTCAGTTTTTCAGCCTGGCCGCCTGGAAAAAAACTAGTCCATTCAAACTCGAGGAAAATGGCTTTGCCCCAGCAGACGAAAATCTCCATGCTATTGGGAAACAATCAATGAATTTTCTGGCACAAGCCCGGTTCAAGACCCATTTTGCAGGGCATAATCCTTACGACAGTCTTCAGTTTTCTGCGCTTGAATCGATTCTATTTGAATGCTCAAAAAATGGAATTCAAGTTGTGTTGGTTTCTTATCCCCTTTCGGATGATTACCGAAATCTGGCCGAAATCTCGGGAATGGAAGACCAACTCCAATTGGCCTTTCATAAAATCAAAAATCCTCCAATCTGGCTGGATTATGCATCACTTTTTAAGGGCAAGCCGGAATATTTTAGCGATGCAGACCACCTTAATAGAAATGGGGCGGAAATACTCAGCCGTAAGATCAAAACAACACTTGACAGCCTCAGGAAAACACCTGACGCAAGACCGCAAGCGATCTAATTTCCCCCATTCCTTCCAACTGGGAGGCCGCATATCGAACCAAAGCATCAAGAATTTGCTGGCGAATCATCGCAGGAACTTTCAAAAGCCGGAAATCAGCGCCTGATTCAAAATAAGCTTCTGCAATGTTTTGAAATTCAGGATCAAGACGAAGACTTGTTTGCAAAACATCTGTCCAGGATTCCGGAGAAATCCCCAGACTTGAAAAGGAATTCCACACAAAACCAATGTGGGAAGACTCAAAACCAGAAGGCATTGAATCAATGCCCAAAATCCATTCATAGGCAGAAGTAAACAAAGGCTTATTTTCTTGGTTGTCACGCAACACTTTACCGATGTATTCTGCAACAAAAATGGCCATTGCGGATTTTGCAGGATGCAATGGAATGGAAGAAAGGATTCTTGCAGGTCGGATTTCAGACAGACGATTCAGTTCTTTTCTGCCATCGTGGTATTGAACAAGGTCCACCAGATTCAGCGCCTGAAACAAAGCCGGAGAAATCTTTGATTTGGAAGAACGAACGCCATTTACTACAAAGGATTGAAGGCCAAACTCTTCAGTAAAAAACCGCGCAATCACAGAACTATCCCGATAACGAATGTAATTGAGTGAAATCGCACGGGTCTTGTAAAGCATTACGGAAAATAAATATTTGAAAGTATGAGACTAAAGCATGAATTTGCCCTGCAAACGAAAAACCAAAAGTAATACTGCCCTACTATGGAAAGCGAACTCGAACTACTAAATGAAATCCCCTCTCTTGATCTGGCTGATTTTACAAGTGGAGATGCGGCAAAAAAACAAAAATTCGTAGAAGAACTTGGCCGTGCTTACAATCAAATTGGCTTTGTGGCCATCCGCAACCACGGACTTTCAGACGAATTAACCGAAAAGCTTTATGCTACGGTTAAAAAGTTTTTCGAACAGCCAGAAGAGCTAAAGAAAAAATATGAAATCCCAGCCCTCGCAGGTCAAAGAGGATATATCGGAAAATACAAGGAACATGCAAAAGGCAGTTCAACCGGCGATCTGAAAGAATTCTGGCACACTGGCCAAATGGTAGATGATCCAAATGACCCAGCCCGCCTGGAATACCCATCCAACATTGATAGTGACGAACTTCCCGAATTCAATGAACTTACCAAAGAAGCATACAAAACCCTGGAAAACACAGGCAAAATACTGCTTCGGGCAATTGCCATTTATCTGGGTTTGGATGAGTTTTATTTTGATGCAAAAGTTCACAACGGGAATAGCATTCTGAGGTCGATTCATTATTTTCCAATTGACAATCCAGATGCTTTAGCTAAGGATGCTGTAAGGGCCGGAGCCCATGGCGACATCAACCTGATTACACTTTTAATGGGTGCATCGGCAGATGGTCTCCAGGTTTTAAGAAGGGATGGTGCCTGGATTCCCATTACCGCTTTGCCTGAGCAAATTGTTTGCAATGTTGGAGATATGATGGACCGGTTGACAAACCACAAACTCAAGTCCACAATCCACCGCGTTGTGAATCCGCCGAGAGAAAAAATGGGAACTTCTAGATATTCAATTCCATTTTTTATGCACCCTAGGTCTGAAATGGATTTAAGCTGTTTGGAATCCTGCATTGATGCAGACCATCCAAAAATTTACGAGGACACGACCGCAGGAGAATTTCTGGATGAACGCCTCCGTGAAATCGGCTTGAAAAAGTAACCAATCCGCCGACTGGCCTTTGGAAAATCGCGTACTCAATATTTTAGCTGGTGGACACCATAAAGAAACCAGTCGACGGGAAAAGATACGCCATTCCGTTTTCCTGAACGACGTACTTGTGCTGGCCCTCACTTCATTTGGTGGTCCGCAAGTACATCTTTCGATGTTTATGCAACGCCTTGTAGACAGGCATAAATATTTAACATCTGCTGAACTTATCGAGCTAAATGCTTTATGCAGCATCCTTCCTGGTCCCACATCAACCCAAACACTTACAGCCACAGCCTATAAAATCGGCGGCGCAAGGCTGGCCTTTCTTACTTTAATCATCTGGATTACGCCCGCTGTTTTTTTCATGACCGCGGCGGCACTGGCACTGATTCACCTTCAAGACAACGGATTTACACTTCACTTCACCCGCTTCCTTCAACCCATTGCAGTAGGATTTGTGACCCATGCGGCGTTTAGACTTGCATCTTTTACAATAAAAAGCAATGCGGGCTTAGCACTAATGCTCAGCATAATTCCGATTTCCTATTATTTCCCATCTCCCTGGCTTACACCATTTTTAATTTTAACAGGTGGGGCACTTACAGCCATTCGGTATAAAAACATTCAAAAAACAGAGGCTGAGAAAACCTTTGATTTTCATTGGATCAACATCTTTCTTTTCTTCGGAATTTTAATTGGAGCCGCCCTCCTTGGGCAGTTTACAGGCTGGAAACCCTTCCGGATTTTCGAAAATTTCTATCGAAATGGGAGCATGATTTTCGGAGGAGGCCAGGCGCTGATTCCACTTATGTTTAATGAGTTTGTCAGTTTTAAACACTATTTGAGCAAAGAGGAATTCCTTTCCGGATATGCCTTTGTTCAGGCATTACCAGGTCCTGTTTTCGCCTTTTGCAGTTATCTGGGCACATTTGCAATGAGAAGTGAAGGAATTCCCCTTCAACTACTGGGTTCCGTTGCGTCCTCTGCAGGAATTTTTCTTCCGGGAACTTTGCTCATCTTTTTTGTTTACCGGATTTGGGCCCAATTAAAACAATACAGAGTAGTAAGGGCTTCTCTTGAGGGAATCAATGCCGTAAGTTGTGGCTTGGTGTCTGCTGCTGCGCTAGTGTTGATAAAACCAATGGAACTGGAAACCAGCAACATCCTTATCATGATTGGTACCTTTCTCACTTTATACTTTACAAAAGTTCCTGGCTATGCAATTGTGGCAAGTGGACTTCTTGCAGGCTTTCTCCTAGATATTTTTACTATTTGATTTAAGTGCTTTCATGTGAAGGAAGAAGGATAGTTTCTAAATTACCCCCAAAAGCAAATCGAAATGGAATTCAGATCTGGAAATTTTAGCCAAATAAAAAAAGCGGCTGTATTGGGCTCTGGTGTAATGGGTAGCCGAATTGCATGCCACCTGGCAAATGCTGGGCTACCTGTAATATTACTTGACATCCCAGCTCCGGATTCTGAAGGCAAAAAAAGCACTGAAAGAAATAAGATTGTAAATGATGCACTTAAGGCCGCAATTGCTTCCAAACCGAGTCCGCTTTTCTTGGCCTCACTTGCCTCCAAAATCCAAACTGGCAACCTTGCAGACAACCTAGAATTACTTGCCGATTGTGATTGGATCATTGAAGCGGTTGTAGAAAACCTGAACATCAAAATTGAGCTTTATTCAAGAGTAGAAATTGTGCGGAAACCGGGCAGCATTATTAGCTCGAATACTTCCGGAATTCCATTAAAATATCTTTCGAATGGCAGGTCTGATGATTTCAAAAAGAATTTTTGTGGCACACATTTTTTCAATCCACCCAGATACCTTCCCCTGCTTGAAATTATTCCAGGCCCAGAAACAAATCCGGATTTACTGGCATTTTTAGAGGATTTCGGTTCCCGAATTTTGGGCAAAACAATGGTCTTATGCAAAGACACCCCGGCCTTTATTGCAAATCGGATTGGTGTTTTTTCAATGCTTGATATTGTAAAAGTTGCAACAAACCTTGGTTTCGGTGTTGAAGAAGTTGACAAGCTAAGCGGTCCTGTTATTGGCCATCCCAAATCAGCAACCTTCCGCACAGCAGATGTTGTGGGACTTGACACCCTGGTAAAAGTTGCGGATGGACTCAATACGGCCCTTGGCAACCAGGAACTTGAGATTCCGGATAGCATCCGAAAAATGGTCCAAAACCAATGGCTTGGAGACAAGTCTGGCCAAGGATTTTACAAGAAGCAAACCTTAGAAAACGGCCGTAAAGAATTCCATTCGCTTAATCTGAGCACGATGGAATATGAATTGCCCAAAAAGACGAAATTTGAAACGCTGGAAACTGCAAAAAATGCAGATAGGTTAAAAGATCGCTGGAAAATTCTAATTGCAGGCAAGGATTCTGCAAGCGCTTTTTATAGGGAAATGCTTGGGAATCTATTCTGGTATTCAGCCTCATGTCTGCCTGAAATTTCTGATGAGATTTCAAAGGTTGATGATGCTCTCGAAGCTGGTTTTGGCTGGGAAATGGGTCCATTCGCAACCTGGCAGGAAATAGGCTTTAAGACTGGCTTAGACCTTATTCACCAAGCAAACCGACAAATTCCTGCTTGGCTGGAAAAACTGGCAGAGGAAAACGAACCAGCATTTTTCAGAACTCAATCTGGAGAAAAGGAAGAATGGAGTCCAAATACACTCAGCTACCAAAAGAAAAGAAGCAATCCTGGTTTACTTATTCTGGATGAGTTAAGAAACAAAAAGCCAGTTTTTTCGAATTCAGGAGCTACCCTTCATGACTTGGGAGAAGGCATTGCGTGTTTAGAGTTTCACACCAAAATGAACACCTTAGGCACAGAGGTAATCGATGGACTGAACAAGTCATTTGACCTTGCAGAACAAAATTTCCGCGGCCTTGTAATTGGGAACCAAGGAGCCAATTTTTCTGCAGGTGCCAATCTCGGATTGGTTTTCATGTATGCCATGGAGCAGGAGTTTGATGAAATTGATTTCATGATTCGGCACTTCCAAAACACCGTTATGCGGGTGCGATACTCTGGAATTCCAGTAGTTGTGGCGCCACATGGATTGAGTTTGGGTGGTGGTTGCGAAATCACACTTCACGCAGATGCAGTTCAGGCAGCAGCAGAAACCTATACAGGATTGGTAGAGGTAGGGGTTGGACTTATTCCGGGAGGAGGTGGTACCAAAGAAATGGCCAGGCGCGTTTCTCAAAGTTTCCAAGCAGGTGATCCTGAACTTAACCGACTTCAAAATGCATTCATGAACATTGCAACTGCTAAGGTAAGCGAATCTGCCATGCAGGCCTTTGAAATGGGTATTTTAAGAAAAGGTGACAGAATTTCAATGAACAAAAGATTGCAAATTCAGGATGCCAGAAACCTCGCAATTTCATTGGCTGAAAACGGATATTGCATGCCTGTAAAGACAAAGGATATTCGTGTAGAAGGAAAATCTGGCATGGCCACAATTCAAGCAGGCATTCATGCTATGCACCTTGCAGGAAAAATTTCCGACCACGACAAAAAAGTAGTGGAGAAACTAAATTTTGTAATCAACGGCGGGGATTTGAGTTATCCACAAAATGTAAGCGAGCAATACCTGCTGGACCTTGAAAGAGAAGCATTCTTATCCCTAACAGGGGAAAGAAAAACGCTGGAAAGAATTCAGGGTCTTTTGACCGGAGGCAAAATTGTCAGGAACTAAACGGATTGTCGTATGCTTGCTTAGATCTGCGTGAGCGGCTGTACATGAGCCGAACGTGCAGCCTTCTTGCCCTGAAGATATTGAGACCTACCTGAACCAGAAGTATCCCACTGGCAATGACCATCAAAGTCATCACTGACTTATAATCATTTAGGAATAGGAAGAAGGTATAAAATGCATGAAAAAGAGTGGCCAAAAACAAACTCCTCATTCGAAGGCCCATTGAACTAAGGTCGTCAGAATCAAGACCATACTTGCTCATTCCTGCAAAATAGCCCATTACGACTGCAAGACAAATTGAAACCGGAATGTTGATAAGCATTCTCCAGGTATCCACAAAACTGTCTTGCATAAAGATGTGAATAATGTTTTCCATCGTTGTAAAACCCATCGCAATCATGATGGTTACAAAAATTCCCGACAAAGGCTCATCAAATTCTTTTCGGCGGTAGGCATATGCGGCAATCACAATATACTTACAAAACTCATCCACAAATCCAGAGAAAAACGCATAAGTTAAGTTTGTAAATAAAATATTGCTTACTGCACTGTAATCGCCGGTTTCAGCTTTAAAGCCCAATTGCCCAGCAACATATTTCACCATAAAAGCAAAAACGACAGTAAGAAGGGAAATTAGGAATGCAACAATCAGAACAGTAGCATCTCTAGAATTAAGCTTGCTCCTGAAAGTAACAGCAAAATAAATTGCCAGCAGAGGAGGAATGATTACAGCTAATACGTTTAACATGCTCTTTAACAACGAAAGTTAAATCCTAAATTAAGTTTCATAGTGGCATGGTAGTTTTTTGAAATTGAACTCCTAAAGTGGAGAGCTCTTCCAAAACAGGCTTATAAACCTCAGAATTAAGAGGCAAAGCTAATCCTTTTTGTGAGATAGCACCTTTTAACAACAATTTTGAAACAATTCCCAATGGAAGTCCGACAGTTTTTGCCATTGCAGTATGTAGAGAATCCTCACCTTTTAGCCCTAAAGAGGCAATAGTTCTACTTTTATCACCATTTTTATCAAAAAAATAAAAATCATGAAGCATAACAACCAAGTCCTCATCCTTGCCACCCAATGGCCAACAATCTACAATCAGGTCAAGGAGGAAATCTGCAGGCTTGCCTTTTGTTCTTTTCAACATTCTTGATTCAGTGCCATTTTGAAACATGGCTAGGACATCGCTCGCAACTTTTTCGCGACCTATAAATTTCCTGAATGCCGCTTTGGAGTCAAAAGAAGAGAAAAAAGTTCTTAAAAAATCATCATAACTTGAGCCTTCGGGATAGGCCAACTCAACCAATTCATCCGTCATTCCTGAACGGACAAAAACATCCCATCTAGCAGAAAAGCCAGGTTTTCTTAAAGTGCCCCGCTTTAAATCAAGAATTCCTTCAAGCCCATAAAACTTTTTATATGGCACAGAATCCCTATTTGGATATGCTTCAAATTCCCCCCAGCCGGTGATTGAAATGGTTTCAGTCTCCGAAAAAAGCCTCTGGTACGGCAGAAAGGACTCTCGCCCATTTTCCAGATACAAACCCCCAGTTTTACCTGCCAGAACCACATTTCGTGGATTCCATGAAATCTTATACCGGAATGGATTGTCGTCAAATTCATCCGCAACTAGTCCACCACAATAGGAATGAAATCTTTCTATCCTTCCACCTGCTTCTTGAATTTCCTCGATCATTTCCATGGCAGACATGTGGTCGATGCCAGGATCAAGTCCGCATTCGTTGAAAAAAACCAGCCCGGAATCTTTCACATCTTCTGCCAATAGCCGCATTTCATCCGACTCATAGGAGGCCGTAATCAAATTTGCTTTTGCCAGCAGGCAGGCTTTTGCAACCTGAGGATGAATGGGTGGCGGCAGAAGAGAAATAACAATTTTATGCCCCTGAATAATTTTCAGAAAATCCTCCGGCCCATTTCCTTCAAACTTCATGGAATCTGCAAAATGCAAACCAACTGTCCTGATTGCCAGGTTTTTAGGGTCAGCATCGGCAACTGAAAACCTGAATTTCTCGAGTGAAGCAAGTTTATCTAGGTAGTTAAGAAGACTCACTGAGCTTCTGCCTGCACCTAAAATCAAAATAGGATTCATCACTGCTATAAAATGAAGGTGCTATTTCATCACAATTTTTAAAAAATAGAAATCGAATGTGTGTTTTTGTGAAGGAAAATTCACTTTGAACTAATTTGCACGAAAATAAAAAGGTCAAATGAAGATTGCTGTCGTTGGAGCCACGGGTTTGGTGGGTACTGAAATGCTGAATGTGCTGTCATTATCTGTTCTAAAGAACTGCGATATTATGGCTGTTGCATCCGAAAATTCGCGTGGAAAATCCATAAGCTTTGGCGCCAGAAAGATTGAAGTTTGCGGCATGCAGGAATGCCTGGATTCCAAACCAGATTTTGCCATTTTTGCTGCTGGCGGCAACACATCGATTGAATGGGCTCCGAAATTTGCTACAGTCGGCACCACTGTTGTGGACAATTCCTCAGCCTGGCGGATGGACCCGTCCGTTAAACTCATCGTGCCGGAAGTGAATGGTTCCCTTCTGGACGGAAGCGAGAGAATTGTTGCAAATCCCAATTGCAGCACCATACAAATGGTCATGGTGGTCAATCCACTCCATAGAGCTTTTGGGATAAAGAGAATTGTAGTTTCCACCTATCAATCGGTAAGTGGCACCGGCATAAAAGGCATAAATCAATTGATGGAAGAGCGTGCCGGAAACAGCCCCCTTAATCCGGCATATCCGCATCCAATTGACCTCAACATCATTCCACATATTGACAGCTTTCTGGAAAACGGCTATACCAAAGAGGAGATGAAAATGATCCATGAAACCCGCAAGATCATGCAGGTTGATTCTTTGGCTGTAACGGCAACGACCGTTCGAGTTCCAGTTACGGGTGGACACTCTGAATCTGTAAACATTGAATTTGAGCAAGAATTTACCATCGAAAAGGTGCGCAACATTCTTGAATCTGAAAGAGGAATTGTTCTGACAGACAATCCAGAATCATTTGAATACCCTATGCCTATTTATTGCAAGGGCAAGGATGATGTTTTTGTTGGTCGAATTCGCAGAGATTTTAGCCTTGAAAACGGCCTGAATCTTTGGATTACAGCGGATAACCTAAGAAAAGGTGCAGCTACAAATGCAGTGCAAATTGTAGAATTGCTGGCCGGATTAAAAGGATTTTGAGCGCGAGTATTACTTGGAATAAAGCCTGCATAGCAGTGCTGCTGTATGCTCAACTTCCTCCATTGTATTGAACTTACTGAAAGAAAAACGAACAGAAGCCCTTGCTGGATTCGCACCAATGCCCCGGAGGACATGAGAACCAATTTCAGAACCAGAACTGCAAGCAGAACCACCAGAAGCCGCAACACCATTGATATCAAGGTTGAAAAGGAGCATCTCACCACTTTCAGATTCAGGGAAGCTTACATTTAGTATGGTGTACATGCTGTCAGACTCAGCCGAACGGCCGTTAAAACCGACTCCAGGAATTCCCGCAACGATTAATTCCTTCATACGATTTTTTAGTCCCTCGATGTGCTTTCTGTTGGTATCAAGTTCTGTGATTGAAATTTCAAACGCTTCTGCCATCCCGACAATGCTCATAAGATTCTCGGTACCACCCCGCATATTTCGTTCCTGAGAACCTCCATATATATAAGCTGGGATTTTAACATCCTGCCTCAAGGCCAAAAATCCAATTCCTTTCGGACCATGGAATTTATGCGCAGAGCCAACCATGAAATCTGTTTTCCATTGTGCTAAATCATGGCGGAGTCTTCCTGTTGTCTGAACTGTATCCGAATGAAAAAAACCACCTCTGTCTTTCACCTCGGCAGCAATCTCTTCAACCGGATAAATATTTCCGATTTCATTATTGGCTTGCATCAACGAAACAAAACTTTGAGGAACCTCCTCCATCCAGTTTGATAATTGAGCCTGGTTAAAATTGCCTTGCTTGTCAACCTCCAGCAATTTTAGTTCCACCTGGCCATTCTTATGCAATTGTTCGAGCGTTTGCAAAACTGCGTGGTGCTCAAGTGGCGAAGAAATGGCACGCGGTATTTTATGGGCGACGATGGTAGAAATAATGGCTTGATTGTCGGCCTCCGTGCCTCCGGAAGTGAAAAACAAATTGGCTGGTTGAGTACCAAGAAGGGCCGAAATTTTCTTCCTCGCTTTTTCAATGGCCGATCGTGAGTCACGACCAAAAGAATGCAAGGAGGAAGGATTTCCAAAATGTTCGGTAAGGTAAGGCATCATTGCCTCGGCTACCCTCGAATCAATTTTTGTAGTTGCGGCGTTGTCTAAATAAATTTTCATTCCAATTAAGCTTTGTGCTCACTGATTATTTCTTTGATGTCTCCTATAATTTTAGCTGTCAGCGATTGAACCTTGGTGCTAGAATCTGCTTCAGCATAAATCCGAATTATTGGCTCTGTATTTGACCTCCTTAGGTGTACCCATTTATCATCAAAATCAATTTTCACACCATCAATGGTATTGATTTGCTCTTTGGCATACCTAGCCTGAATCTCGTTTAATATCTTATCGACATTGATTTCCTTGGTCAATTCAATCTTATTTTTCGACATGAAATAATTGGGATATCCAGCCCGAAGTCTAGAAATAGGGCCTTTGAAATTTGCGAGGTGCGAGAGAAATAAAGCAATTCCTACAAGCGCATCACGACCATAGTGCAGGTCCGGATAAATGATTCCCCCATTTCCTTCTCCTCCAATTACTGCAGAAATTTCTTTCATCTTTTCCACAACATTCACCTCTCCAACTGCGGCTGCGTAGTACTCGCCACCAGCCTTTTGGGTAATATCCCGTAAAGCCCTTGTGGAGCTAAGATTTGAAACCGTATTGCCTTTGCGTTTGGATAACACATAATCAGCCACTGCAACCAAGGTAAATTCCTCCCCAAACATGCTGCCATCTTCATTCACCAAAGCGAGGCGATCCACATCAGGATCAACCACAATTCCAAGATCAAAATTTCCATTTTTCAACTCATTGGAGATGAAGGTCAGGTTTTCTGGAACTGGTTCTGGGTTGTGCGGAAAATTACCATCAGGCTCACAGAAAAACTTTTTAATATTATTTGGTTCAACGCCAAGTGCTTCCAAAAGCATTGGCACCGCAATCCCACCTGTAGAATTTACTGCATCAATGGCAATTCGAAAATTCCTTGCGCGAATGGCTTCAACATCCACTAAAGGAATTGCCAAAATAGCATCAATATGTTTTTGTATCTGAGTATCATCCTTGCGGACAGTTCCAAGTTTTTTATTTTCAACAAATGAAAAATCCTCATTTGCCGCCAGTTGAAGGACCAGATTTCCCACTGCCTGAGAAATAAATTCACCTTCTGAATTTAACAACTTCAATGCATTCCACTGACCCGGATTATGACTTGCAGTTATTATAATTCCTCCATCTGCATGTTCAGAAACAACCGCCATTTGAACGGTTGGCGTGGTACTCAAACCAAGATCTACAACATCAAAACCAAGGTTGGTAAGTGTGATTACAATCAAGTCGGAAATCCAGAGACCAGAAGGTCTGGCATCACGCCCAATTACAAGTTTTTTCTCCTTCGCTTCTTCCAACAAGACAGTGCCAAAGGCCGCTGTAAATTTTACTACATCAAGGGGGCTTAGATTTTCACCCGGCTTCCCTCCTATTGTTCCCCTAATACCTGAAATTGACTTGATTAACGACACGAATCTTTTTTATTATTGATTGAAGCAAGTGGCCATAATAAGCCGCGAAATTACAAAATCAAGCCGATTTCTCAGCGAAAAATGGAATTAATCCTGAAAGCAAAAACCCTTATGAAGACCTCAATGTAAATGAGGTGATTTCAGGCCAGATTCCTACCCTTCCCGGATAACCAAGAAACCCGAATCCCCTGTTTACATACAATTGCTGGCCATTTTTTTCATACAGACCGGCCCATTGTTTATAAAAATACTGAACCGGACTCCATTTCAAACCCGGAATCTCAATTCCAAATTGCATTCCATGGGTATGACCGGAAAAAGTAGCCAAAACCTGTGGGAAGGATGGAACAACCTGGGCTTCCCAATGACTGGGGTCGTGGGATAACAGCAGCAGAACTGCTTCTTCATCAA
Organism: Spirosoma fluviale; assembly: GCA_945902135.1. Lineage (GTDB taxonomy): Bacteria > Bacteroidota > Bacteroidia > Cytophagales > Flexibacteraceae > CAMDMI01. Next base: position 16,933 of record CAMDMI010000011.1, read on the forward strand.
TCCCCTTCAAAGCTTTTTTCAAATTTCCATACTTTGGGAAATTGCCTTTTGCACCCCAGTTCTGTACGCCAGCAATGGCAATTTTAGCGCCTTCCTTCTTTAAATAAATGTGCTCATCCATCAATAATCGCCAACCAATACTGGAATGGTGGTCTTTTAGATTTTCAAGATTTTTTCTTTTGGCACCTTCGGTTTCCCAGTACTTATAATCTCCATAATCATGATTACCCAAAATCGAATAAATCCCCATCGGGGCTTTTATCAAGCCAAAAATCTCTTTGTAAGAATCAAATTCAGCCGCTTCATTATTGACCAGGTCACCGGTAAAAAACACGATGTCCGGCTTTTCATCCATGAGCAAATTTACCCCTCGAAGGACTGCATCTTTATCGTAAAAGCTTCCAACATGCACATCTGAAATCTGAACAATTTTTAAGCCTTCAAATGCGGCAGGGAGGTTTTTCAGGACAAGGTCAAGCTTATGAACTTTGTATTTGTAGGCACCTTTCACCATTCCATAAACCAAACTCACCATTGGAATTGCCGATATACCAGCGGCAATTTTAGCCAAAGCGGCAGAGCGTCCAGGAGAGTGCCTTGCTGTGCCTGAAAAAAAATATTTACTGGCCGTTCGAATAACAAATGAAATCCCTCTGTAGGAATCCTCCATCAAAAGAAAAAAACAGAGAATGAACTTTGAAATGAAAAAGATAAAAAAAATGGACAAGCAGAAAACCATGAGTATTCGATTGTTTCCCGGCAAACCAAAGATTCGAATAAAAAACATGGTAATAAGCAAAATGCCTGAAATCGACCAATAGCCCGCATACATCCCCTTCCGAAGAAGGCCTGAGTGGGGAATCAATTGCTTAAAAGACTGGAATGCATACCAATCAATGGCAAGAAAAAAAAGCGTAATCCCAAGAGGCGGAAGTATTTTTTGAAGAATCATCGTAACTCAATAAAACAAAAAGGGGCATAAGCCCCCCATTGTTTCAAAATAGTCAATTTTATGGAATAATAATCATTTGGCGAACCATAACCCTATCAGCCATGATCAAACGCACCCAGTAATTTCCTGGTTTTGGCTTTTCCATTTCTTTTGAAAGCAACACTTCAGCTTGACCGGGCTCGAGGTAAAGTTCTTTTCTCCAACAAGTTTTGCGACCCATTGCGTCCATGATTTCAAGACTCGCTTTTCCTGATTTAGCATTGCGAATTTCCAGAACTGGCAAATCACCAGCGGATGGATTAGGGAAAATATTTAAAGCAAGCTGGTCATCCTGAAGGTTGCTCACAGCAGTGATGGTGGTAAGCTGCAAATCATCGATAAATAAGTTATTTCCCCCGCCTGCAGTAAATTCAAACTTCAATCTGAACTGAGAAGCACCAGATAAAAACTGAATATTTCCGTACTCCTGTTTCCAGTTTGCAGCCACAGGCACAAAATTGTTGCTTACATTATTGGTTACGGTGGCAAGCGTAGCTCCTGTTTTATTGAAAGCTTGGAACCATGTTTTTCCACAATTGGTGGAATATGAAATCACCATCTTATCCGTATTTGTCGTCGCTCTGCGCGCGAAGGCATACTTAAACCCAATTTTTACTCCAGTTAGTGGGCCAGATATTTCGAAAACTGGGCTGATCAGCGTGTGGATGTTTCCGGCAGCACTTGAGGGATTGGTTATAGACAAACTAGCTGGACCTGTTGTGAAAGCAGAAGTGGACCTTTTCCATGTACTTACTGTCATTGGTTTCACATCCCAACCTTTGTCTGGATTTCCCGGAAAAACTGGAAAGGTTGTGGTTTCAAAACTTTCAACATCTCCAACAAAATACATTGGGGTTGATGGTAAAATTCCGATGTATGAAGTCTTGGTCAGAGAATCCTTTCCTGATGGATTTGAAACCACCAGTTTTACATTATAAGTTCCAGCAGTAGAATATGAAACCGTTGGATTAGCAGCTGTAGAGGTCGCCGGATCGCCTCCAGGAAAACTCCAGAAATACTTTACAGAATCCAGGTTGGAAACATTGTATGCCAGCTGGGTAAAAGTAAGCGGAACACCAGCACAAAGGCGGGTATAATTCACTTTAAAATCTGCTTTCGGAGCACAATCCATCATTGGCGCTGCATCCGTTGTGGTTCCAGTTGCAATGAGGTTTGAAGTTTTCCAAAGACTGCTTCTAAAACCAGTTGCTGAATTCAATGCAGCATGCATCCGCAAAACCTGGCCTTTGGTAAACATTCTTCTGCAATTAGAGTAATCCATATGGTTCTCTACATTTGCAATCGGGCCGCAGTCATTTTGAGAAAGTGGACAAGATGAATTGGAAACCCCAACGCAATTTGGCGTATCCTGAACACCGTCATCAATGTTGCAATTTGTTGCAGAACCTGGCGTATTCGAACTTCCCCAGGTGTGAGGAAGATTCATAAAATGTCCGATTTCGTGGGTTATTGTACGGGCTCGGTATCCAGGCGAACTGGTTCCAATTGAACCAACATAATCGCTTCTTGTAACAACGCCTTCATTATTTTGTCCAGGTGCCGAACCTGGATAATAAGAATATGCAGCAGCACCTGAAGCCACAACCGAACAAACCCAGATGTTGAAATATTTTCTAGTATCCCATGAAATAACAGATTTTAGATTTTCACCCCCAGCTGTATGAAGCGAGGATTCAATGTAATTAATGCCTTCGGTGCATCGGCCGTTCGGATCTTTTGTGGCCAAACGAAAACGCATCTGCGACCTACCAATTATCGGTTGAAACAAAGTAGATACCTGGGCAGAATCGGCATTTCTATTCTGAAAATCTTCGTTCAAAATACGAATACAGTCGCGAATCTGCGCCTCAGAAATCCGCTCTGCTCCATTGGTATGAAATACATGAAATACGACAGGGATGGTAATGGTAGAATCGAAAAGTTTGTTGTTTGGATTTTGTTCAAACTCCCTTGTAAACTTATCCAGAGCCCTTACATTTTCCAGAAGTTCCGGATGTTGCTCCAAGGATTCTTTTACTGCCTCACTTGTACCACAAGGCCGGAATACATCATCCTGACCATACGACAAAAGACTTACAAATACTGCCGAGATGGCAAGGACAACTTTTTTCATTTCTTTAAAACCTGAAATATTAATTTTTGTTTTCCCACTTGATAACCCGAACGCCGGCGTCCGAACTAAGGCGAATTATAAAAATGCCTGGCTTTACAGGCCCAAACAAATCCTGAATTTCGGTTGAAAATTCTGATGCCGGAGCCAATTCCTTGCTTGATATCAATTTGCCTGTGATGTCAATCAACTCTACCCGTACGGATTGTCCTGTAACCGGATTGATTAGAAGTTTAGAATTACCATCACCAGGATTTGGAGCAATTGAAGCCGAGAATGTTTGGTTGAAATAATTATTGACTGAAGTCTGAATGCCTCCGATTGTAACATTATCCAGATACAGATAGTTACCCAATTCGCTGGTCATTTCAAATTTCACTGAGATGTTATTTCCTGCTCCGACAAGGCTATTAAGCGAAAGAGAATCAGAACGATACTGATTAGGCTCAGGAATAAAAGTTCCAGCTACAATATCGGCTGCTGCATCCCCAATTGTACTCAACTTAGGATTTGTGGTGTTGTTGCGCTTCAATAGCTCTGTCCAGGTTCTGCCACAATCGGAAGAAGCAAGTACACGAAACTGATCGGCAGATGCAGCTGTCGTCATTCTCGCATATGCATAACGGAACTTCAAAAACCTTTGGATATTAAGTCCTGACAAGTCGAAAGCCGGACTCACAAGTTCCCTAACATCTCTTTTGTTGGTGAAATTTTTGATGCGGGCTGAAGCGAGGCCTTCAAAAGGTGAAAGCGAATTCCTTTGCCATGTATTCACATCTGTGGTAACAGTCCAATTTAAACTTGGATTACCTGCATTATTAGGGAAACTGCTGGACTCAAATCCTTCGAAATTCGGCCCCGGATTTGGAGCGAGTGCAGGCTTTACAGTAATCAAGGCTGTTTTGGTAATGGTTTTCGGACCAGCTTCATTGGAGACTGTCAGACTTACCGGATACACGCCGATTTGATCATATTGAGCGGTTGGATTTGCAACTATTGGATTTTGATTAGAAGATCCTGGAATGTCCCAGCTGTAATTCCAGCCTGTTGCAGGTCCGTTTAACACCTGAACGCTGAATGAAATTGGGCTTCCGGAGCAAACTGTTCTCGATTGAGGAGTAAAGTCAAATTTAGGCGTTTGAATGGCTTTGTATGAAACTTCCCATCCACTGGCCGTAGAGCCGGTAGTCGACTTGAAATTGAAAAACATCTGGTTTGTGCTGCTCTTGATTGTATCGGGCAATGAACTTCCAGAGAATTTACCAATAAGGGCTCCTGATGCGGAATTTCCAGAATACGCATACAGCGTATCACCTGCTGCCACATTAAAACTTCTGAAAATCACCTGAACAACTGCGTCACTGTCTTCCGGATTGATGACCCATCCGCAGTCTGCATTTTGTGCATAATTTCTGGTGATTCCACTTCCATCATCAAAAATACCGGTTCTGGAATTCATGAATTGCCTCGGAATGCAAGTGATGGCAGTATCACCCTCAACTATGCCAGAAACGATTAGAGAAAACGCCTGCTTTTGTGGCTGATTTGTTCCTGCAAATAAATTGCCTTTGTTGGAAACACGAATTTTGTAGGTCTGACCAGCAACCGGATTTGTAAGTTCAATTTTCTCAACATTATCTACCGAATTATCTCCTTTTCTAGCAGGCCTTGTCAAACTATCAGGATTTAATTTCCATGGAAATGTAGTATCCGAACCCAAAGCAGAATACACCCGCAAGTCGAGATCGTTTACCAGATTTTTTAAACGGGAATTATAAGCCGCCGGGCCAGGAGTTCCTTCGTAATCTGTCCAGCAAATTGTGGCAACAAGCGGCTCAGTGCCTTTGGCTGTTATTGTAATTTCTTGAGGTTGCTGGTTGTCCAGAACCAATTCCCTCATCACGCTTTCTGTGCTGTCATTGTAAATAAGGTCTGCTGCCTTTTTGGTGTTCATTAATCCCCAGCCAAAACGGTAATCAGGACCAGTCCAACCACCTTGAGAAGGGTTAAAACACTCATCAGCAGTGTGAATAACCAAGCCTTTCAAAGTTGCAGATTTCATTCTCTTTTGAAAATGGGTATTGCTGTAAAACTCCTGCAAAAGCAAACATGAACCAGCCACAGATGGACCAGACATTGAAGTACCAGATAAGGAAGCATAATTATCATCAGCAGCACTTCCGCAAGAATTGAGGTTAACCCCATCGCCAACAATATCTGGTTTAATACGACCATCATCCGCTGGTCCCCAAGAACTAAAACTGGACATTGTCACTGATGCCGGACCATTATATCCATTGGAAAGTCCGTTTACAGCTCCCACAGTGAGAATATTCTTTGCAACACTATAAGTTGGCAAGCAATCATACGGACCATTTCTTGGGTGTTGTGGATCATTTGCAGGGCCGCTATCCCGGGAATTTCCTGCAGATTTTACCACAAGGTAAAATGGCGCTTTATAAGTAAGCCGATCCCAGTCCCTTGCCTGGGTATCGTAATAACCAAACTTATAATCATAAGTAGCATTAACTGTGTTGTTGCCATTCCAGGCCCAGTTACCACTTGCATCAACTTCCCAACCGCAAACAGTTCCATAAGAGTGGTTGGAAATAAGCAAACCCTGGGCTGCCTTTGCGGCCATTTCAGCATCATCGTTGGTCCAGTCGTGGGTTAGTAATTTTGCCTGATACGCCATTCCTTTTGCACCCGGAGTAACTCCACCTGCAATGAGTGTTCCGCCAACATGGGTTGCATGTTCGGAAACAGCCATTGTACTATTATCTGCCTGAAAAGCCCTGCCCTGATATTCACGGTGGGTAATCCGGCTAGAACCGCCATCCCACTCTCCTACTGTAAATCCACGGCCAGCTAGATTGTATTTAGATGCCAATGTTGCAGACGGATAAACCTTGCTTGTGGCAATTGTTGAGGCAGCCTTTGCATTGTCAGTCTGCACATAAACAGGCTTGCCGTCAGTGTCAAAATCAACAAATGACATCACTTTGCCAGTTGGCAGATAATGATGAATGAGCAGCCCGTTTTTTGTTGCATAAGCTTCGATTTTGGACTGAAGCTCAGCATCTTTTCTGGCAAATTCAGCGCTCAGATTTTCAAGTTCTTTAGAATCGGTGAATTCCAAAACCTGATTTTGCGCAAAGGCTGCACTTGAAGTCAGAATCCCGAATAGGGAAAACATTAGTATTTTGTTTGTCATTCTTTGTTGACTAAAGCTAAAATTATCTGCAATTCTACTCATTGTAATTGCAGCACAAAAATGAAAAAAAGAAATAGAGAGCACTTTACCAGATACACGGTATTAATTCCTTTCATCAAAACATAAGACAAGATTCCAGGAAATTTGGTTGGCTTGAGCAGAAGAAAGTTAACAGAGCTATTCTGCTGATTGATTACATTTTTTTACTGCCTAAACTCAGTTGTTCAAAATAAACGGAACATCCTTTCCGCCGCCCATAATTACCACCTTGGCATTGGGTGAAGTAGCAAGTTCTTTTTGCGCCTTTATCATCTCGTACTGCAACTGGTTTTGGGTAAGATTGGTGGAAATAATTTTCTGATAATCCGCGATTCCCTGGGCTTCTACACGCTTTCGGTCGGCTTCCTGCTTTTCCTTGGTCAAAACATATTGCATCTTTTGGGATTCCTGCTCAGCGTTAATTTTTGACTCGATGGCCTGTTTTACTGAAGTTGGAAGGGTGATGTTTCTTACCAGCAATTGCTCCAGTTCCATTCCTCGACTTGTGAGAATTTTCTGAATCTCATTAAAAATTTTTGTCTGAAACTCGTCCCTTCTGGAAGAATATAAAGAAACTGCATCGTAGCCAACGGCATTGTCTCTGATTTTGGTTCTTGTAATAGGACGAATGATAACTTCCTGATAATTAATACCTACCTCCCGCAAAATCCGGGGAGCCTGATCTTCTCTGACTTTATATAAAACAGTGAGGTCTATGATAACTTCAAGCCCATCACTTGTGAGTACACGGATGGCATCGTCGCCTTGCTTGTCGCCTTCATCATGTACAGAAGACATCGTATAATTTTGAGTCCGAATATCAAATCGTTGAACCTCTATAAGTGGATTGATGAAATGCAATCCACTGGAAATTGTACCAGGCTGAACTTTTCCGAACAAGACCATTACGCCGGTTTCACCCGGTTCAATTGAAACGAAACAAGTACTGGCGATCCCAAAAACCACCAAACCCAAGCCGCCGAACTTTAAGGGTTTTTCCAGTTTATTCTGAGGAAAATTTGCAGACGCAAACTTGAATCCAAAGAAAATTGCCACAATACCAGCGAGGAATAAAATCATACCTTTGAAACTTCTAATTTTGAATGGTTAAATGAAAAGAAAAGAAAGCTACTTTTCAAGTTATTGTGCCTCAATTATCAGGCCAATTTCGTCCCGCCATTTTGTTTTGCTCCTAAGCTTTCTGATTTCCTGTGGTAAAAAGGAAGAAAATCCAGACTACGGAAATCCAAAACCTTTTCAACCCCAGCTCCCGGAATACCTTCAAACTTATTTTCAGCAACCAGCTGACAACCCCACAACCGAAGAAGGAATTCTTCTAGGGAAATCATTATTTTTTGAAAAGGCGCTTTCTGCCGACTATAGCACATCCTGCGCATCCTGCCATCGGCCTGAATTTGGCTTTGGAGACAACCAGGTTTTTTCGAAGGGTATTGGCCGCCAGTTGGGAAACCGAAATACGCCATCTCTTTTGAATGCAGGTTTGCTAAAACGGATGTTCTGGGATGGAAGAGACTCAACTTTGGAAACGCAATCCTTGCACCCGATTATAGACCCAAAAGAAATGGGGCTTACCCTTCCTGAGGCAGTAAAGCGACTGCAAGGAATTCCGCGTTATTCGGATATGTTCGGAAGTGCATTTGGCGACAAAACAATTACTGCAGACAGATTGGCCAAAGCAATCGCTCAATTCGAGCGCAGTCTGATTTCAGGCAACAGCAAATACGATTTATTCCTTCAGGGGAAATACAATCCCAATCCGGAAGAATTGCTTGGCATGCAATTGTTTTTTACCCATCCTGACCCATTCGCTCCCGGTGGCGGAATTCGCGGAGGAAACTGCGGCGATTGTCACCTGCCGCAAACATTGCTGGGAGATTTAAATCGCTTTGATGGTTTTCACAACACTGGACTTTTGCGTTCAGAATCCCAGGAAGCAGGATTACAAAATTTCACAGGAAAACCAAGCGATTTTGGTCGATTTAAAACACCCGGCCTTCGCAATGTTGCATTTACAGCGCCCTACATGCATGATGGCAGATTTCAAACCCTTGAACAGGTTCTCGACCATTACAATTCAGATTCACTGTTTCAAAAACCGAACCTGGATGTACTTTTAAGCAAAGGAACCAATGAAAAATTCGGGACCAGCCTCGGGCTCACAAATGCCGAAAAGACTGCAATCATTCGATTCCTTCACATGCTTACAGATAGTACTGCCATTCAGGCACCTTGAGCAATCAGGCGGTTATCCGGAAAGAAAGTCTCGATCTCAAGTATCTCCATTGCAGAAATACCCTTGTGCTCAGGATTAATCAAATAGTTGAAATCTTTGGGCATAAGCACAGAAGGAAGCCGGGCTATGGCAAATTTGCCTTCCTCTAAAAAACCCGAACCAAAATTCTGACATGCAGCAGGACAAGGAAATGCCTGCCAATTGCTAGGAAGGATTGAAATTTCAGGTTCAAAAATCAAATCAGAATGAATGGAAATCGAAATCAATGAAAGCGGCATCAAAACTTTTCCGTTCGGCAAATGAGCCAGAATTTCAAGCAAGGCAAGTGATGCAGATTGGGAAGTGTACAACATTCGCATGCCTTTTTTATTCCATCTTCCTCCATACAAGCGAGCTCCTTCCCCACTCAAATCCTGGGCAAACTCAGGCCGCGAAATTCGATACACCAGCATCAGGCAAAAACCCCATGGCGAAGCTTGCCAAGCTCATCGGACAGAAAGCGAATCCCTACGGAAGTATCCAAAAAATCCAGGGGCCTTTTGCCTGCAATAAATTGGGCTGGCGCAGACATCCATTGAATAAAATTCTGGAGCGAGCCCATCACTTCTCGTCCTTCTTCATAAAGCAAGCCTATTTCTATGGCACGCTCCGAGGAATCTGGACCTAAATGGGTTTCGGGAGAATAGTTTCGAAGGGTGCGCTCCGACATGTGCATAAAGGAAGCCATCTCAGTGAGTGAAATACCGGTTTGAACGAGCAGCTGATCTAGAGATGCCCGGGTGATACCTGACTTTATCAACAGTACAAGACCAGAAAAATCTCTGGGCGCAATCTTTTGGGTGAAGGAACTTTCTTGGCCTAGTGCCTCAGGGGAAAAATCCCCCGGGAAATAACCAGGCTTTACATCGGAAGCTGAAGACGAAGAATCTTCAGGGATTTCATAAGGCTTCTTTTTTCTCACCCCCAAAAAAAATCCTTTCCGGAAATTTTTCCAAATTTTTTAGAATTTTTTCTACATGTTCCTTCTGTACTGTCCACCTACTTGGTAAAGAGCAAAAGAAATCTGTCCCAGCGAACAATATTTCACGGTTTCCATCAACTCTTCAAAAATATTCCCATTGGTGATGGCAACTTTCTGAAGCCTGCTGATGGCCATTGCAGCAGTGTCTGTATTTCTGTCCTGAAAAACACCCAAGCTACCAATCGCAAATTCGCGCTCCTCTGTGGTACTGCGGATAACTTCATCCGGAATAACCGTCTTGGAACCATCCGGACCGAGGAAAGTATTCACCCCAATAATTGGAAGTTTGCCTTCATGCTTCAAAGTTTCATAATACAGGGACTCTTCTTGAATTTTGGATCTTTGATACATGCGTTCCATCGCACCCAAAACGCCTCCCCTATCTGAAATCCGCTTAAATTCCTCCAAAACAGCAAGTTCAACCAGGTCGGTAAGTTCCTCGATAATGAAAGCGCCTTGCAGCGGATTTTCGTTTTTCGCCAGACCAAGTTCATGGTTTATGATCAACTGAATGGCCATTGCCCTGCGAACAGACTCTTCAGTTGGGGTTGTAATTGCCTCATCATACGCGTTGGTATGCAGCGAATTACAATTGTCGTAAATCGCATACAAGGCCTGAAGGGTAGTTCGGATGTCGTTGAAACTAATTTCCTGTGCATGCAAACTCCGTCCTGAAGTCTGAATGTGGTATTTCAATTTCTGACTCCGATCGTTGCCTTTGTACTTGTGGCGGATGGCCTTGGCCCAGATTCGTCTTGCCACGCGGCCAATTACCGCATATTCAGCATCGACACCATTGGAGAAAAAGAAGCTCAGGTTTGGCGCAAATTCATCGATGTGCATGCCGCGGCTGAGATAATATTCCACAAAAGTAAAGCCATTGGCAAGCGTAAAGGCAAGTTGAGAAATCGGATTGGCACCTGCCTCTGCAATGTGATAACCGGAAATGGATACGGAATAGAAATTCCGGACATCCCGATGAATGAAATATTGCTGAATATCGCCCATCATCCGAAGAGCAAATTCTGTGGAGAAAATACAGGTATTCTGGGCCTGATCTTCCTTTAAAATATCTGCCTGAACAGTTCCCCGAACGGAAGAAAGCGTACGGGCTTTGATCTGGGCATAAATCTCAGCAGGCAAAACCTGATTGCCGGAAACTCCAAG
>CAMDMI010000012.1 GCA_945902135.1 Spirosoma fluviale
CTCGTCTTCCCATCATCGCCGGAATAGCCTTCGGCACCTTTGGCTTTCTCTCCCAGTTCCTGACCTGCATAAACCATAACTGGACCTTTGCCGAAAAATGCAGTTATGGCCATAGCCGGCAACGCATTAAAGGCGTTTTTTCCTACCAAATCAGAAGCAATGCGTTGTTCGTCATGGTTTTCCAGAAAGCGAAGCATCCGGTCGCCAAAGCCTTCCTGCGCCTGCCAAACGCTGGTGAGCTTGTCGCAGTTTCCCTTGCCTTCCACAAGTTCTCGGAGTACATCGTACATGCCGACTTTGTCGTACAAATAATCAAATCCAGCTTCAATGAATTCGGGATACCGATGTGGTTCATACACCTCAGCGATAAAAAACAAGTGCGGAAATGCTTGTTTGATTTGTGGAAGAACCCAGGTCCAGAATTCCACCGGCACCATTTCGGCCATGTCGCAACGAAATCCATCAAAGCCTTTTGAAGCCCAGAAAAGCAGGACTTCCTTCATGTAATTCCACAGGGGCGGAACCGGATTGAAATGTTTTTGGCCATTCCTGAAGTCAATGCCGTAGTTCAGTTTTACGGTTTCGTACCAGTCGTTAATGGAAGGACTTGCCAAAAAGCAATCATTCCCAGTAGCTTTCGCAGGAAATTCCTGGTATAAATTCCCATTTTCATCCGCAATGTTTTGCGGTGAAGTGAAGGGCTGGTTCGGTAGATAGTAAAAGTGGTTGTCGGGACTAAATTCAATTACAGTATTGTCATTTTGTCCAAGATCCCGAAGGCCGATTTCCCTGGCATGCAAGCTTTCATATTCCCGGGCAGTGTGGTTTGGAATAAAATCCACGATTGCCTTCATGCCGGTTTTATGAATCCTGTCCAGACAATCTGAAAGTTCCTCCCAGCGCTTTTCAGGATTTTCGTACAAATCGGGGTCGGTTTCGAAATAATCGCTCACCGCATAAGGCGAGCCCGCCAATCCTTTCACCACGGAAGGATGACTTTTCTTAAATCCTGAAAAATGCGAGTCGCTTTGCGTAGCATGGCGAATGAGACCTGTGAGCCAAATGGCGGAAAAGCCGTTTTTTTGGAGGGCTTCGATTGCTTTAAAATCGAGTTTTTTTACCGTTCCACAGCCATTTGCCGAATGGTTGCCACCTGCAACCGTGTGAAGTCTGTCGTTGCCCAAATGGCGGACAAGAATCTGGTAAACAATCAATCTTGTTTTTCCCTCAGAATGCATTTCAATTATTTATAAACCACCGGAAACGGGGCAGTTTCTATGGTATTGCTCACATGCCCAGCGCGGTCACGGATGGAAACCCTGATTTTTACAATGGAGCTATCCTCGTTAAAAAAATTGAGTGAACCGAGTTTGTATTGCAAAGTTCCCTCAATCGGTCCTGATTGGGCGCTTTCCCTCAATCTTGGGAATCTGCCGCTGTATGAAACAATCTTAAACTCTTCGTACTTGTCTCCAACTTTTCTGAATAGCACCGGAAAAATGTTGTACAGGTCGGCAGAATCCAGAAGGGCAATGTCCTCAGAATTGAGTCCAAGGTCTCCGTCGCCATCCTTAAAATTGATGCTAAGGTAAATGTAATCTGTTTGGGGAAGTTCTTTGAAATAAGCGGAACCATAACTGATATAGGGTTGAACTGGGTAATCCGGAATGGTCTGACACGCCGTTGCGAAAAAGGCAAGGGCGATTATCGTCAGGATTGGAAACTTCCGCATTGGGCAAAAATAGGCAATAAATCCTCCGCGCTCAGCGACTTCTGGCAAAAATCAGAAATGCAGCAAGTCCGGTAGAAAAACTTAATAATGAATAAACCACAGCGCCTTGCCAGTTTCCCTCGCGCAACATGCCGGATGTTTCCATGCTGAAAGTGGAAAATGTACTGAAGCCTCCGCAAAAACCGGTAATCATCAAGAGCCGAATTGAATGCTGGTTTTGAATGCTGTCTGGTAAAATTTTATGCAGGAAAAAAGCGGCAATCAGGCAGGCGAGCACATTGGCGCTCAGCGTTGCAAAGGGAAATTCACCAGCGCGGGATTTAAAAATCAAACCGATTCCATAACGGAGACAGCCGCCGATGCCACTGCCAAAGAAAACAATTGCCAGGTCTTTCATCGGTTTAGGAAGCGGAAAAACAGTGTCAGGAGAATGCTTAAAATGATGGAGGTGATAATCGGAAAATGAAAGGAAAAGTTGCCGGACTGGTATTGGTAATCACCGGGCAAATTGCCAAGCCATTTTAAAGCATTGGGAAATTTCCAAAGGATGAGCCCTGCTAGAAGCAGGATGAGTCCGCCAAGTATCAGAATCTTTGCCATTATTTATCAGGTCGATGCTTTGTCCTGTTGCTGTAAAATTACAGCCTTGCGGCAGTATTGCTGCCTATTTTTAATTGAGGTTTGGAGACAAGCCTCTTGCTGAACGAAGTTTGTACGAAATTTTCAGGATGAAGCCCACTATTGAACTGCCCCTGATTGCCCAAAACCCAGGATTACAAGCATTTTCCAGGGAAATTGGTGATCACCATTACCGCTATCTGGGCATGCGCGCTTTCATTCGTGACAATTGGAAAAGCTTACAGGATTTTGCTTCTGCCCATCATCAGTTTGGGTTTCACCGCAACGGACAGGAGAATGGATGGGTTTACAGAGAATGGGCGCCAGAAGCACATCAGCTTTGGCTCACGGGCGATTTCAACCAGTGGGACAAGGAAAGTCATCCCATGGAACGCAAGGAATCCGGCATCTGGGAAATTAACATTCCAGATGCAGCTGGCCAAACTCTGGCGCACAGACAAAAGGTAAAAGTGATTGTGCGCGGAGCCAATGGAACGCTTGACCGCATTCCTGCTTACATTACTTTTCAGGACCAGGATGAGCAAACCAAGGATTTTTCCGGCGTGCTTTGGTGGCCAAAAGAATCGTATCGCTTTCAGAATGTTTTCGATGCGCCCAAGGACAAGCCGCTATTTATTTATGAAGCCCATGTGGGCATGGCGCAGGAAAGGGGAGGTGTTGGCTCTTTCTCGGAGTTCAGGGAAAATGTACTTCCAAAAATAAAAGCCGCCGGCTACAATTGTATTCAGTTGATGGCCATTCAGGAACATCCGTATTATGGCTCTTTCGGATACCATGTTTCGGGTTTTTTCTCGGTTTCCTCCCGCTTTGGTTGTCCCGAAGCTTTGAAAGAACTGATCGATGCTGCGCACGGAATGGGCATCGCGGTTATTATGGACCTTGTTCATTCACATGCCGTTAAGAATATTTTTGAAGGGCTGAATGAATTTGATGGAAGTGGTCACCAGTATTTCCGGTTTGGAGATGCAGGCAACCACCCGGCTTGGGATTCCAAAATATTTGACTACGGAAAACCCGAAGTGCTTCGTTTCCTTTTGAGCAATGTGCGCTTCTGGCTGGAGGAATATCGCTTCGATGGTTTTCGCTTTGATGGAGTTACTTCCATGTTGTATAAAGACCATGGATTGGGCCGCAGTTTCGACTCTCTGGCATCGTATTACAACAATGTTCTGGACGACGATGCCCTGCTTTATCTGAAGCTGGCCAATGAACTTGCACATGAATTTCGTCCCGGCAGCATCACCATTGCAGAAGATGTAAGCGGTTTGCCCGGACTTGCCCGGCCACAAAATGAAGGCGGACTTGGTTTTGATTTTAGACTGGGAATGGGCATTCCCGATTTCTGGATAAAAATTATCAAAGAGCAGCCCGATGAGGCCTGGAGCATGAATGACCTCTGGAGCATGTTGACCAATCGCCGTTATGATGAGCGCACAATCGCCTATGCCGAAAGCCATGACCAGGCGCTCGTAGGCGACCAGACGCTTGCTTTTCGTCTGATGGGTTCAGAGATGTACCATTCCATGAGTCGGCAAAGTCATAGCATGATTGTAGACCGGGGAATTGCCCTGCATAAGATGATTCGTCTGGTTACGGCCAGTGCCGCTGGTGATGCCTACCTCAATTTTATGGGGAATGAATTCGGGCATCCGGAGTGGATTGATTTTCCGAGAGAAGGAAATGGCTGGAGTTTCCATTACGCCCGAAGGCAATGGAGTCTGGCGCAGGAAGATCACCTTCGCTATCGTTTTTTACTCGATTTCGATCAGGCCATGCTGGAATTGTTGCAGGGTAAAAAAGTGCTGGAAGATAAATTTTTGAAAGAAATTCATATCCACAACGAGGATAAAGTTCTGGCTTTCATGCGGGCTGGCTTGTTGTTTGTTTTCAATTTTCATCCGGTGAAGAGCCATTCCGATTATGTGCTGCACATGCCGGAGCCGGGCTCTTTCAGAGAAATTCTAAATTCTGATGATGGCCGGTTTGGTGGCTTTGAAAGACATCGCGCCGGACTTGAACATTTCACCATGACAGACAATCGACTGAGCCTATACCTCACAAACCGTACTGCCATGGTGCTGGAACCTGTTTACCAATCGAATAAAAAATAGCCATGAAAGGATGCATTTTACTTGACCGGGATGGTGTGCTCAATCTTGAGACTGGCGATTATGTTTTCAGGGAAGAAGATTTTCAAATTCCTTCTGATGTTCCGGAAGGCTTGAATAGACTGAAATCGGCTGGTTTTGGCTTGGTGGTGGTTACCAACCAGGGTGGAATTTCCAAAGGTCTTTACAAATCAGAGGCTGTGAAAAACCTCCACCAGATTTTGCAATCAGCCTGTGGAAATGCCATTGACTATCTTTTGTATGCGCCATGGCATAGAAGCATTTCAGCTAGTTTGTCGGCCAAGCCCGGCAGTCTGATGATGGAGCGGGGAATGGCCCTTACAGACGCTACTTCAGAAAATAGCTGGATCATCGGCGATGCTGGTCGCGATATGGAAGCCGGAAAAGCGGCAGGTGTGCGCACAATTCTGATTCCAACTTTAAAGGAAAGGGAATCGCCGTATGCGGATTTTGTTTGCGACAATTTCACGGAGGCCGTTAAGATTATTTTATCAGCCAGCTGAGCTTCGTGCCAGCATTAAAGCATACAATGCGGCGGTTTCTGTGCGCAGAACCTGAGGCAAAAAACGCAGTGCTTCTGTTTTTTTCTCAGCTAGATACTCAAGTTCATCCGGTGTGAAATCTCCTTCTGGTCCAATCAAAAGCAGCGTTTTTTCGTCTGTGCCGGGTTTGATTTTTGTTTCATTGCTGCTGAGGTCGGCGGTAATGATGCGATTGAACTGGCCAAAGGGAAGAAGCTGAAGTTTGTCGTGCCAGTGAATTTGCGGCAAGTAAAACTGTCCGGATTGCTTCATCGCTGAGAGCGCAATTTTGTTGAGTCTTTCTGTATTGAGATGGCTTCTTTCTGTTCTGCGGCTGCGAAAAAAATGGAAACCATTGCAACCAATTTCGGTGGCTTTTTCCACCAGCCATTCCATTCGGTCGAGATTTTTCGTCGGTGCTACCGCCAGCCAGAATTCACCGGTCCAGAGTCTTTCGGTATTTTCAGATTCCAGGATTTGCAAAAGACAATTGCCGGGTTTTTCGTTTAAAAGCCGGGCCTTTCCTTTCTTTCCGGCAGCATCTGTAACTTCCAATACTTCACCTGTTTTCATCCTGAGAACTTGCAGCACATGTCGGGCTTCCGTTTCCGGAAGGATTGGGTTGGTGAAATCAGGCAGATAAAAAAGCATGGCCCAAATGTAGCAAGGGAAGGATTTTGATGATTGCGAAACTTTTGCGTGAGGGGGCGACGCGGAAATCGCCACGCAAGGCGTGGAATTGCAGCAAAGCACCCGACCGGCCACGGTGAAAGCGTGGGCGGACACGCCCAAAATGAATTAAAAAAGGAAGTCTTCTCTAATTCCTAAGTTCCATTTCCTGCACCAAATGTTTGCTTTCGCCAACATTTTCGATTACCCAAAGTACATAGCGGATGTCGCAGGAAACATTGCGGCATATGCGGCTGTCGAAGAAGTAATCGCTCATGGTGCCTTCCCAAACCCGGTCGAAATTGAGGCCGATGAGTTCGCCTTTTGCGTTGAGTACCGGACTTCCGGAATTGCCACCTGTGGAATGGTTTGACGCAATAAAGGCAACCGGAACAGGGCCCGCAGCCGAGGAATTCTGTTTTTTGAATTTGGAAGCAAGCGCGGGATCCATCATGAAATCGTCGGCGGTTCCGGCCTTTTCCATGATTCCGTCGCTGGCCGTGGAGAAGCCGTATTGCACCCCGTCTTTGGGGTTGTAGCCTTCCACTTTGCCAAATGCGATTCTGAAGGTTTGGTTGGCATCGGGATAAAACTGTTTTTCTTTTTCCATTTCCATCAGGCCTTTGAAAAAGATTTTTTGGTGTTGTTCAAGGGTTGAATTTGCCCTTTGAAACTGAGGAAAAATGATGTTTACAAAATGGTCGTTTAGAGTTTTCCAGAGTTTGTAAGTTGGGTTTCTTCTGAGTTGAACAGAATCGCCTTTGGAAGCTTTTTCGGCCAATGCCCAAACTTTGGTGGAATCGAACCAATTACCTTTTTCAAAGATTGCCTTGGTGAATTCGTCGTTTTTCAGGGGTGTGTTCATCAATAATTCCTGAAAATAAAAGGGCTGCATGTCTTTGGGAATGTCGTTTTGATACGCTTCCATGCAAACGGTGAAAAGTGCTTTTTCAACCGCTGGATCGGATTCTTTCCAGATGGAGCGAACAGATGCCTTGTAATCGCTAAGTGCCTTGGCCTTGATTTCTGCGCTGCTTTCCTTTGATTTGGATAAAAGCGTTTGGGTCAGGGAAATAATGGTGAAAATGTTGTTGGAATTGATGGCCTCTGATTGGTATTGCGCCGGCAGTGAAAGGCGGCTCATTTCACGGTATTCGAGTCTGAGGTTTTCGAGGGCATCCAAATAAGGTTTTCCTTCTGCCCCGAGTCCGGCAAAATAGGTCCGGTATTTTTCTTCATTTTTTTCCTTCTGATTGATGGCATCGGCCTTGGCCATTCCAAGCGTTTCACCTTGCCATTTTTTCCATGCATTTGCGATGTCGGCTTGTATGTCGGCATAGCGGATTCGGTTTTCCTGAGAAGCTTTCATCGCCGCATTAATGATCTCAAGTCTTTTGGTGCGCAGTGCGATTTTCTTGGGATTGGTTTTTTTGCTTACCAGATCCAAAGCGTAGGAGGGAAGGTATTCGCTGGTTCGGCCCGGATAGCCAAGGAGCATGGTGAAATCGCCTTCCTTGATTCCTGAGGTTGAAATTGGTAGGTATTTTTTTGGTGTGTATGGCACATTGTCTTTCGAGTATGCAGCTGGCTTATTGTCCTTGCCCGCATAAATCCGGAAAAGCGAAAAGTCGCCAGTATGTCTGGGCCAGACCCAATTGTCGGTATCGCCGCCAAATTTTCCTATGCTTCCCGGAGGGGCTCCAACCAAACGGATGTCGGTGAAGGTTTCATAGATTAGAATCCATTGCTGAATGCCGCCGAAAAATGGTTTTATCTGTGCCTGATAATGTGTTCCAGTCGTGGCTTTTGCTATGTAATCTTTCGCATTGGCTGCCATGCGTACTTCTTTTTCTTTGTCAGAAAACGCCGCCGGAATGCCTTCCGTAAGGGCCTGCGTTACATCTTCCATCCGCACAAGAATGGAAACGCTCAGACCGGGATTGGACAATTCGGCTTCCTTGTTTTTTGCCCAGAAGCCATCCCTAAGATAATCGTGTTCTACACTCGAATGGTTTTGGATCTGCCCGAATCCGCAGTGGTGGTTGGTGAGCACCAAGCCTTGATTTGAAATAATTTCGCCTGTGCAGCCTCGTCCGAAAAGTACAATTGCATCTTTTATAGAGGCTTGTGAGGTAGAATAAAGTGCTTCCGGCGTTAGTAGAAAGCCTTTTTCTTTCATTTTCTGAAATAAAACAGAATTGATGAGAGAAGGGGGCCACATTCCTTCATCGGCTTTTGAAATGAGGGAGGTTGCTTGATTGAGCAACAATAGAATTAATAGAATTGAAATAGGGTTTTTCTTCATTGCACCTGAAAATTGAACGGGGCAATGTTACTAAATTTCAGGAAAGAAAAAGTGTTGAATATTTTATATCTGTCTGATGTATTTTGTTTTACGGCAAAAAAAATCCCGGCCATGGACCGGGAAGAGAATTTGAATGAATGTGCTGGCTAGGAAAATCCCGACTCAGTTGTCGCCTCCTGCAGGTTTGTCCTTGTGCATGATGGCGTAGATTTCAACAATAAAACCAAGCATCAGAAAAGCAGGTCCAACCGTGAGTCCCAATGGACCAAAACCATATTCAGCTGTTTCCATTGTCATAATGATGAAGCCGGTAATAAGCAGTGCAATGCCTGCGAGCATGATGATGAAATTGTTGCGGGAAAAAATCATGTTCCTGTATTTATGTTGCAAAGTAAAGGGCATCTGCGGGATTTGCGCCAAAATGGAAATAAATTTCCTCAGGACTTTGTTTTGATTATGAGCTGCGCCGCTTCAAATTGCAGGCCTTAATTGAGTTTTTAGCATGCAGCAGGCGATTGGTGGCAATTATCAAATTCGGGAGGAGGATGTCGTTTTTCTAGACAACCATCTCCTTGTGGTGAATAAGCCTGCCGGAATTTTGGTGCAGCCCGATAAGGATGGCTCCGATTCGGTAGAGGATGCTGCGAAGATTTGGCTGAAGCAAAAGTTTGATAAGCCGGGAAATGTCTTTGCCACGGTTTGTCACCGCATCGATCGCCCGGTTTCCGGTCTGGTTGTCATTGCCCGGACTTCTAAGGCCTTGGCCCGAATGAATACTATTTTTCAGGGTAGGGAAATCAAAAAGGTATATCTGGCAGTTGTTGAGGGTCGACCAGAACCCTGGAAATGGCTGCGACACTGGATCAAAAAGAATGAAACCACCAACAAAGTCTGGACTTACACCTACCCGCGCGGAGATGCAAAGCAGGCCGATTTGTGTTATTGGCACCTTCAGGGTGAAAAAGAAAAATCGATGGTGTTGGTTCGACTCTTTACAGGCCGACACCACCAGATCCGGGCACAATTGGGCTTGGAAAAATTGCCCATTTTGGGCGACCTCAAATACGGAAAGAAATCGCCCACAGACCCAACGGTTTGTCTTTGTTCTTATGCCATGGAATTTGCCCACCCGGTTTCAGGTGAAACTTTAAGAATTGTGGGGGCGATTCCAGAATGGGGTTCTTGGCGGGGATTTTCTGCACCGGATGCACAGGCAATGGAAACGGCTTTTCAGATAAATGAAGGTGCTGCACCTGCCCAAATCCGCAAATGATAACAATGATGTTTTGATCTGAGAAAGGTCAGAATAAATGAGATCTGGGTTTGACTGCTTTGCAAGAGCTACAAGGCAGTCACAACATGAAAATCATATTTGTACCCTACGATTTTTCTCTCCCATCCAAGAACGCACTTCGTTATGCAATTGATGCTTCCGGACAATTGCACGCGTCCCAGATTGTGGTTTTTCACCACAATCCGCAGGTTTACACCAATGGGGAATTTCCTGTCTTGTATATGGACAATCTGGGTAAAATCAATGAAGACCTCCGGGCCCACATTGCAAACGAAGTGGTGGAACTCATCGATAAATCTACCACTTGTTTTCCTGGTCTGGATGCGCAGGTAGTTGTCGTTACGGAATCAGGAACTGTACTGTCCATTATCCAACATGCTGAAAAGTCGGATGCAGATTTGATAGTCATGGGCAGCCACGGAAAATCTGGTTTTGAAAAGCTGGTTTTTGGTTCAATTACGGCTGCAGTGATTGATGATTCTGAAATTCCGGTTTTGGTGATTCCCCCACATTTTCAATTTGTGAAGCTTGAGAAAATTATGTACGCTTCGTCCTTGTCGCATTTTCAAGTCGAACTTCATCGCTTGCGAAAATTTCTTGGTCGCCTCTCGGTGAAGGTTCTTGTTTTGCACCTGAAGTATTCTTTCAATGGAAATGAACATCTGGCGCAGGCTAGACACCTGCTTTCTGAAGAGAAAAGTCCAAAGGTGGAATTGCTTGTGGTGGACATTTCTCCGGAGTTTAGGCTTGTAGATCAGTTGCTCGAAAATTTCAAAAAAGAGGACCCGGATTGTCTGGTTATGTTTCCAACCCGGTACGAATGGTTTGAGAAATTGTTCATGAGCAGCAAGACATTGGAGATAATGAGCCGCCTTAAGAAGCCAATGCTGGTTTTATACACCTGAGAAATCGCTTTCTTGAAATCCGGGCACTTGCAAAGTGGCATCAGTCTTTTGCTACTTTTGCAGGATATGGAAATTCCTTTTTTCAAGTATGAAGGTGCCGGAAATGATTTTATCATGGTGGACAACCGCTCAGGGTTTTTTTTGGAAAATACCAAGTCCATTGAAAACTTGTGCGACCGGCATTTTGGCATTGGTGCCGATGGATTGATTTTACTGGAAAATTCAGATGGCCATGATTTCAGGATGGTGTATTTTAATTCTGATGGCCGTGAAAGTACTTTTTGCGGCAATGGCGGCCGATGTATCGTTGCCTTTGCCACGCAACTTGGAATCGTAAAAGAGGAAGTTCGTTTTATGGCAAAAGATGGATTTCATGAAGCCAGTTTTGATGGCGAGCTCGTAAAGCTTCGAATGATGGATGCAACCTTGCCGGAAACGGAAACTGCTTTGAATGGCCATCGCATTTTTACAGGTTCTCCGCATTTTGTGCAGTTTGTTGAGTTGGTTGATTCGGTAGATGTTTTTTCCGAAGGCCGCAGAATCAGGAAACTGTTTGGAGAAGAGGGCATCAATGTAAACTTTGTTGAAAAGCAAAAGGACGGACTTTTCGTTCGAACTTATGAAAGGGGTGTAGAGGATGAAACCCTTTCTTGTGGCACCGGAGTAACCGCAGCCGCGCTTACAGCGGCTGTTGAGGCGGGCTATAAGAGTCCGATAAAAATCCGAAGTAAGGGTGGAAATTTGCGCGTAGAATTCAAGGTTTTAACGAATGGTTTCTCAGATGTTTTTCTCATTGGTCCTGCCCGAATGGTTTTTTCTGGTTTGATTTCACTGCCTTCTGCCTGAAGCGATTGCCCTTTCCCTATTTCATTTTACCTTTGCAGCATGCAGCATCCGCTTCGGATATACAACACACTTAGTCGACAAAAGGAAGAATTTCAGCCTATTAACCCTCCTTTCGTTGGTTTGTATGTTTGCGGTCCAACCGTTTACAATTTTGTGCATTTGGGTAATGTCCGCACTTTTTTGAGTTTCGACATCCTGCTTCGATATCTTCGCTTTCGTGGTTTTACGGTTCGTTATGTACGCAACATTACAGATGTAGGCCACCTTGTTGGAGATGCTGATGAGGGCGAAGACAAGGTTGGCCGCATGGCCCGGCTTGAAAAGCTTGAGCCGATGGAAATTGTCCAGCGCTATACAAATGATTTTCATGAGGTACTGGCGCAATTCAATATGCTTCCGCCCAGTATCGAACCAACCGCTTCTGGTCATATGCTAGAGCAAATTGAAGCTGCTCAGGATCTTATAACAAAGGGTCTTGCCTACGAATCTGCTGGCTCTGTTTATTTTGATATTGCCAGCTACAACAAGCAAGGTGGAAATTACGGCAAGCTTTCTGGTCGGGTTTTAGAAGATTTGCTCACTGAAACCCGCTCGCTTGAAGGCACAGAAGAAAAACGAAATCCCCTTGATTTTGCCCTTTGGAAAAAGGCTGCGCCGGAACACATCATGCAATGGAATTCTCCCTGGGGAAAAGGATTTCCGGGCTGGCACCTTGAGTGCACCTGCATGAGTACAAAATATCTGGGTACTCAGTTTGACATTCATGGCGGTGGAATGGATCTGAAGTTTCCGCACCATGAATGCGAAGTTGCCCAGGGTGCTGCTTTGAATGGAAAGGACCCGGTTCGTTACTGGATGCATGCCAATATGCTCACAGTGAACGGCCAGAAAATGTCGAAGTCTTTGGGGAACAGCTTCCTTCCGGCAGAACTTTTTGCTGGAACGCATCCCTTGCTCGATCAACCTTACAGCCCGATGACTGTGCGCTTTTTTATGCTGCAGTCTCAGTACCGCAGCACGCTTGATTTCTCCAACGAAGCCTTGCAGGCAGCAGGGAAGGGATTCAGAAAGCTGGCCAACGGACTTAAAATTTCCCGTAGCCTGGAATGGACTGATGGTGAAAATCAACTTGATTCAGCCAAAGTAGCCGACATTGAGAAAGCAATCGATGGGTTCTACAAAGCAATGAGCGACGACCTCAACACTGCGGTTGCCATTGCAGAACTTTTTACCTTGCTCAAATATGTCAATATGCTGCACACTGGGCAGCTGTTACCAGCATCTTTGGGTCAGGAAGTTTTTAAGTCTTTAAAGGGAAATTTCATTATCTTCCTTACAGATGTGCTTGGTTTGGAGGAAGAAAAGCCGGAGATTAACGCTCTAATTCCGGGAATGCTTCAGCTTTATCGAGAGTTTAAAGAAAATAAACAATACGACAAAGTGGATGAAATCCGTGCAAGCTTTAAAGCCGCCGGCCTTGTAATCCGCGACCTAAAGACCCGGCTCGACTGGGCATACGACGAATAAAAACAGATTTTTAAAACATGATTCAACGACCTCAATCCATTATGCTGGGCATCATTATTTTGTTGATGCTTGCCTCGCTTTTTCTTCCAAACTGGGCAAAAACAAGCCAGGATAATATTTCCACCGCTGTTCAAACGGCTTTTTCCTTGAGTGTGAACAAGGCTGGGACAGAAACTTCACATGCGCGCTATCACCTTGCAGTTGGAATGTTGCTGGTGGCTGGCCTTGCGGGCTTTTCAATCTCTCAATTCAAAAACAGACTTCTGCAGATGAAAATCGGTTTTGGCATTACACTTTCTATCGCCATTACACTTGTTTTTCTGATGATGGGCGCCAATGAAGGAGAAGCCTTGGTGGATCCAAAAATAGCTGGAACCAACTATAAGACAGGATTCTACCTGATGTTCATAGCCTTGTTTTCAAACATCATTTCAAACCGCCTTATCCGCAAGGATGAGCATCTTGTCCGCAGCATGGACCGCATTCGCTGATGGCTGGTCAACACAAAGGGCCGCAAGGGCTTGAGCAAGAAGTTCTGGCACTTTTTCCGGTGGCAGGATTGGAGTATTCATACCCGGAGATTGCTGAATTACTCGACTGCCGCAGCCGGGAAGACAAAATCGACCTAAGTCTGGCCTTGCAAAAACTCCTCAAACGAAAGGCAATTCAGGAGTCAGATTCAGGAAAGTTTGGCTTGTTTGGCGCTGAAAAGCAAGCCATTACTGGCAAGGTTGATTTTGTAAATCCAAGAATTGCCTACATCCGGCTCGAGGGCCCGGAGAATGTTGGGAAAGATGTAGTGGTTTCAGCTGAAGATCTTCGGGGCGCTCAGGATGGCGACCTAGTAGAGATTGAAATGTTTTCTGCCAGAAAGGGCAAAAGACAAGAGGGGCAGATTTTAAAAGTGCTGCAAAGGGCAAGAAATCAATATGTTGGAACCCTTAAAGTAAAAGGTGGTACAGGTTGGTTTATGGCCGATTACCGAAAAATGCACGAGGAAATTATGATTTCCGAACAGGACCTCGCCGGTGTAAGAGACGGCCAAAAGGTGCAAGTTGAAATTACCCATTGGGGAAGTTCCAGCCGCAGGCCTCAGGGCAAGGTGAAAGAAATTTTAGGAAATCCCGGCGAGCACAATGCCGAAATGCACGGCATTCTGGCGGATTACAATATTCCATTAAGATTTTCGGAAGAAGTTGAGCAGGAAGTGGCTCAGTTTTCGGGCGTTATTTCAGATTTTGATACAAGCGACCGCCGCGATTTCCGGCCTGTTTTAACCTTTACCATTGATCCATTCGATGCCAAGGATTTTGATGATGCTATTTCTGTAAAGAAACTTGAGAATGGAAACTGGGAAATCGGAATTCACATTGCAGATGTTTCGCATTTTGTAAAACCAGGCAGCAAACTGGATGAGGAAGCTTTTCAAAGGGCAACTTCTGTGTATCTGGTGGACCGCGTCTCACCGATGTTGCCGGAGCGCTTAAGCAATGACTTGTGCTCTTTGCGTCCCAATGAAGACAGGCTCACTTTCTCCTGCGTGGTAGAACTAAATGAAGTAGGTGCAGTTTCAGGCAAACCATGGATTGGAAGAACTGTGATTCACAGCGATCGTCGATATACTTACGAGGAAGTTCAAACCGTGCTGGAAGGTGCGGAAGATCCCAATGCAGATTATCTTCGAATGATAAACCGGTTTGCACTTATCATGCGTGACAGTAGAATGGCTGCCGGCGCCATGTCTTTTGAATCCACTGAAGTAAAATTCCTTTTGGATGAAAATGGCGTTCCGCTTAAGGTTATTCCCAAAATCCGGAAGGATGCACACAAGCTGGTAGAAGAATTTATGTTGCTGGCCAACAGGCTGGTTGCGGAATATGCTTTCAATTACCGCGAGGGGAAAAAAGAAAACCCCATGGTGTATAGAATTCACGAATCGCCAAATCCTGAGCGGCTCCAGAATTTTGCTGACTTCGCCAGCCGTTTTGGGTACAAAATAAATGTCTCTCAGGAAAAAGTTGCCATGTCCTTAAACAGCATGGTTGTTCATCTTGAAGGAAGGCCCGAGCAGGAATTGATGCAAAACCTCGCCATCAGGGTGATGGCCAAGGCCCGCTATACCACCAAGGCAATGGGGCATTTCGGACTTTCTTTTGCGCATTATTCTCATTTCACTTCACCCATTCGTCGCTATCCAGATGTGCTCACGCACAGGCTTCTTTGGAATTATTTGCAGAATGAGGCCAGACTGGAGAAAGAAAAACTGGAGACCCTTTGCAACCACTGCTCCGAGAAAGAGAAAATGGCGGCAGATGCCGAACGGGCCTCTGTGAAATACAAGCAGGTGGAATACATGAGTTTTCAAGACAGCAGCAAAGTCTATGAAGGCGTGGTTTCCGGAGTAACTGAATGGGGTATTTTTGTAGAAATTATTGAAAACAGATGTGAAGGAATGGTCCGTGTTTCGGAGCTTAACTTCGACACATTTGACCATCTGGAAACAGAATATTGCCTCGCAGGAAGGCGCACGGGCACGCGCATCACATTCGGCGACAGGGTAAAGGTTCGGGTAAAAGGAACCAATATGGAAAAGCGCTCAATCGATTTTTATCTGGAGGAAATTGCTGGTAAAAGTTTGAAAAGCCAAGATAAAGGGAAGTCTGCCAAGGTGTGGCCTCCATCAAAGAAAAGGAGAAAGGGTTAATCCTTAAAAGCAGCTCCCTTCGAGCGGCTTTTTTCCTTACCTTTGCGGGCGTTTTTGCCATGATTTCTATAAACAACCTTTCTTTTCATTTCGGGGCTCGCGCCATGTACGACGAGGCCAATCTTCACATTAAACCAGGTGATAAAATCGGACTTATCGGTGCCAATGGTACCGGGAAGTCCACATTGTTGCGCATCATTACGGGTGAATATCAGCCGGATGGAGGAAGCATTTCCATGGCCAAAGATTGCAGCATCGGTTTTTTGAACCAGGATTTACTTTCCTACCAAACAGAAGACAGCATCCTGCATGTGGTGATGCAGGCTTTTCAACGGGCACTTGATGTGCATGATGAAATGGAAAAAGTACTGCATGAAATGGAAACCAATTACCGGGATGAACTGGTTGAACAATTGGGTGAATTGCAGGAAGAATATGAAAGGCTAGATGGTTTTACGCTGCAGGCCAGAGCGGAGGAATTGCTCGAAGGACTTGGCTTTCCAACGGCTGAACTTCAAAATCCTTTAAGTTCTTTTTCGGGTGGATGGCGGATGCGCGTAATGCTGGCTAAATTGCTGTTGCAGAAGCCATCTCTGTTGCTGCTAGATGAACCTACCAACCACCTTGACCTTCCTTCTATCAAATGGATTGAAGAATATCTTGAGAGGTACGAAGGCGCTTATGTTATTGTGAGTCATGACCGGTATTTCCTTGACAACACCGTCGATATCACGGTGGAAGTAGCCAATTCCAAACTCAATATGTACGCCGGAAATTATTCTTTCTTTCTGGAAGAAAAATCTCTTAGAAATGAAATTCAAAAAGGCGCATTTGAAAACCAACAGGCCAAAATCCGTCAGACCGAGCGGTTTATTGAACGATTCAAAGCCAAAGCTTCTAAGGCAAAGCAGGTTCAAAGTCGCGTAAAGGCATTGGCAAAAGTTGATTTGATTGACGATGTGGTGGATGAAAACGCCAAGGTGAATTTTAAGTTTACCTTCGATACGCCTTCAGGCAGAAACTTGATCATGCTCGAAGAAATGAGCAAGTCTTATGGGGATAAGGTGATTTTCAAAAACAGCGAAGCCACACTGGAAAGAGGGCAGAAAATTGCTTTCATCGGTGCCAATGGAAAAGGAAAATCAACGCTGCTGCGCATCATCAATGGCTCAGAACCATTTGATGGAAAAAGAACTCTAGGACACAATGTGAGGTCCACATTTTTTGCACAGCATCAACTGGAAGCGCTTCGACTTGAAAATAACCTACTGGAAGAACTTCAACAGACGGGCACAAGCCGGTCTGAAATGGAATTGCGCGGTATTCTTGGCTGTTTTCTGTTCAGCAGCGATGATGTTTTCAAGAAAATTAAAGTGCTTTCCGGAGGTGAGAAAAGTCGGGTAGCCCTAGCAAAGACATTGCTGTCCAACGCAAATTTCCTTTTGCTGGATGAACCAACCAATCACCTTGATATGGTTTCTGTGAACATCCTGATTCAGGCTTTGCAGCAATATCAGGGTACATTTCTTGTAATTAGCCACGACCGCTTTTTTGTAGAACAGACTGCCAATACAATCTGGTTTATCGAAGATCATCAACTGAAAGAATATCCCGGCACATACGAGGAGTATGAATACTGGCTTGAAGAAAGGGCTAAAAACACGGCATCTTTGCCAGTATCTGAAAGTAAAAAACCAGAGAAGACTGCTGTAGTTGTGGCGGAAAAGAAACCAGTGGTCGCAGATTTGCAAAAATCTATTGCCAAAGTTGAAGGGGAAATTACGGATATAGAAAAGAAGAAACTTGAGTTGGAAAATCGGATGGCCGATCCCTTGGTTTTTTCGGACTACAACAAATTGCAGGCTAGTCAGCAGGATTACGAAAAAGTAGTTGCTGCCCTTACCGATGCAACAAAACGCTGGGAAATGCTCTTAGACAGTTGATAATCTGATTTTGGCTGATGCTCAATGCAGCATCGCCCAGGCCACCCAGAAATACACCGCAAGTCCAAGCAAATCGTTGGCTGTAGTAATGAATGGCCCGCTTGCCAAAGCAGGATTTATGCCGATTTTATCCAGTACATAAGGTGTAACCGTGCCCATGATGGAAGCCAGAATTACCACCGAGAAAATCGCGACAGAAACGGTGGCTGCCAGCCTGATTGGGTCTCCCAGAAGCCAGGTAAAAAGTAAAACGGCAGCACATAGGATGCTGGCATTTACCAAGGCGACAAGAATGGTTTTCATTAGTTTTTGAAGGAAACTCATTCCGCCAGGCAGGCGGTTGCTAAGTCCTTGAACCATCACCGTACTCGCTTGAATGCCAACATTTCCACCCGTTGCCGTAATCAGTGGGATGAAAAAAGCCATGGCAGGTACCATTCGAATCTGCCATTCGAAAAGGCCTGCAAGCTTTGCGCCTAAAAGTCCGCCACACATGCCAATCAGCAACCATGGCAGTCGTGCACGGGCTGCAGTCCAAACGGGTTCATCTTCTTCAACCGTTTCAGAAATACCTGACATGAGGTTAATTTCTTCCTCGGCCTGCTCGGTAATTACATCCACCACATCATCGATGGTGATTCTCCCCAAAAGCATGCCCTGAAAATTCACAACTGGAACTGATTCAAGATCGTAACGCTGCATAATTTCAGCAACTTCATTTTGGTCGCGGTAGCTTTCTATGAAGACAATCTCTTTTTCGTAGATGTCCTTGATCAGCGTGCTGCTTTTCGAAAGGATGATTTTTTTCAAAGACACCCTGCCTAGCAAAATGTCATGGTCGTCCACCACATAAACCGAGTAAAATTTCTCCACATTTTCGGCCTGCCTGCGAATTTCTTCGATTGTGCGCACCACTGTCCAGTTTGCATTCGCTTTGATCAGCTCCTTGGCCATCAGGCCGCCGGCGCAATCCTCATCATATCGAAGCAATTCCACAATGTAGGAAGCCATTTCCTTGTCTTCCATGCGGGCGATTACTTCCTCTCTGAAACGAATGGGCGTTTCGGTGAGAATATCCACCGCATCATCCGAATCCATGGCGGGAATGAATTGAACGAATTCAGCAGAATCATAAACCCGCAAGAATTTTCGTCTGGTTTCGCTGTCAAGGTTGGTGATGATTTCTGCCCCAACCGGGTAGGGAAGGAGAGAAATCACATATTTACATTCCTGACTCCCAAAATCATAAAGCAACTGGGTGATGTCGGCAGGATGCAAATCGCCAATTTCAGATAAAATAAAATCTGAGTCGCGCTGATTTACCGCTATGGCAAGCTGTTCTAGCTGCTCCTGGCTGGGTTCAATTCCTGACTCAAGCGGCATGGCGGTAAATTTTCGCAAAGGTCAACATTCAGGCCGAAAGGGCAAGGCTTTTCCCAGTTTTTGCTTACACTTCAAAATTTTGTGGATGTTTAAAAGGTACTTAACTAAAATTTATGATTGCTGTTATCCGTTTGAAACCACGGTAACAGTTTGATTTAATACGTTTTGTGAGCAATGGAAGCGTCCGGAATTCTATTCTTAAATCAGGTATTGATTGGGAGAAAGGCCGCCCAAAAAAATCCTTACCTTTGCGACCTGCCCGAAAATTATGATTGACAAGCTAGAAGGAATCAGAGACCGCTTCCGTGAGGTAGGTGAGTGGCTAACGCAGCCAGATGCCATGGCCGATATGAAAAGGTTTTCCCAAATGTCCAAGGAATACAAGGATCTGGAGAAAATCATGATTGTTTTTTCTGAGTATGAGCAGGTGCTGAGCGACATTGCCGGTGCCAAGGAAATGCTTTCCACTGAAAAAGATGAAGATTTTCGGGACATGGCAAAATCTGAGCTTGCTGCGCTTGAACCGCGCCAGGGAATTCTGGAAGCAGTTTTAAAGGAAATGTTGATTCCCAAGGATCCAATGGACAGCAGGAATGTGATTCTTGAGGTTCGTGGTGGAACAGGCGGAGACGAAGCGGCTATTTTTGCAGGGGATCTTTTTCGAATGTACCAGCGTTATGCGGAAACCATGGGCTGGAAACTTGAAGTCCTAGATTTTACAGAAGGAACTTCTGGTGGCTATAAAGAGGTTTCAGCATCGGTTCAGGGTGATGATGTGTATGGAAAACTAAAATTTGAGTCAGGTGTTCACCGTGTTCAAAGGGTTCCTGCCACCGAAACACAGGGTCGTGTACACACTTCCGCGGCAACAATTGTGGTGCTGCCTGAAGCCGAAGAAGTGGATGTTGATATAAATCCCGCTGACATAGAATTGCAAACTTCCCGTTCAGGTGGTGCCGGTGGACAAAATGTAAACAAGGTAGAAACCAAGGTTCAATTAACCCACAAACCAAGCGGAATTGTGGTGGTTTGTCAGATAGAGCGCTCTCAGCTTGGAAACCGTGCCCGCGCAATGGATATGCTTCGTGCCAAATTGTATCAGAGGGAGTGGGAAAAGAAAAATGCGGAAGTTACCCAGGCCAGGCGTAGCATGGTGGCAAGCGGCGACCGCTCCGAAAAAATCAGAACATACAATTATCCACAAGGAAGAGTTACCGACCATCGCATCGGCCTCACCGTGTTCAATCTTTCAGCTGTTATGGATGGTGATATCGGAGAATTTGTGGAGCAACTTCGCATTGCCGAGAATGCAGAAAAACTCACCGAAGGTTCAGAAGCTGGCGGTTAAATTTCAAAGTATGCAGTTTGATTTAGGACATTTTCGAAATCTGCTGGGGCTAATCCTGATTGGATGGCTAAGCGCCTGTAATCTGGAACATGAGCGTCTTGATTTGAACCCAACTCAGGGTCTGCGGTTTTCTGCGGACACAATTTATTTTGATACCGTTTTTACAGAACTTAAAACCGTAACCTTTCGCTTGCGGGTGTACAATCCAAATGCAAATGCTGTGCGTATAAACGCTGCTTATGTGAACGGCTACAAAGGGCAATTTCCATTTTCATTTAGCTTTCAGGGCCGGAATGGACCGAACAGAGTTGAAAATGTAGAACTGGAAGGGCTGGATTCCGCCTATGTGCTGATGTCTGCCCGAGTGGATGGTCGTAATCAGGACAATCCTTTCATCTTAAAAGACTCGCTTGTATTTGAGGTAGCTGGTCGAAGTCAAAAACAGGATGTGAAAGTACTCGCGTACGGACAGGATGCGCTGTATCTGCGGAACCGGTCTGTGAACTGCGATACCACTTGGAGAGAAGACCGTCCGATTATTTTGCTCGATACAGTTTCAGTGAAAAAAGGGTGTAAGCTCACCATAGAGTCAGGCACAAAAGTTTACGGATACAATTCCGCATTTTTAATAGTTCGGGGAGAACTTGATGTAAAAGGAAGCAAAGACAAACCTGTGGTTTTTCAGGGTACCAGACTTGAAAACTATTATTCCGATGTTCCTGGCCAATGGGGTGGAATTCTGATTATGGACGGAGGCCTCGGTAAAATAGATCATTGCCTTTTGAAAAATTCATATCGCGGCATTCAGGTTGGAGAAGTTGGTTTAAAAGCTGAAAATGAATCCAATGCGGCCTTGAAAATCACCAATTCCTACATTCAGAACATCGTGGATTATGGAATTCTGGGTATAAAAGGCGTCGTAGCGGCAATCAATAACCAATTTGCCGATTGTGGTGAAGGCGGATTTACCGGATTGCAAGGAGGCGTTTACCAGCTCTGGCACAATACTTTCGGATTTAGTGGGAACAATCCATTTCGAAGGGATGGCAAGTTTCAGCTGGCATTTTCAGACAATTACCCGGATGCACGCACGCAGACATTGTTTGGGGGTCAGCTCCGGGTGAAGGTTGTGAACAATCTTATTGCAGGTTCAGAAGAGGATGAAATCGCCTTTGGAGAAAAATTGGTCACTGATCTGGATTTCGACACCACATTTCTCCACAATATTGTGCGAAGCAAACAGGCCGTTTTTTTTGGAAATACATCCAGAAACAGCGGGAACAAAAAGCTGCCTATGAACTTCCGGTTTCTTGAGCCTTTTCAGTACGACTTTTCCGCTGATACTTTGGGCTCCGCTGAAATTTACAACAATGGAATGCAGCTCAATGATGCCATTTCACTGTTTCCTGCCCTGGTTTCTGATATCGATTTGCGCAGTATATTGGCCACCGATATTCTGGGAAATCCACGCCCAATTCAGGCTGGACAGGCACCGGATGCAGGCGCTTACAACAACCGAAAAAGAAAGAATTAATATGAAATTTATCTGGAAGGATTTTAGGGTTGCAGGTTTTCTGTTGCTCATGTCTTTTGTCCTTGGCTCCTGCGTTAGCCAATTAAAATTTAACAGGGTTAATGAGGAAGTTGCTGGCTTGAGAAATGAAAGGGAAAGTCTATTGAAGCGCAGTGAATCCTTGAAAATTCAGCTTGAAAAAACGACCAAAGAGCTGGCGAATTTCAGGGATGAAAATGAGGCACTTAAGCGTGATTCTGCACAAAGTGGTTCTATGTACCGCCGCAACCGTGAGTTGCTTGATGATGTTTTCGACAAGTACGACAGGCTGAACAAAAGTTACAATACGCTGCTGGCAAACTCCAGCAACGAACAGAAAGAAACAGACAACGATCTCATTCAAAAAGAGCGTGAGATCATAAAAATGAGCAAGGATTTGGATGACATGAAGTCTCAGATTTCCAAAGCCCAGCTTGAACTGGATAAAAAGAAAGAAGAAACTGAAAGGCTCAATCAGGCAATGGGTCAGAAAGATGGAAAAATCAGGGAAATGGAAACCCAGATTGCCAGCAGAGAAAAACTGCTTTCAGACTTTAAATCCAGAATGACAACTGCTGTGATGGAATTGAATTCAGGTGATTTGGTGGTAACCCAAAAATCGGGCAAGGTTTTTGTCAATATTCCAAATGGTAGCTTATTTGGAACTGGAGAATCGGTATTACAAGCCTCTGGAAAGGAAGCCTTGAAAAAGGTCGCCCAAGTTCTTGCTCAAAACGAAGAGTTTGAAGTGAGTGTAGAAGGGCATACAGACATCAGTCCTTTCCGACCACTGGCACCCCTTGCGCCTGCAAAACCCAAAACCAAAGTCAAAGGCAGCAAAGGAAAATCTCCAGCGCCCAAGGCCATTCCTGCAAAACCCAGTTCAATCAAAGACAATTGGGACTTGTCCGCCATTCGTGCAGCCAGTGTAGCCAGAGAATTATACCTGCTTGGGGTTTCTGGTGATAGAATTTCTGCAACAGGAAAAGGGGAATTTTATCCATTGGATAATTCAGCCAGCGAGGAAGCCAGAAAAAGAAATAGGCGCGTTGAAATCGTAATCAGCCCTAAAATGCAGGGGGTGATGGACCTTCTTTCGCCGAAAAAGTAAAAGCAATGTACGGCCAATTCAACCATCATTTTCCCGCCGTTGATTTTTTTGTCAGGAATAAGGAAAATGATTTTTTATTCATTGTTTGATTCTTGCAATCATTTTCCTACTTTTGCGCTCCGATTTTTAAACGAAAAGAAGTATTCTTTTAAATGCCTACCATTCAGCAACTTGTGCGCAAAGGCCGTGAGCAGTTAGTGTTCAAATCCAAGAGTCCGGCTCTTGATTCCTGTCCGCAGCGCAGAGGAGTATGTACCCGCGTGTACACTACAACTCCAAAAAAGCCAAATTCTGCCATGCGGAAAGTGGCCCGTGTGCGTCTTACCAACGGAAAGGAAGTGAACGCCTATATCCCGGGAGAGGGACACAACCTTCAGGAGCACTCCATCGTGTTGATTCGCGGTGGTAGGGTAAAAGACCTTCCTGGTGTTCGTTACCACATTGTGCGCGGAGCTCTAGATACTGCCGGCGTAAAAGGCCGGAAGCAGTCTCGTTCCAAGTATGGTGCTAAGCGTCCGAAGCCAGGTCAGGTTGCCGCACCAACAAAAGGCAAGAAGTAGAAATTGAACGCCATAGATAAATAAAATGCGTAAGTCAAAACCGAAAAAGAGGTACTTGTTGCCTGATCCCAAGTTCAAGGACACATTGGTGACTAAATTTGTGAACAGCCTGATGTATGATGGTAAGAAATCAATCGCATACAGCATTTTTTACGATGCTTGCGATCTGGTTGCCAAGAAGACTCAGGAAGATGGAGTTGAAGTTTGGAAAAAGGCACTAAATAACATTATGCCAGGAGTGGAAGTTCGTAGCCGCCGAGTAGGTGGTGCAACTTTTCAGGTTCCATCTGAAGTTCGTCCAGCTCGTAAATTAGCCATGGGAATTAAATGGATGATTACCTACGCCCGCAGGCGCAGCGAGAAAACGATGACCGAGCGTCTTGCAGGTGAAATCGTTGCAGCTGCCAAGGGTGAAGGAGCGGCCGTTAAGAAGAAAGATGATACCCATCGTATGGCTGAAGCCAATAAAGCATTCTCCCACTTCAGATTCTAAAAGAAAAAAATGGCAAGAGACCTAAGGCTTACCCGGAACATCGGGATTGCGGCGCACATTGATGCCGGAAAAACCACTACAACTGAAAGGATTTTATACTATTCTGGTGTAAGCCACAAGATTGGTGAGGTGCACGATGGTGCTGCCACCATGGACTGGATGGCCCAAGAGCAGGAGAGAGGTATTACCATTACTTCAGCTGCAACTACTGTAAGCTGGAAATACCGCGAAGAAAATTATCACATCAACATCATTGATACTCCGGGTCACGTTGATTTTACTGTTGAGGTAAATCGCTCCCTTCGGGTTCTAGATGGTCTTGTGTTTCTATTCTCAGCTGTAGATGGTGTTGAGCCGCAGTCAGAAACCAATTGGCGTCTTGCAAATAATTACGATGTTGCCCGTATTGGTTTTGTAAATAAGATGGACCGCTCAGGCGCCGATTTCCTAAATGTGTGTAAGCAGGTGAAGGAAATGCTAGGAAGTTATGCAGTTCCATTGCAACTCCCAATTGGTGCCGAAGACAACTTTCAAGGTGTTGTAGATCTTGTAAATTTCCGTGGAATTCGCTGGAACGAGCACGATAAGGGAATGACTTATGAAGTTATTCCAATTCCTGAAGATATGATGGAAGAAGCAACTGAATATAGAGAAAAACTTCTTGAAGCTGTTGCTGAGTTCGATGATACCTTAATGGAAAAATATTTCGAGGATCCAAA
Source organism: Spirosoma fluviale (assembly GCA_945902135.1). Lineage (GTDB taxonomy): Bacteria > Bacteroidota > Bacteroidia > Cytophagales > Flexibacteraceae > CAMDMI01. Next base: position 24,381 of record CAMDMI010000012.1, read on the forward strand.
CTCGATTTCTGAAGATGAAATTCTCGCAGCTCTTCGAGCAGCAACCGTAAGCATGAAGATTGTTCCAATGCTTTGCGGATCTTCATTTAAAAATAAGGGTGTTCAAACCATGCTTGATTATGTGATGGCTCTATTGCCTTCACCTCTTGACAAGGAAAGTACCAAGGGTACCGATCCTCGGACGGAGTTAGAGATTGAGCGTAAACCATCTGTAACAGAACCATTTTGTGCGCTTGCATTTAAAATCGCTACCGATCCTTATGTAGGTCGTCTTTGCTTCATCCGCGCCTATTCAGGTGTGCTTGAGTCTGGATCCTATGTTCTTAACAACCGTTCAGGCAACAAAGAGAGGATTTCGCGAATTTTCCAAATGCATGCCAACAAGCAAAATCAAATTGAAAGGTTAGAAGCTGGTGATATTGGAGCAGTAGTTGGTTTTAAGGATATCAAAACAGGAGACACACTTTCAGTGGAAAATGCTCCGATCATCCTTGAGTCTATGGACTTCCCAGAGCCGGTTATTGGTTATGCCATCGAGCCTAAGAAAACCGCTGATCAAGACAATTTCTCGAAAGCAATTGGAAAACTAATTGAAGAAGATCCTACCCTAAAGGTTGAATCAAATGAGGAAACGGGTCAGACCATTATACGCGGGATGGGTGAACTTCACCTTGAAATTATCATTGACCGGATGCGCAGGGAATTTAATGTAGAAGTAAATCAGGGTGCTCCCCAGGTTGCTTACAAAGAAGCCCTGACTAAAACTACTACACACCGTGAGGTTTACAAGAAGCAATCAGGTGGTCGTGGTAAGTTTGCAGACATCAATTTTGACTTAGGTCCTCGCGAGGATGGCAAACCAGGTCTTGAGTTTGTAAATGGCATTGTTGGTGGAATTATTCCAAAGGAATTTATCCCTGCTGTTCAGAAGGGCTTCGAGGAATCTATGAAAAATGGTTCTTTGGCTGGATATCCAATTGATTCAATGAGGGTTCGTCTATTCCATGGTTCTTTCCACGATGTTGACTCCGATTCTCTATCATTCGAGATGGCTGCCCGCTTGGGTTACAGGGAAGCTGCTCGCAGTGCAGGTGTAAAAATTCTCGAGCCAATCATGGCTGTTGAAGTTGTAACTCCAGATGAATATACTGGACCGATTACGGGCGATCTTAACCGTCGTCGTGGTATGATGAAAGGAATGGATACAAAAGCTGGATCTCAAGTGATCAAAGCAGATGTGCCACTTTCTGAGTTGTTTGGTTATGTTACTGATCTCAGGACAATGTCTTCTGGTCGTGCAACTGCAAACCTCACTTTCGCTCACTACGAATTTGTTCCTCAGAATTTGTCTGAAGGTATTGTATCAAAAGCTAAAGGTATCAACGCATAAGGATTACGAACATGAATCAGAAAATCAGAATAAAACTTAAGTCTTTCGATCATACTTTGGTCGATAAGTCTTCAGAAAAAATTGTGCGTGCAGTAAAGGCAACTGGCGCCATTGTAAGTGGTCCAATTCCTTTGCCAACGGAGAAGGAGATTTTTACAGTACTTCGTTCTCCACACGTAAATAAGAAGGCTCGCGACCAGTATTCTTTGTCAACATATAAGAGGCTTGTGGATATTTACAGCACCAGCTCTAAAACTGTTGATGCCCTGATGAAGCTTGAACTGCCATCTGGTGTTGAAGTAGAAATTAAGGTGTAACAGAGTTTTAAAATTTAATATTGTGTTATAAGAAGGTCCTGCAAATGCAGGACCTTCTTCTTTTTATGCTGCATGATCAAGCGGTTTATAACTCTGTTTATTTCGTTTTAAAAAAGAATAAATCAATAGTTTGGCATTGTTATTTTCATGTCAAAGGGATTTTATATCGTTAAGCCGGATAAAAATTTCATTTTTTCTCTGTTCGATTTCATCTTCGTAGAGTATTAATTATTAGGTATTTACGCATATTCTATTCGTATATTTTCCGATTTTCGGAGGCGAATATTCGAATAATTCAATAAAAATATTGATAAAATAAAAATTATATCCACTTTTGCTAAACAAACCTTAAACAAAAACCTATGTTAAGAAAAATTCAAATTACAGTTCTATCAATGTTCTTGGGTATCCTTTTGACAGGATTCTCCAGTCCAGTTTTCGCCGATGGCGATAACTCAAATCAGATTCAGGTTGCAGGCCTTTGCTCTTTTGACCCTTCAGCCATGCGCTTGTGGAAGATTACCAACAATGGTTCTTCTGATCTTAATTATTCTTGGGAAATTGTAGGTACCAGTTTGTTCGGAACAGGTGTTGCTCGTCCAGGTGTTAATTACCTTACTACTCTAACGCAGGTTGGAGCCAACGACATCAAAATTACTTGGGGTTCTAATGATGGCGATGACGATGGCGATGACGATGGCGATGACGATGATGATGACGATGATGATGGCGATGATGATGGCGATGATGACAACGACGGAGATGACGATCTTGATAACGAAGACATCGGAGCTACTCCCGGAGTACACACAGGAAAGGGTGACGGAAAAGGTGATGATGATGATGACGACAACGACGACGATGATGATAACGATGACGGCGACAACGATGATGACGACG
>CAMDMI010000013.1 GCA_945902135.1 Spirosoma fluviale
TTTAGGGCTTCCTTGTACCGGTTTTCCTTGGGGTTTTCAATACAAAGTCTGTTCAGAATTTTTCTTGCCTCATCGAATTTGCCTGTTTCAATATAGCAGCGGGCAAGATTTTCTTTCGCCATAATTCTGTCGGGATCTCCTTTCAGGGCCTTGTTCAGAAATTTCTCTGCTTCCGCATGGTTTCCGGAATTTAAAAAATAATATCCCAGGTTTGTGTTGGCGTCAGGATCGAGGGGTCTGCGTTTTAATATCTGCTCATAATCCGGAATCCGGCCAGTCTCCTCATCCGCCAATGCTTTTCTGAAAAGAAAATCAATCCGGTCGGGCGCTTTCTTGCAGGCAAGTTCGAGTTCGCTATACCAGGGCAATCCCGCCTTTCGTTTCACTTCTGACCAATGAAAAAGTACGGTGGGGTCAGAAGATTTCCTGAAAGAAGTACTATCGGCCAAAGGCAGCCCGGCCAAATTCTTGAGGTAGTGGTAACGCAGTTTTTCCGTTTCTGGAAGAAATTTTAAATAAGATTTTACCCTTTGCAAGGCCATTGTGTCCGCCATATTTTCAGAATATTTCAACCAGGCCAAACCGGTTTCCACTTCGGAAACAGACCTCCCTGCGAAATTCCGTAGTTCTGATTTACCCTTTTTTGGATTGAAATCTGTTGGATTTTTTCTGATAAAATGGTCAGTTGAATTTACATGGGGAATGTCGCTGGTCCCCGATTTTAAAAGGTGGCAGGAAATACAATTGGATTTTTTACCCTTGCTCTTGGTGCAGGATTTTTGGTGACTGGTTTCCGTGTGACAGGAAAGGCACTTTTGATTGTAAAATGTCTCTGGGTCTTCGGGCAATTTTCCGTGCGGGTCATGGCATCCGGTGCAAGTCAGTTTCCCGGAACTATTCTTAAAACATGCGCTCATTTGCAGTCTTTCTGCATGGGAGGCGAAGCCAAACCCTGAGGCACTTGCCGATGGAATAAAAACCTCGTAGTAATCTGAAAATCGCTTACCCGGACTGAAATCCCCTGCCGGTTTTTTGTCTCTCGGTATTTTTATTCCTTCGAGGTGGCAGTTTCGACAAACATCCATTTGGATTTGTTGGTCGGTAGCAGCCAGTCTAATGATTTTCAAATCTTTAGTCTTTCCTTTTGTTTTTTGCATTTCCTCCAGATGCGCATTTGCAGACGCATGACAAGAACTACAATTCAGTGCGTGCCCTGCATTTTTGTAGCGGTTGATTGAATTCGGAATCGCCTCAAATCCTGAATTGTGGCAATCTAGACATTCGGTTCCAATTTCTCTGTCGAATCGCTGGTTGCCCCCGTTCTCATAGCCCGGGCTAAGGTCCCAGATTTTCTTTCGGGAATACCAGGTAAGCGGCATTTCATAGAGGTAGCCGTTTTCTTCTCTGAGGAAAGAAACTGTCTGGTTGCCGGATCCAATCACATGGGAAACAAGCTCTTTTCTAAGGTGGATTGTGTCCTTTCCCTCAAGCCTGAATTCAAGTATAGTAAAACCTGAGTTTTGTTTTTCTGCCAGGTAAAAGAGGTTTTTTGACTTGTCAAATACTGGTTTTGCAGTTTTCCAATCGGCAATGTCTCCGGCCATTTTTGCAGGGAAAAATGACCGCCCTTTCCCGGTTTGAAGAAATGAATCTACGATTCCGGCGTGGCATGGCCTGCATTCCTGAACTGGAATATGGCTATTGATTTTCTCTTCAACTTCTACCGCGACCTTGGTTTCTTCCTTCTGGTTGCAAGATTCCAGCCACACAAGTCCAAATACAAACAGCAGACAAGCCGAAATCCATATTTGCCGGCTCAAGCCGAAAATCACCAGAAATTTACGGAGTGCTGATTTGTTCATCTCATCCGCCGGATTTACATCGATTTTCAGTTGCTGAGTTCCTTTTTTTGTCTGCCAGCCCCGTATTTCAAAATAGAATCAATGAATTCCAGTGGCTTGAGTTTATCGATTGCCGCCTGATGGAAAATGCATGTTGCAGGCGTCATGCCGGGCAGGGAATTGATTTCAATGATGATGGTTTCGACCCTGCCATCTGAAAAAATACGCACAAAGGCATCAATCCGGCAGTAGCCTTCCACATTGAGAATCCTTGCGGTTTTTTTCAGGGTTTTTCTAACCTCGGACGAAATTCTGTTCTGGCTCTCCGGATTTTTGCTAAAGCGGGCCGGGGTTATGTTTTGTCCTTCTCCGGCGAGAAATTTCTCCTCCAATGAAAGCACTTCTCCTGAAGCGAGGGTTTCGGAAGGCTCAAATACCTGGAAAACCCGTTCGCCCGAAGCATTGGTAGAAGTGCGCATGCCTCCTGTAATTTCAAGAAAATGTTCGGCTCCTTCAGCTCCGATTAAGCTTTCGATCAGGTATGCATTTTTTTGCGGAAATTCTTCGCTCGGTCTTAGCCCAAGTACTGAAGCCGGACCAGGAGGTTTTTCCTCTTCTGGTCTAAACATCAATGCCGAGAAGGCTGACAGTTGCTCCCTTGTTTTTATTTTCTTCACGGCAGACGAGCATCCGTCATCAGCCGGTTTTGCAATAAATGGATATGGAAATTCTGCCTCTATTTCGTCCCAAAGTAAATCTTGGCGGGATTCCCAATCTGTTTTGAAAACCATTCGGTGCCTTGCCACAGAAATATTGTGCTTCCTGAGGAGTGCGTTGGTTTCGAATTTGTTGATGGTAAGGCTTGAACTTTCAGCGCCAGATCCGTTGTAGGGAAGTCCAATTTCATCCAATTTTTTCTGAAGGGAACCATCTTCTCCAGGTCTGCCATGCAAAGCGATAAAAATGCCGTCGAACCGTGCGCCGAGTTCTGGAAAAGGAATGGGCTCTGAATCAAAAACTGCATCGCTGGCAAATTTATTGGTAATGCCAGCTGCATCCTGAATCACCCGGGAAATGAAGGCATGCTTTGTTGCTGGATTTTCAACAAGGTGCTTTACATCATCGGCATTGTCTTTCAGCATCATTTTTACCGGAATCCTGTACAGTTTCCAGTCAGCATCGTTGCCGGTTAAGAAAACCGGAATCGGAAGATATTCGGTTGAGGATGAGAGTTTCTCATAAATATTCCGGCCGCTTTCCAGGGAAATATGTCGCTCTGTAGAGTAACCGCCCATGATGATTCCTACCCGTTTCCGTTTGGTTCCGCCTGCTGCTTTTTGTGAAAGTAGCTGCTCCATTTTTTCGAGTAAGGCAGCAGATTTGTAGCGTTCCTTTCCGTTCTTCTGCCTTGCCTGAATTGACCGGTAAATGATGAAACTGAGAAACTGGGAAGGATTGAGCCCGATTTCTGCAGCTTGGTGAAAGAAAAAGGAGGAGGGCAACATTCCAGAGGTGGTGTTCGGGTCATTTAAAACCACGGTGCCCGCATTGCTGATAAAGCCATCAAGTCGTGCATAAACTTGAAAGCCAAAACTTTGGTAAAGTCTTTCACATTCTTGACGGATGGTTTCCAGATGCGCGGCCGGGATGTCGATGGGTGTGATTTTCCTTGAAATGCCGGGCAGGTATTTGGCCCGGTAATCAAACATATCGGATGATTTTATAATTTCCGTAGGAGGAAGCGCAAGGGGTTCTCCGTTTTCCTTTTCAACAACAATGCATGAAAATTCCTTTCCTTCAATAAACGCTTCCACCAAAATTTCGTCCTCTGCATCATCCGGCTCCAGCCATAAAGTTTGCCAGCCATCTTTATCCAGCAAACCCATTAAGTCTTCCGGCATGTAGCATCTTCCAATCGGATTTTCTGGTGAATCTGAATAAACTGAAACCGGCAATCCGATTCCAGATCGAACATCGAGTAAGCTGTTCATCCATTGTACCCTGGCTTCTGGACTTAGATTCTTCCACCTTGAAAACTCAATCTTTTCCAGAAAGAAGCTCCGGCATAAAGCCTGATGAAAAGAATCTGGATTGGAATCTTTCAAAACTGAAATCCCAACGGAAGATCCTTGGTGGGGTGCTTTAATAACGCATGGAAACCCTGTGATAGACTGAACTTTCTGAATTAAATCTGTGTTTTGGCTTTTGGCCATTGACAGAAATTCTGCCCTGTTTATCACCATGTTGGCTGGCCCTGGAAATCCTTGGCCCGCCAGTTGTTTTCTCTGTCGGATTTTGTTTATGCCAAATGCTGAGGGATAAATTCCGCATCCGGAATATGGGAGGCCGAGCCATTCGAGAATACCCTGGATTCCGCCATCTTCTCCATAAGGTCCGTGCAGTGTAAGAAATGCAAAATCAATCAGTTTTGGCAATTCCGAAAAACTCACGGGTTTGCCCACGCCTGACAAGAGCTTGTGCAAGAAATCCTCATCCCGATTTCCAAGAGAATCCGCATAAATCTGCCAAGGGTTTTCTCCATCATTCACCGACGGCCCTGGATAGAAATCCCGGATTGTACCCTTGTAAATGTATTGCCAGTCGAGCAAACAAAGATTCCCAAGAGAATCCACAAAAATTGGAACTGGCTCAAAAAGTGCCTTGTCGAGGTTGTCGTACACAGTGCGACCACCGGCGAAGGAGATTTCCCTTTCACGGGACCTTCCTCCGAAAATAATGCCTACCCTGATCATGTTGGGGTCTTAATCTTGTTCTTTAAAAACCTTTTTCAGAAGGTCTGTTGTGCGTTTTACCGGATCTGTCCGGATGAGTTTTTCCTCATCAGCCACTTTGAGAAACAAGCCATTTAAGGCTTTTTCAGTTGCATATTCGCCCAGATTCGGATTGATGGTTTCCAGGCCAAATAATAACTGCGTAGAAGGTATTACAAACGAATTGTATTTAGTAAAAAGTGCATTCCATGCAGATGCTGCGCCTACTTCATCCATGGCGCTATCGATTTTCGGGGCGAATTCCGTTTTGAGAGGATCGTAAGTAGTTTTTCGTAAGTATCCGGTTGCTGCAGTATCATCACCTTTTAAAATATTCATGGCATCAGAAAATGACATGGAGGTGATGGCATTTGCAAAAATCGGAGCGGCCTTGGTTGCTGCTTTTTCAGCGCCACGGTTCATTTTTTCTACAACCGATTCGAGATATGGCTTTAGAATGATTTCAGCGCCCGTTATTGCGTAGGCCTTTTCAATCATGGCTTTGGCATCTGCAGGCAGCAGAATTTTGATGGTCTCATCGAGCAAATAACCATCGGTTACGCCCAATCTTGCACCAGCCGATTGAGCCCCCAAATTGAGGGCCTCTTTTAGGCCACCCACAATTTCTTCGTTGGTAAGTCCAAGTTCTTGTAACTGTTCGCAGGAACTTGGAAGGATGCTGAAAATCAGCATCAGGAATGGAATAAGTCTTTGCCTGATCATGCCGCAAATTACCAAATAATCGGTTTAAGTCCTTTCGATTCAAGGAACTGATTGCATTTGCTGAAATGGCCGTTTCCGGAGAAGCCTCTTCGCACACTCAAGGGCGAAGGGTGGGCCGATTCAAGGATTAAATGCTTTGTAGAATTGATGAGCACTGCTTTTTTTCTGGCATGGCTTCCCCAAAGCAGAAAGACCAGATTTTCTTTTTTTTCAGAAAGATTGTGGATTACCAGGTCTGTGAATTTTTCCCATCCCATTCCCTGGTGTGAATTTGAAAGGCCGGCTTGAACTGTGAGGACGGAGTTTAGTAATAAAATTCCCTGGCTTGCCCAATGAGTAAGATTGCCAGATTCAGGAATCGGCTGGCCTGTTTCGAGCCGGATTTGCTTGAAAATATTTTGAAGAGATGGAGGTTTGGGAATTCCATCTGGCACCGAAAAACTTAATCCATGTGCCTGACCCGGATTGATATAGGGATCCTGACCCAAGATCACGACCTTGGTTTGATTCCAAGGACTGTATTTAAAAGAATTAAAAATCTGATTTTCAGGTGGAAAAATAGTTTTTTCATTGTATTCCCTGCGGATGAAGAGTGCTAATTTTTCGTACCATTCCGAATCAATAGCCTCTTTTAACTCAATTCTCCAGCGTTCTTCAATATTTGTTATCAGCATTTGGTATGCTTTTTTTTTAGTTCAATTTTAACAATTGGTCTTGGCTCGACATTAAGAAACTTTCATTTCTTTGCTTGTTAGCAAAATGCTCATTTAATTAGCCTGATAAAAAACAATCAATGGTAGCCCGCATTACAGACGGTGTAAAAGTAATGGTCAGCACTGAGTATCAGCCTGATTATTCAAATCCTTCGCAGGGCCATTATGTTTTTACCTATCGGGTTGTGATTGAAAACAATTCAGATTACACAGTCCAGCTTATCCGACGGCATTGGCTAATTTCAGATTCTTTTGGCGAAGCGCGGGAAGTTGAAGGAGAAGGAGTTGTTGGTCAACAACCAATTCTGGAGCCTGGAGAAAGTCATGAATATGTAAGTGGTTGCAACCTGAAATCCGGAATTGGAAAAATGGTTGGTACTTACAGAATGCGCAGAATTGTGGACAATCAGGAGTTTCCTGTAAACATTCCTGAGTTTACCATGATGGTTCCCTGGCGATCGAATTAAAGTTTCAAAATTCGGTCAAAATTCCAGCCATAATCACTTCCTAAGCTGGTAATAAAAAGCCCGGCGTTCTGCTCCCTGGTCTTTTTGAGAATAAGCTCAAGGGCCAATTCAGTATTTTTTTGGTCAAGATGGCTGAATGGCTCATCCATAATAAAGTAAGACGCATTTTGCAGCAATGCGCGAACAATGGCAACCCTTTGTCGCTCACCAAATGAAAGTTGCCCGCATTTTTTCTCAAACAAATTTCCAATTCCAAGGGCTTGGCACATGCTGAAGGATTCTTCCTTCACATATTCAGATTCATTCAGCCGACCTTTAATAAGCAGATTTTCGGCCACAGTATATTCTGAAAACAGCCTCAAATCCTGAAATACAATGCTGATTTCGGTGGATCTGATTTTAGACCATTCCGCTGGATTTATTTCCTTGCTGTTGGTTTCGTTGATATAATAAGTCCCTTTAAAATCCTTTCTAAGGCCGTAAAGGATTGAAATAAAGGAGGTTTTGCCTTTGCCTGAGGGAGCTGCAACCAGAATGTGTTCTCCTTTCACAAGGTGCGTTTCAGAATTCCAAACTTCAGAATCTGAAATGGAGAACTCCGGCAATGTGTCCGGAATAAGCCCGGATAGGTAGAGGCTGTTTTTCATTTCCCGGCTGATTCAGGAATTCAATTTCTATTGATTAAAGGAAGGAATTAAAAGTATCTCCTCTTAAACCAAGACGAATTGTTTCCAGTGGAATTACTTCATTGGGTGCGATGTTGCCCAGATTTACATTTGTGCCAAGCAATTTGATGAACCAAACCTGCTGGGATTTTTGTGGGGCCTCCCAAATAATTTTCTCAAATGGAATTTGGGTTAGGATTTCGTCAACCAGTCCTTCGCGAACTTCCCCGGATGAGCGGAACAATCCTACATTTCCTCCTTCACGCGCTTCTCCGATAACTTTCCATGCACCTGCTTCCAACTCCTTATTCATAAGCTGAATCCATTTGTATGGCGGAATGATTTTCTCAGCGTCTTTAGAACCGACCTCTGAAAGGACAGTTACATTTTCCGAAAGTCGTTTAATGTAATTGCATTTTTCGTCGTGCTCGAGTTCAATTGACCCATCGCTTACTTCTGCATATTTCAAATCGAATTTGTCCAGAATCCTGAGGTAATCCTCAAATTGATTTCGGATGATAAATGCTTCAAGAAGGGTTCCACCTAAATAAACCGGTATGCCTGCAGAATGGTAAATTTCAATTTTCTCTTTGAGTTTTGGGGTAACAAAGGATGTTGCCCAGCCCAGTTTTACGATGTCCACATGGTCAGAGCAAACAGACATAAAATCCTCTGCCTCACGAAGGCTGAGTCCTTTATCCATTGCCATGGTAATTCCTGAGTTTCTTGGTTTTATGCTCCTTTCCGGAAGTCTGCTAATCTCGTAATTCATCCCTTATTTCCTTTATTTCGGAGGTCCTGAACAATTTTGTACAGGGTTTTTTGTGTTTTAATGTCTTCGAAAAAATCGTACAAAACAGCATGGCTGTCATAATCGAGTAAAATGCCGTTTTCAAGATATAGCATGGCCTCCTTAAACATTCCAGTCGAAAAGTGATAGGCTGCTGAGCGGTAGTAAAGTAGCGCCTCCTCCGGCATGAGGGCAATGGCCTCATCCATCATCGAAACCGCTTTGTCTGTATCCCCTTGCTCGAAGTAGAGGTTTGACCATTCCAGCCAAAGCACTACATTCTCAGGTTCGAGTTCATACACTTTTGTGAAGGCATCTTCAGCTGATATAATATTGCCAAGTCCGTATTCGGCGATTGCCTTGCTGATCCAGTAGTCTGGGTTTTCGTCGTCGTACTGAATTGCCTTGTTGAAAAAATGTATGCTCTCCGCATATTTCTCCATACGCAGCAGGCAAGAGCCTATTCCAAAATAGCCATCATCTTGCTCAGGATTAACTTTTACTGATTTACGAAACCAGTGGATTGCCTGATCAAATTTTTCCAAGGCCTCCAAAGCAGCACCAAGTCCAACGAAATACTCCGCCTGCTTGTCGTACAATTGAATGGCATTTTCATATTCCAGTGCGGCATCCGCAAATCTTTCTAGATTCATGAGAGTATTGCCTCTTTGGAAATATGCGACATGCATTTCTTCCTCCAATGCAATGCAATAATCCACAGCGTCAAGGGCTTCTTCAAACTCCTCCACTGTGTTGAGTACATTCGCAAAACTGAGCCAAAGTTCTGCATCGAAAGCATTTAAGTCCAGCGCTTTGCGATAGAATGGAACCACTTCTTCAAGCTTGTCTGCTTCGTGCAAACAAACTGTGAATTCTTCCAGACATTCAAGGTAGCCAGGGTCAACAGAAAGGGCTTTTCTCAACCATTGAATCGCCTCTTCGCTTTTGCCCATTTGCGAAAAAGTACTTCCCAGAATGTGGAAGAGTCTTTCCTTTTGCTCAATTTCAGTTTCAAGGCATTCCCTGATGTATTGAATTGAGTCGGGGTACATGCCTTCAAAGTTTAATAAAGTACATTTTAAAACAATGAGGTCTATGTCGTTGGGAAAAAAGGCTTCTGCCTTGGTGATAACCTCCATTGCGGTGGCATTTTCGCCGCAATTGGCCAGCACATGGGCATAGTCCAAAAGCAGATCTGCCGAAAATGGATAGGTTTCCATCGCCATTTCACAGGCCACCCTTGCTTTGTTCGGCTGCTCTGATTTTACATAATGGAAAATTACATACTCCCAGGCTTCCAGATCCAGGAAAACGGCTGATTTACTGGCCAGCATATTTTCATAGCGGTCAACCCATTCTTTTCCTTCACTGTCTTCTTGAAACTTTCCTGTCATGCTTACGCAACACTGGTTTAGGACTTTTACATCCGGTGGTCAAATTTAATCAATGGCGGGGAGAAAATCAGCCATTCTCCTTAATTATCCATGTCAGGCTTTCCTCAAGGCTTCTGAATTGGAATTTTCCGAGTGCATTCTCAAGCGCTATTCCCTTGTAAATGAACTTTTTTGATGCAGATGCAGCGGTGAATTTAGTGAGCAGCGGTTTTTTTCCTGTGATGACAGAAATCAATCTGGCGAACCTCCAAGCCATTCCGGTAAGTATGGGACCGGTAATAAATAGGGGAGGTCGAATTCCAACTTTGTCGGCAATTTTGGAGAAAAAATCTGGGTAAGGAATATGGCCTGCGTTTACCACCATTCGGTTGCCATCACTTGGTCCTTCCTGAAGTAAGCGGACTACAATTTCAGCCAGGTCTCTGGAATCCAAATAATTAAGCCATCCCGGAGGTTGAAAAATTCTGGGTTTCATGGCGTAAGCCACAAGGGCTGCGCTGCTTTCTCCTTCCTTTCCCGGCGCCAAAACAATGCTTGGGTTTACCATCACCGCTGAAAGGCCTTCCTCCACTCCGCGACAAACCTCCATTTCAGCTGCATACTTGGAAACAGAATAGTCGGAACTGTTTCTGTCTGGATTAAATCCTTGCCTTTCATCTATTTCGGATGGCATGGGTTTGCTTGGAGATAGACAGGAAACCGAAGAAATATGAACAAGTTTCTTTACTCCGGAATTGTTGAGGCAGGCATTCACCACATTTGCAGTGCCTTCCCAATTTATTTTCATCAGCAAATCCCGGTCTTTTGGGTCAAAGGACACCAAGCCAGCCGCATGGATTACAAAATCTACATCTTTCAGCGCTTCCTCAAGAGAAAAAACATCCAGAATATCTCCTTTTATCCATTTGAGATTTTCAATATCGGCCTTGAATTTGAGCGCGGCCTTTTCAGGGTTCCGGCAAAGCGCATGCACATCAAAACCCTTTTGAAGCAAGTTTTGTATAATGAATCTTCCAACAATCCCGCTTCCGCCCGTAACGAGTACTTTCATCAATGGTGATTTATTGGCCAATTTGAATTTCCTTTTCCAGCACAAAGTCATTCAGAAAAAATGGCCCGAAAGGAATGTCAACTTCGCTCACGATTTTGTATCCTTGATTCAGGTAAAAACCAAGTGAAGGATTGAATCGGTTTACATTCAATTGCATTTTGTTTGAACTGCCGGCAGCAAGATTTTCTGCCTGCATCAACATCAATTTGCCAATTCCATTTCCTTTCAACTCGGGCAAAAGATAAAGTTTTTCCAATCTGCAGATAGATTCCTTGCCTGGATTGATTGAGAAGAATCCGACTTTTTTTCCTTTCACGGATACAAGGTAAAATGCCTGTCCATTCTGAATCTGACTTGTCAGGTTCTCTGAATTGTAAATCTCGTCCAGCATAAAAACCACCTGCTCTGGTCCGATGATGGGCTCATACCAAAGTGGCCAGATTTTCCAGGCCAGTTCGATGATGGCAGGGATTTCGCCTGAACCGGATTCTTGAATTTGTAAATCAGGCATTTGAAAAATGTTTGAAAAGCGCGCCCTCTTTCAGTGAATAAGTGCTTACTCGAATTGTATCGGCTCCTGATTTTTCCAACAGCAAATGGATCAGCGCCATGGCCACAACCATCATTCCAGCTCTCAGCGGAATCATGCCGGGAAAAGCAAGTCTTTCCTCATGAGACAGCGGGGATAAAGCCCCATACAAGTCCATAAATTCTGCCCTGCTCAAGGAATGAAGTGCCTGATTTTCAGCCGAGGTTTTATTTAAACCAACGGATGCATTTCGCATATCCACCAAAGTATCGAAGGAGCCAGAACAACCGATTATCTGAATATTTTTGAGGCTGCTGATTTTTTCCCACAGTGGTTGTAAAGCATCCAAAGCATGTGTTTTTAAATCAGTTAATGAATTCTCTGGAATCGGATCCACCTGGTGAAATTGCTCCATGAGCCGCAAACCACCGTTTTCGAAACTTTGTTTCCATACTGGATTAATTCCATCGCAGAGGATAAACTCTACACTTCCTCCGCCAATGTCCACAATGAGCGAAGTTTCATCTTGAAAAATTGCGCCTGAACCCATCACGCCAAAAAAGATTAATGACGCTTCTTCTTCGCCACTGATAATTTGCGGGCAGAACCCTGTCCGGTGTTTTATTTCCTCAAGAACTTCTTCGGCATTCAATGCATTGCGAAATGCGGAGGTCGCAAATACATCCACCTCGGCTGGACTTATTCCAAGCTTATCTAAATCTTCCGCAAAATCCTGAAGGGTTTTTATGGCCCTTTCCAATGCATCCGGAAGAATTAATTTCAGGGCCATTCCGTTCAGGCCAATTCCAACAGCTTCTTTTCGGTGAAGAATGGTTTCTTTTTTACCATCCCGGAAACGACCGACCAACAGGTGAAAAGTATTGCTTCCCAGATCTGCAATTGCCTTGCAATCTGCAAGGGTGGAAATACTTGATTCGTAATGTTGCATATGGAAAAGAATGAGTTTTGGAATCAGCGTCTTTGTCTACTTTTGCAAACATAGTTGTGGCCCCAAAATAGAAAATTGTCGCGGTTATTTCCGTGATGCAAATCAAGTAAAGAGGAATGGAAAGTAAAACTGAAAACTGGTCAATACCGGAAAACAATAATCCGGATCCGATTCAAAATAAAAATTATGTCCGCGAATGGTTTGATGCGCTCTTGTTTGCCATGGTTGTGGCAAGTTTGGTGCGTTGGTTTTTCTTTGAACCATTTACGATTCCAACACCTTCAATGGAAAAATCCCTGCTGGTTGGTGATTATCTTTTTGTGAGCAAGTTGCATTATGGTGCCCGTACGCCTAAAACCATTTTGCAGGTTCCGCTTACCCACCAAAAAATCTGGGGCACCAACATCCCATCTTATCTGGATTGGATTCAACTTCCACAATTCAGACTTCCCGGTTTTTCAGAAGTAAAGAAAGGCGATTGCGTGGTTTTCAACTGGCCTGGTGATTCTTTGTATCCTTCTGATTTGCGCACCAATTATATCAAGCGTTGCGTCGGCACATCCGGTGATGTTCTGGAGGTTCGCGATCGGCAGGTTTTCATTAATGGCAAAGCACAGGTAAACCCGGAAGGTTTGCAATACAGGTATTGGGTAGCTTCTACCGAACAGATTAAGCCTTCTTTGTTCAAGGATATGGGAATTGCACGGTATGATGATGGATTTCCTAAGATGAATCTTCATGACCCAATTCAATCATATCAGGACCCTGAATCAGGACTTCATGTGTACGGTTTGCATTTAACGCCGAAAAAAGCGGATGAACTAAAAAAATTGGACTTCATCAAGCGGGTTGTAATTTCAGATTATATGGACGAGCATCCGGGAATGGTGTACGCATATGATTCAACCAATAAGTGGAACCAGGATTTTTATGGTCCAATTACCATTCCAAAGGAAGGGATGAAAATTGAACTTAGCCCGGACAACATCGAGCGGTATTTCACGGTCATCAAAAATTATGAGTACAACGATAATGTGCGCATCAGCAACGGAAAGGTTTCTATTGAGGGAAAAGAAATCACTTCCTATACCTTTAAGCAGAACTACTACTGGATGATGGGTGACAACCGCCATAATTCACTGGACAGCAGATACTGGGGATTTGTACCAAACGACCATGTGGTTGGAAAGGCTTGGTTTATCTGGTTGTCTGTCGACCCGGACAATAGCTTTGTTCTAGACGGTATCCGATGGAATCGGCTTTTTGATTTGATCAACTAAGGGAGCGCCATTTCTGGCTGTTCAGGCTTGCTCCGTATCTGCTTTCAGCCTTTAATTTTAGTGAATCTGGCACCAGATTTTTCCTTTCCTAAAATGCTTGGAAATACCTGATGTCAGATTTTAAAGTCGCCGTTTATTAAAATTTTTCTATACCAAACCAAAGGCTGGTTTCTTCCATTTCGAGTTCGTTGGGAAGTCTATCGCCGTCTTGAAATTCAAGTGAATTGGCCTGGGTTTCGGTGCAAATGTATTCTCGGTGTGACTCAATCGCTTTGTTAACCAGTTCTTTATCGTTTCGGTTAAACAGAATTTTGATTTTGTCCATTACCTCCAGTCCTATGTCTTTTCTTTGGTTCTGAATTCGGTTGACAATGTCCCTGGCAATGCCCTCCATTAAAAGGTCGTCACTGAGTGCAAGGTCAAGCGCCACCGTGATTTCAAGGTCATTGGCCACAACCCAGCCTGGAATGTTTTCAGAACGGATTTCCAGGTCATCTGTCTCAAGCTGGAACTTTTCGCCATCCACCAGAATTTCAAGATTGCCCAAGGTTTCATAGCGGATAATTTCTTCCTGTGAGATATTGGCTACGGCTTCCCCAAATGCCTTCAACTTTGGACCCAGTGATTTTCCAAGTTTGCGGAAATTGGGTCGGGCAGATTTTTCCACAAGTCCTGCTGTATTTTCGATGTATTCCAGATTACGGATGTTCACTTCTGACAGGATCAGGTCTTCTATTTGTTCCATTCGCTTTCTGAAGGTTGGAGAAACAACCGGAATCAGCATTCTGCCTAAAGGTTGCCTTACTTTTAGCTTGTGGTTTTTTCGCAGCGAGTGCACCAAGGAAGATGTCCTTTGGGCAAGTTCCATTGCGGCCTCCAGCTCAAGGTTTTCCATGGCTGGATTGTACTTTGGAAAAATACTCAGGTGAACAGAATCGGCAGCAGCAGATTTTTCATTTCCAGAAAGCGCTTTATAAAGCCATTCTGAAAAGAAAGGCGCAATTGGCGACATCAACCTGGAAACGGTGCTCAGGCATTCGTGGAGGGTTTGATAGGCCGCAATTTTATTTTCATTCAATTCCCCGCGCCAGAACCGTTTCCGTCCAAGCCTCACATACCAGTTAGATAGTTGGTCGGCCACAAAATCCTGAATGGCTCTTCCCGCTTTTGTGGGTTCATAATCTTCATAACAAGCATCCACTTCTTTTACCAAAGAGTTGAGCTTGGATAAAATCCAGCGGTCAGTCTCTGTGAGTTTTTCGGCAGGAATATGTGGATTTTGACCTGCCCGGTAGCCATCGATGTTGGCGTAAAGGGCAAAGAAACTATAGGTATTGGCAAGAGTTCCGAAGAATTTATTTCTTACTTCGGTAATTCCTTCAAGGTTGAAACGCAGATTGTCCCAGGGATTGGAATTGGTAATCATATACCAGCGCACCGGGTCTGGTCCATATTTCCTTAAGGCATCAAACGGGTTGATTACATTCCCCTTTCGCTTGCTCATTTTCTCGCCATCCTTGTCGAGTACAAGTCCGGTGGAAACTACATTCAGGAAGGCTGGACTAAGATTGCCGGCGATTTCAGAATCATCACTCAACATACTTGCAATGGCATGAAGTGTGAAGAACCAGCCCCTTGTTTGGTCAACGCCTTCCGAGATAAAATCTGCCGGGAAATTCTTTAAGAATGTGTCTTTATTCTCAAAAGGAAAATGCCATTGTGCATACGGCATGGCACCGGAATCAAACCAAACATCAATGAGGTCTGTTTCACGAATCAAAACTTGTCCGCTTTTCGAAACAAGATAAATATTATCCACATAAGGCCGGTGCAGATCGAAGTTTCCTGCTTCTACCGCAGCTAAAAATGCGGCATTGGCCTCAGATTGTTCTGTATTTAGATTTTCTGAATTTTTCGCTGCCTCAACTTCAGATTTTAACTGGGCAATGCTGCCGATGCAAATTTCTTCGCCGGCATCATTTCTCCAGATTGGTAGAGGTGTTCCCCAATATCGGCTGCGGCTGAGGTTCCAGTCTACCAAGTTTTCCAGCCAATTGCCAAATCTGCCTGTGCCAGTACTTTCCGGCTTCCAATTGATTTGTTTGTTGAGTGCAACCATTTTGTCCTTCACAGCGGTGGTACGAATAAACCAGCTGTCAAGTGGATAGTAGAGAATTGGTTTATCAGTTCTCCAGCAATGTGGATACGAGTGCTCAAATTTCTGGACATTGAATGCCCTGTTTTCGGTTTTGAGTTTTATGCCAATCCGTTCATCCACAGAAAGGTATTTGTCTCGCCCCTGAAGACGCATGGCATCTTCTTTTTCTTCTTCACTCAGGTATTGCTCTTTTACAGGTTCGAGAACAAAGTCAATCACTTCTTTTACAAACCGGCCCTGTCGGTTTACCAAAGGCACAGGTTTTCCGTCTTCATCTTTTACCAGAATGGCTGGAATTCCGTGCTGCTGCGCAACCCGGAAATCGTCGGCTCCGAAAGTTGGGGCCGTATGGACAACGCCTGTTCCATCTTCTGTAGTAACAAAATCACCGGTAATTACCCTGAAAGCATTTCCTTCCGGCTGAACATAAGGCATGAGCTGCTCATATTCAATGCCTTCCAAGTCAGCACCTTTCCATTCTCCAATTACTTTCCATGGGATAATTTTATCACCTGCTTTGAAAGATTCAAGCGAGAGGTCTTTCCCTGCTTCAGGAAAATAAGCGGATACCCTTTCCTTGGCACAAAGCACCGATATGGGCAAGTGTGTGTACGGATTGAAGGTTCGGATTAGTTGATAATCAATATTTTTTCCAACGGTGAGGGCCGAATTTGAAGGAAGTGTCCAGGGAGTGGTTGTCCATGCAAGGATGAAAACCTCTGCATCTGAAATGCCAAGCAGAGCGGCTGATTTTTCACCAGGCAATACCTTAAACTGCGCCACGATGGAAGTATCTCTTACATCCCGATAAGTGCCCGGTTGGTTGAGTTCATGTGAACTAAGTCCAGTGCCGGCCGCGGGTGAAAAGGGCTGAATGGTGTATCCTTTATAGAGCAAGCCTTTGTCGTATAGTTTCTTAAGCAGAAACCAAAGCGATTCTATATATTCATTTTTATAGGTGATATACGGATCATCCAGATCCACCCAGTAGCCCATCATTTCCGTAAGCTCATTCCATTGATCGGTGAATTTCATCACCGCTTCTCTGCATTTGAGGTTGTATTCCTCTACTGAGATTTTCTTTCCGATATCATCTTTGGTGATGCCCAATTCCTTTTCTACCTGAAGTTCGATGGGAAGACCATGCGTGTCCCAACCGCCTTTCCTTTTTACCTGACGGCCTTTCAGGGTTTGATACCGGCAGAAAATATCTTTGATGGTGCGGGCCATCACATGGTGAATGCCGGGAGTGCCGTTGGCTGAGGGTGGTCCTTCAAAAAAGGTATAAGGTTCAGCACCTTCTCTTGAGCTTATGGATGCTTCAAATACGCTTTCTTGTTTCCACCAAAGTAGAATTTCATCAGAGATGGCATGGAAATCAAGATTGCCGGGTTGCGGATATACACTCATTTGGAAGATAGAATTTTGCCTAATACCTGAAATTTCAGGGCTGCAAAATTAGGCAAAAGGCCGGAAAACCCGGCACGGATTCATTTGCTCAATTGGTGATTTCCTCAGGCTGATAATCAAGTGATTCCAGAATGAGTTTGCAGGCGAAATTAATTTCTTCTTCAGAGATGGTGAGGGGAGGGGCGATTCGCAGTGCGGTGTTGCAATGAAGAAACCAGTCTGTGATTAGTCCATGACTGAGGCAATACCGAATTGAACCCATTACTTTTTCGAAACTTCCAAGTTCAAGTGCCATCAGCAAACCTGCTGACCGTAATTCAATTATCTCGGGATGTTTCAGCAGCGAATGAAACAGATTCACTTTTGAATCCACAGAATCAATCAACTTGTTTTTCAGAATAAATTCCAGTCCGGCCAGAGAAGCAGCACAAGAAAGTGGGTGACCTCCGAAAGTTGAAATATGGCCAAGCACAGGGTTTTGGCTTAAAGTTTCCATCAATTTGCTGTTGGCGGCAAAGGCCCCGATTGGCATTCCTGCGCCCATTGCCTTGGCCATTACCAATACATCCGGAACAATTCCATAATGCTCAAATGCCCAGAATTTTCCACTGCGACCAAAACCGGCCTGAATTTCATCGAGAATTAGAAGTGTGCCCGTTTCGTTGCAGCGCTTTTGCAATGCCTGAAAATAAGCGGCATCCGCAGTTCGAACGCCTGCTTCTCCTTGAATGGTTTCAATGAAAATGGCCGCAGTGTTTTGGTTAATTCGCTCAAGGTCTTCTGTTTTTCCAAAGTGAATGTGCCCGATGCCAGGAAGCAGAGGCCTGAAATTCTGTTTCCAATATTCATCACTTCCCAAAGAAAGAGCTCCGTGGGAACTTCCGTGATAAGATTGCGTGCAGGCCAAAAATTCAAAACGACCGGTATATCTTTTCGCCAGTTTCATCGCACCTTCGATGGCTTCAGAGCCTGAATTCACAAAGAAAAACTTGTCAATTCCTGTTCCTTCAAGTGTTTCAGCCAAAGCTTTTGCCAAAAGGACTTGTGGTGCCTGGATGTGTTCGCCATACACAAGCGTGTGCAGGTGCAGGTCGGTTTGTTTGTGAATTGCCGCTGTAATTTTTGGGTTGGAATGCCCAAGAGAACTCACAGAAATGCCGGAGATTAAATCCAGATATTTCTTGCCATCCGTGTCATAAAGCCAGCATCCTTGACCGTGGCTGATTTCCAATGCCATAGGTTCCGGGGAAGTTTGCCCGACATGATGAAAAAAATAATCCCGCAGCATTTATCTTTTTGAGTTCAACACCTGTTTTTATACTGCAAATTAAATTCGAAAATCCTACCTTTGCACTCCCGTTTTGAACAAAACATCTAATGTCAGCAGTAAAAATATTTTCGGGCAGTATCAGTCACCAATTAGCGGAGCAAATTGCCGAGCATTATGGAGCACCGCTCGGTAAATTGAAAATTAACAAGTTCAGCGATGGAGAAATGGCTCCTGAGTTTTACGAGTCAATTCGGGGTGAGGATGTTTTTTTGATCAATGCCACTTGTGCCCCTTCCGATAATTTGATGGAGCTTTTGCTCATGGCAGATGCAGTAAGAAGGGCCTCTGCTTGTAACATTACTGCCGTTATTCCTTATTTTGGGTATGCTCGTCAGGACAGAAAAGACAAACCTCGTGTAGCAATCGGTGCAAAATTGGTTGCCAATTTGTTGACGGCCGCTGGTTTTCAAAGACTCATGACATTGGATCTTCATGCAGGACAAATTCAGGGATTTTTCGATTTTCCTGTAGACCACTTGGATGCAACAGCCCTTTTTGTGCCATACATCAAAGAACTTGATTTAGGCAAGTTTATGTTTGCCTCTGCAGATGTAGGTGGAGTTGGAAGGGCGAGGGTTTATGCCAAGCATTTTAACAAAGAACTTGCTGTTTGCGACAAGCACCGTGTTCGGGCAAATGAAATTGCCACCATGCAGGTAATTGGAGATGTTGCAGACAGTCATGTGATTTTGATTGATGACATAGTCGACACCGGCGGAACACTTTGCCGTGCTGCTGAAATCATTATGGAGAAAGGTGCACTTAGCGTGCGTGCATTTTGTACCCATGGTATTTTTTCAGGCAATGCTTTTCAGACAATTGCGGATTCTGCGCTTACAGAAATTGTAGTTTCAGACTCAATTCCTCCGAAGGAATATCATCCTAAAATAAAGGTTCTTAGTATTGCTCCGCTTTTTGCCAAGGCAATTCGCAGGGTGCATGCCCAGGAATCGATTAGCACGCTTTTTCTTTAGTTTTTTTTTCACATAAATTATATTCAAAATGAAATCAGTAGAGATTGTAGGGTTTAAAAGAGCGAATCTCGGAAAGACATCTTCCAAAGACCTTCGCTTAAAGGCCGAAGTGCCATGTGTACTTTATGGTGGTAAGGAGCAGGTTCACTTCTCTGTTCCAATGTATCTTTTCAGGGCTTTGGTTTATACACCAGATGCACACATTGTGGATCTGAATGTTGAAGGTCAAAAGTTTCAGGCAGTACTTCAGGATATTCAGTTTCACCCAGTGAACGACATCATTCTGCATGCTGACTTCCTAGAACTTCAAGCAGACAAGGAAGTTCGCATCGAGGTTCCTGTAAAAATGGTTGGTAATTCAGAAGGTGTTGCCAAAGGTGGTAAGCTTGTTCAAAGGCTTCGTAAGGTGAAAGTATCCGCTTTGCCTGCAAACCTTCCTGACTTTGTTACCATTGATGTTACTGAACTTGACCTTGGAAAAACTATAAAGGTTAGTTCAATTCCAACCGATAATTACAAAATCTTGAATCCTTCGGCAGTTCCGGTGGTTACCGTTGAAATTCCAAGGGCGCTTAAGAGTGCGACCAAAGGATAATTTTCAATTCCGTTCTCAATGTAAAACCTCGCCCCAAAAGGCGGGGTTTTTTATGTGCTTAGAATTTGGATAAGAGCAGAGTTAAGGTCCGGATAGCTGAATTTGAAGCTCTGTTTGATCAATTTTGAAACATCGGAGTGGTTTCCTTCCAGTACCAGTGTGGCCCTTTCACCCAAGACAAGTTTTAATGCGAATGCAGGAACCGCAGGCAATATGATGGGCTTTTGTAGGATGCTGGCAATTGAATTGGTCAGGGTGTGGTTGTTGGTTTTTTCTGGTGCCGAGGCATTAAAGATTCCATCCCAAAGTAAAGATTCACAAAGGATGCTGCATGCGTCGGTGATGTGAATCCAATTGAATGGCTGTTTGCCATTTCCAAGATCTGAGCCAATTCCCAATCGGATTGGTTGAATAATTTTTGGTAAGGCGCCTCCTTCCAAAGAAAGCACAACTGCCATTCGAATGATTGAAAAATGCTTCGGCTTGCATTGGCTTTGGAATTCCAGGTAACAATCTTCCCATTCTTTTGCTACCCGCGCTGGGAAATCTAGGCCCGGTGAATCGGCTTCTTTAAAAGCGAAATCGCCTTTTCCATAATATCCTGCGCCTGAAATACCGCAAAAAGCCTCAAGTGGTTCGGGCCTTTTGCTAAAACAATTGGTCAGGGTTTCAACAGATTTTGTGCGGCTTCTGAGAATTTCCTCTTTTCCCGAACGGGTCCATTTTGTTTCGCCAATGCTGGCCCCAGCTAAATTAATTAGGGCTTCTGCCCAATTAATAGCTTCAGGTTCAATGAAGTACTTATCTGGATTCCAGTGAAATAGACGAATTGTGGCAGCGTGCTTGGATTTTTGACGACTTAGCCAGGCCACTTCATGGCCTTGAGTAATTAAAATATCACTCAGTTTTTTTCCGAGTAAGCCCGATCCTCCGGCAATTAGGACTTTCATAAATTACTAACACCAAAGATGCATATTAAGTTTTTCAAGGCTGAGTAAAAGCCATGAAATGGGCATATTTTGGTTTTCGATTCGGTAAAATTCTGCCTTTATTTGCCTCAATGGGTTTTTATAACAAACCACTTCCTGATTGGGTATCCAGCAAGAAAGTGCTGGTCGTGTTGTTTTTTATTTTGTCCGGATATGTAACGCTGAATGGCAATTGCTTCAGGACGAAATATCCGTTCCAAATGGATGCCAATGGGTATTACATTTATCTGCCTGCAATTTTCATTTATCACGATTTAGAAAATCTTGGTTTTGTAGACCAGATGCCGGAGCAGTTTGATCGAAAATACTTTTTATACAGGAACCAGGGTGGTGGATATCTAAGCAAATACGCTCCGGGAACAGCCATTCTGGAACTTCCATTTTTTCTTGCAGGTCATTTTCTGGCACCCGTTTTGGGATACGAACAAACAGGTTATTCCCCTCCTTATCGCCTGGCAATTGCAATTTCAACCTTGTTTTTTACCTGCCTTGCCTTCTGGATTCTTGCCCATATTCTAGCCAGATATTTCAGTCGTGGGGTGGTTTTTGCTACCGTGATTTTGCTTTTGCTGGGCACCAATGTCTTTTTTTATGGTGTGCTTCAGGCGGGCGTTACCCACAATTATTTGTTGTTTGTATTCTGCCTGATGCTCTATTTTCTGGATAACTGGTGGCGGGAGGAAAAGTGGCAATTTTTTGCATTTGCCTGTGCCTGTGTAGGATTTAGTGCGTGCATCAGGCCAACCGAAATTCTGTTTGGACTGGTTCCAATCGGTTTCTTATTTCTTCGCTGGAAACAGTCTGGTTTTTCAGTTCAAAAGTTGATTCAATTTGGAAAAGAAATCTTTTCCGGAATTCTGGCATTTGGCATTTTCATTTTCCCCATTTTCTTGTTCTGGAAATTTGCCACAGGAAGCTGGGTGGCTTACACCTATGAACAAGAAGGTTTTTATTTTGACCGGCCTTCTCAAATTTGGTATGGGCTTTTTGGTTTTCGTAAAGGTTGGTTTATTTATACACCGCTGGCAGCAATGGCCTTTTTGGGTTTGCCATTTCTTGCGGTTAAGGAAAACTTGAAGCCATATTTTTCTGCCATACTCTGGTATCTTCCCATTAATATTTTTATTGTACTCAGTTGGTATTGCTGGTGGTATGGAGGATGTTTTGGTCTTCGGGCTTTTATCCCAACCCTGGGAATTCTTGCATTTCCCTTGGCGCTCCTTTTACAGGAAGTTCGAAAATTCCGAATTGGATTGATCGCATTTGTTTTATTTTTCCTGCTACTGAATATTTTTCAATCCTTTCAATACCAGCGGCAGATCATGCATATGGACGCGATGACCTGGAAATCGTATTCCTTTATTTTTGGAAAGTGGAAGCTTTCAGATGAAGAAAAGAAAAAAAGAGATGCCCTTCTGGATTATCCCGATTACCTTCAAAGAGGTAAAAAACTGGACGAGTATTTTCATTGAACCATTCCCGGCTTTGCCGGCATTTTATTACTTTTGAATTATGCATTTACTTCATAATAAGAGATTTAGCCTGCTATTTCAAATTGGCATTTGCCTTTTGCTTCCGGCTGCTTTGCTGGCACAAGGCTATGATTGTGATGAAGAACTCTTTTCCAAAAAGGACAAAAAGACCCGGCTTTTTGGTTACATCAATGCCTTGGGCGAATACCGGGTTCCACCTATTTTTTTAAAAGCCAAACCATTTGTAGGCAAAACGGCCATTGTGCAGCAGGGCAATCGATTCGGGGTTATCAATTGTGAAGGTATTTTAGTTGTGCCCGCTGAATTTGAGGAGATCGCTTCGTTTTCGAATGGCAAGGGCTGGGCAAAAAAAGGCGGTTTGTATGGATTGGTTAATGAACAGGGGCGGATGCTTATTCAGCCAATGTACGAGGAAATTAAAGAGCTGAATCTCTACAGCGGGGTGGCAACGTGGGTAAAAAAAGCGGGCTTCTGGGGACTTATCAGCAAAGAAACTGGCCGTATGCTTCTTGTGCCGAAGTATGAAGATGTTTCCATTATCAGTGATTCAGCGGCCATTGGCAGGCTGAATTCTTTGCAGGATTTAATTTATACCGGAGATGGGCGCGTCATTATTTCCGGTATGCGTTCCTTAAAGAAAGTGGGTTCTGGCTTCTTTATTTATGAATCCAAGGAGAGGAAATTCGGTGCTTTTAACAGCCTCGCCTTCATAACACTCAGACCTCAGTTTTCTAGCATTGTACTGAATTGGAATTATCTTCAGACAAGGCTTGATGGCAAATCTGGCTTGCGTACCTTGAAAGGTGCAGAATTATTGCCCGAACGCTTCGATTCAATTTCACCATTTATGAAAGGTTTCGCCGTTACCAAAGTGGCGGATTCTGTACAGATTATCAACAGCCGTGGTGAGTATTGTCTTCCGACGGCCCGGTATACTTCATCGCAGGTTTTGAATGCGGATTTTGCCTTGGTGGAACTGGATGGAAAAACAGGATTTTGGGTTCCATCCCGAAAGAAGTGGAATGTTCAGCCGGTTCATCCGGCGGTAAGGCTTTCTGAAAGTAGGGATTGGCTTAGCATCCCATTGGGTGCTGGTCGATTTGCTTTGCAGGACGCCAAAAATGTTCCGCTTGCGGCGGTGGTTTGGGATTCACTTAACCTTCAGGATCCGGCAGATAGAATCCGCGCATGGAAAGGTGGAAAGCTTACTTTGATTTCTTCATCTAATCCTGTTGAAGGCCAGTTTTTCGACCAAATTGTGCCACTAGGTGAATCGTATTCTGCCTGTTATTCTGGTTCAAATTGTGTTTTGTTTAAAGGGCTTTCCACCCGTGTGATTCAGGAAGAATTTTCAAGCATTCGTTTATTTCATACCAGCGCTGGGATTTGTTTCGCAGGAAAAAAAGGTGGATTTGAAAGCCTTTATTCTGAGAAGGGAAAATTACTGCATCAGGGAAATTTTGAAGCCGTTTTGCCTGCAACAGGAAAGCTGATTGTTGCTTCTGTCAATAAAAAATGGGGCTTAGCCAGTTCGGATGGAAAATGGATTACAGAGAATAAATTTGATTCGGTTCAGCTTGTATTTCGCAATCAGGACGAGGCGCGTTTTCCTCTGGTTTTTTATAAAAAAGGCAAGTCCTTGTTAATGGATGAGAAGGGAAAAGAGCTTACGGACGCTTGCAATTGTGTTTGGTTTGACGCGGGTGAAGGAAAATTATTCAGACGAAATGGCAATGCCACTCAAATGATGGATGCCCAGGGAAAATGGGCTGGAAATATTGAATTTGAAGATTTTAAGATGTTTTCAGAAGGCAATGTGGCAGTAAAAACTGGAGGTAATTGGGGTTTTGCAAACCACGCCGGGCGCATGGTAATTCCTGCAAAATTCTCTGAGGTCCTGCCTTTCGTTGGCGGCATTGCTTATGCAAAAGAAAACGGATTTTGGGGTGTTTTGCGGAAAAACGGTTCCTGGTTGGTAAAGCCATCCGGAATTTCGGTTTCCATTGATTCTGATGGAAAAAGGAAGTTGGTTCTACCTTAAAAGTCTGAAACCAATTTTTAGTTTGGCTTTGGTTTGAATTCAAAGCCAGAGCCCGCAGGCTGAAACGCCTTTAGATTCTTTATTTTCGAATGGCCATATTTGCAGCCTTAGCTTATCCCCTTTGAAACAGATAATTCAGTCATTTAAAACAGGCGAAACCATCCTTGAAACTGTCCCTGCGCCACTGGTGCGAAAAGGGCATATCTTGATTCGTACAAGCCGAAGCCTTGTTTCCATTGGAACAGAACGGATGCTCGTTGAGTTTGGAAAATCAAGCTTGATTTCTAAGGCCCGTCAACAACCTGAAAAGGTGAAAATGGTGCTTGATAAAATCAAGTCGGATGGTTTAATGCCA
This sequence comes from Spirosoma fluviale, assembly GCA_945902135.1. Classification (GTDB taxonomy): domain Bacteria; phylum Bacteroidota; class Bacteroidia; order Cytophagales; family Flexibacteraceae; genus CAMDMI01. The sequence goes on from CAMDMI010000013.1 coordinate 24,519, forward strand.
ACGCTCGAGGCTGTTTTCAGCAAGTTGGAGCAGCCAATTCCCTTAGGCTATTGCAATGTGGGTGTTGTGCTTGAAGTAGGAGAGGGGGTGCATGGGTTTTCTGTTGGGGATAGAGTTGCCAGCAATGGCGCACATGCTGAATTTGTTTGTGTACCTACCAATCTGGCGGCCAGAATTCCAGACAATGTTGGTGACGAGGAGGCAAGCTTTACAGTTATTGCTTCTATTGGTTTGCAAGGAATTCGCTTGCTAAATCCCGCTTTTGGTGAAACTGTTGTGGTTTTTGGCCTTGGATTGATTGGCTTAATAAGCGCAGAACTTCTGCTTGCAAACGGATGTCGCGTAATTGGGATTGACCTTGATCCGGAAAAAATCAGAATTGCAGGTGAAAAAGGCATCGAAACAATTCAGGTTTCTGAATCAAGCGATGTGGTAAGGCTTGTGCAGGACATGACCGCAGGAATCGGCACGGATGCCGTTTTAATCACAGCATCCACAAAGGATTCTACGCTTGTTAGTCAGGCGGCTCGAATGTCAAGGAAAAGAGGTCGAATCGTTCTGGTTGGGGTAACCGGCCTTGAATTAAACCGCTCAGAATTCTATGAAAAGGAACTGAGTTTTCAGGTGTCTTGTTCCTATGGTCCGGGTCGGTATGATGAAGATTATGAAGCCCGGGGAATAGATTATCCACTGCCTTTTGTTCGCTGGACCGAGAAGCGCAATTTCGAGGCAATTCTTCAGGCAATCTCGAGGGGCCGTCTTCAAGTTTCTTCTCTCATTTCAGAAAGGGTAAAACTGGATGATTTTCAGGAAATTTATGGTTCAATGGCCGGTCGAAAGACAATTGCCAGCATTCTGGTTTATGACGAAAATCCTGATCCGTCCCGGATGGTTCATACAAAAGGACAGGAAATTTCGGCCAAAGCTGGAATCGGTATTATTGGTGCTGGCAATTACACCAAAATGACCATGCTTCCAGCCCTTAAAAAGGTAGGCGCAAATCTGGCAATCATCGCCAGTAATACAGGTGTAAGTGGAACTTTTCTCGCAAAAAAGTACGGCATACCGGCATCCACCACCGATTACCACGAGCTATTGAATTCAGCTTCGGTAGGTCTTGCAATCATCACCACCAGGCACCACCTTCATGCGCCCATGACACTTGCTGCACTAAAAGCAGGAAAGGATGTTTTTGTGGAGAAACCGATGGCCCTTAGTCGGGAAGAGCTGGATACTATTGATGCGGCAATAAAGGAAAGTGGACGCCATGTAATGCTTGGTTTCAACAGAAGGTTTTCGCCTTTTGCAGTAAAAATGAAGTCAATTATTGGCAATAATCCTGGCCCAATTTCTGTAATTGCTACAATGAACGCGGGGTTTATTCCACCGGAAAGCTGGGTCCATGACCTTCAGCAGGGTGGAGGGCGAATCCTAGGAGAAGCTTGTCATTTTGTGGATTTGATTTCCTTTCTGACAGGTTCAGAGGTAGATAGAGTTTTTATGACAGCAATGGGCGTTCATGCGGATCAGACAACAGATGTGGCATCGATTCATCTCCGTTACAAAAATGGCTCCATTGGTGTGATCAATTATTTTGCAAATGGTTCTAAGGCCTATAGCAAGGAGAGGGTTGAAGTTTTCTTCTCCGGTAAAAATTTGATACTGGACAATTTTCGGAAACTAGATGGATTTGGTACAAGGGGTTTTTCAGGTATGAAATCCGGACAAGATAAAGGACATCAATCAATGTTTGGCCTAGTGTCTGCCCTGAACAAAACTGGAGGAATATATCCTATTGACTGGCAATCCATTAGAAACACCCACCTTGCCTGCTTTGCCGCACTTGAGTCATTAAAAACCGGGGTTCCGGTAATGGCCGCCGATTGATACCCCATAAACTGTAATAGTGTAGGGTTTTTGGACTAAATATTACCCGTTGGGTAATATAGGTCAATTTGTTAGTGGGGATAATTGAATAAATTTGAACCTCTGCCCAATTACCATAAAATTGAATGCGCATTAGCATAAGAAATTTTCTTACCAAAGCCCTGCTTTCAAGGTTTCTAATTTTGAGCTTGGATGTGATGGTGGTGATTTTTTCTCTCATTACGGCAAACGCACTACGCTTCAACTTCCAGATTCCACCTCATGTTTTTGAGTCTGCCCCTTACACCCTGGCTTTCGTGGTGTTCGTGCGGATTGTCCCATTTTATTTTCTGAAAACCTATGCCAGTCTGATAAAGTACACAGGGGAGAAAGACATCAAAAATGTCTTGTTGGCAGTGAGTTA
>CAMDMI010000014.1 GCA_945902135.1 Spirosoma fluviale
TAATTTAGGCCTAAAGCCGGCGGATAATTTTGATGGTCAATCCTTTCTCGACCGATTTCCGGAATAAAAAAAGGCGACCGAAGCCGCCTTTTAGAAGGATCAATTTTTGAAATTTCAAACTATCTGTTCTCGCCAATACGGCCAAAACCAATCAGGAGTTTTGCATAAAAACCAGAAGCGCCAATTTTTGGGAGTGTAGGTTTTTTATCAACCCAATCCGGATGATTAATGGCATTTTTCTCGTTTACTTTAATGTTGTCTGTAGCAAATTGAGTGTTGTAGCCAACTCTAAACCCAAGGCTAAAACCTTTGGCATTGTCTTCAGTTGATTTTCCGAAAATATATTGGGCACCCAAACCGATATCAAATACCGCATTGGAAGTCCAAACCAACATATTCTGCTGGTTTAGATCTGTAACAACACCAGTAATAAATGGATAAAAGCGGTCCTTAGCAGAGGCTTTCATTCTGATTCCAGATGTCCCAAATCCAAGACCGATTAATGGATAAACAATGAGGCCTTTTTTACGAAGGGCCACCATTCCAACATTGAACATCAAATTGCCTCCAAAGGATTGAGTTGAAGTAGTGCCATAATTTGTAACAGCTCCAAGGCCAATTCCTCTTTTTTGTTCGCCGGATAAAGAACTTCCGATTCCAATGTTAAGCTCACCACCCATAATGATGCTTTTAAATAAACCATAACCCTGAAAACCAAAATTAAGCATACCTGTAGCAGGCTTTACAAAATTTGCAGCGCTCGTAGTATTACTGGCAGAATCGTACACAATTGCGGAGCTCAAGTCGGCTGTATCCTTGTTAAAATACGGACTCGCGTCATAGCCCTGCTTTCCAACCATGAAATTAAATCCTCCGCCTGAAGAATTAAATTTAAAAATTTCCTGCGCACTTGCAGAAAAGGATACCATTAGAAGTAGAGCAAAAACTTTAGTTGATTTGTTTTTCATTTTGTAATTAAATTTTGTTTTTAAGACTCAGGTGAATAACCGGTGCAATTATAAAGTCCAGCGGCCGCTTATTCATCCTTCCGGAGCACCTAATTTCGACAACTGGATTATTTGATTTAAAAATTTCGGCGAGTTTCTGATTCGCTGCAACGTCCACAGACATTTCTTTCACAAGGTCTTTCACTAATTTTCGATTAGAATCGCTGGTAAGCAATTGAAAATTAGCAGCTCCGGATTCCTTGAATTCAAATTTTGCCTCGATAAGGCTATCACCGCTTCCTTCTCCAACATATTTTATCTGGTATTCTACCTTTTCAATATCCACTTGCAAAAGTTTGCTCCTACTTGTAAGGTAGTCCATATTCGACTTCAGATCAAAACTTTTAGTGATTGAAAAAAAGGCCGAATCCGGACTTCCTCCGCCAATTGTATCAAGCTGCATCCGAAAGTCTTGTGACAATGGAACCCGAAGGAGTGTGAAATTTAGGTCACTTATTTTCTTACAAGAATTTAAGGTAAAAGCCGTTATAAAAAGAAAGACTGGAATAAATCGCATCATAATTCAACAATCCTTTGGACAATAATTGCAAACATAGTCCTACATTGCATGCGCGCCAAATTCCACTTGATGAAAAGTCCCCTTCTGGAAATCCTTATTCCTGTGAATCATGAAATTAGTGATGAGATAGCCTTTCGCAGTATTGAATCTGTTTCGAAATCACTAAATCTTACTGCTATTGTGGGCAAAAGACTGTTATCTGTGGCTATGGAAATGTTTCAGAATTTGAAAAACCATTCCAATCGCAGTCGTTTGTCCATGCTTAGGATCAGAAATCCAAAGATCGGCCTTTTGGAAATTGCAAGCCTGAATTATGCTGATGATAATTGTTGTAAGCGCTTGAATTCGAAACACGATTATCTGGAAAAACTCGAAAACCGACGCGAATCATTTGTTGAGAAAGTATCCCTAAAAACGCAGAATTTGGAAAAACCAGGCAATCTTGGTCTGGATATTTGTTTTAAATATGCAAAGTCCTCAAAGCTGCAAACAGTACATTACGACAATCAACTCAATTTAATTTACCTAGCCTTCTTATTGGACATCAATGGAAAATCTCATTCTTGAACAATCATTTAAAACACCTGAAATCTCATTTCAGGCAATCAGCGGAGAGCTACTTTTAAAAGGCCGAGTTTTTCCCGAAAACCCTGAAGAATTTTTTAGTCCGGTAATTCATTGGCTTCAGCAATACATTCAAAATCCTGCTCCAGAAACCAGACTGGAACTTTGCCTTTCATATTTCAACTCAACCTCGAGTGAATATATTTTCAGAATTTGCAAAATGGTACAAGGCCTTACCCGTTCGGGAAATGTTGCAAGGATTATTTGGCAATACGAGATTGAAGATGAGGATATGAAGCAAATCGGAGAAGATTATGCCGATATCTTAAAAATTAATTTTGAATTGAAGGCTGTAAACTGAAAATGCCTATATTTGCGGCCCTTATCACGGAATCTGCTTGAGAGAAGAGATAACAAATCGAATAAACAATCGCATTATGGCCCGCGAAGTAAGAGTCACGGGTGAAAATGTAGAAACTGGTATTTATCCCATTGAAGAAGCCTTGAAATTGGCTTCAAGTCAAGGATTAGACCTTGTTGAAATCTCTGCAACTGCCAACCCACCGGTTTGTAGAATTGTAGATTTTTCGAAGTTCAAATACGAGCAGAAAAAGAAAAACAAGGAACTGAAGGCCAAATCGGTAAAAGTAATTTTGAAAGAAATACGCTTTGGCCCGAACACAAATGAACACGACTTTGATTTCAAAGTTAAGCATGCCAAAACCTTCCTTGGAGAAGGCGCTAAGATTAAGGCATATGTGCACTTTGTTGGTCGTTCAATCGTTTTTTCTGATCGTGGTCGTGATCTTTTAGCCCGGTTTACAGCTGCACTTACTGAAGAAGGTAAGGTTGAAATTGAACCAAAATTGGAGGGCAAAAGGATGTTTCTTATTATGGCTTCAAAACTTAAAAAATAGAATAATGCCGAAGTTAAAATCCAAATCGGGCGTAAAAAAGCGCTTCGCCCTCACCGCCTCCGGCAAGGTGAAAAGAAAGCATGCTTACAAAAGTCACATTCTGACTAAAAAATCAACCAAGCGCAAAAGAGCCCTCACGCACATTGGTCTTGTTTCACCTGCGGAGGCCGCAAATATCCGGAAAATGCTTTAAGTCATGCCAAGATCAGTAAACCATGTAGCCTCAAAGGCTCGCAGAAAAAAGATCCTGAAACTTGCCAAAGGCTATTTTGGACGCAGGAAAAATGTTTGGACTGTAGCTAAGAATGCCGTCGAAAAAGGATTGGTATATTCTTACAGGGATCGCAAAGCCAACAAACGCGAGTTTCGTGCACTTTGGATTCAGCGTATCAATGCTGCCGCTCGTGAGAATGGTACATCTTACTCTAAATTCATTGGCGATCTAAAAAAGCGTAACATCGAACTCAATCGTAAGGCACTTGCCTGGATGGCTTTCGAAAAACCAGAGGATTTCAAAACGCTTTTCGCTTAATCTGGAAAATTCCGGTAACATATTGAAAGGGGCTTTGTGCCTCTTTTTTTTTATCCTGTTTCAATCTGTTTCAGCACAGGAAATCCATTGGAAAGGGAAAGAGCTTCAGGCTGGAACCTACAAGGTAATTGAAGGCGAGATCAGCATTTGCACCGCCATCGATACCATCACCGCAAGAAAAGCCATCCTAATCAATCAGCCTAAAAGAGCGGTGCTTCAAGGAAATGTAGTCCTTCGAAAAGATGGAAGTACAGTAACCGGCGATTCAGGTGTGTATTATCCCAATTCAAAACTTGCAAGGGTTGCAGGCAATGCTGTAATACGCACGAAGGAAGGAGACATATTTTCAGAATCTTTCCTTTATAACCTTAATGACAGACAACTCAATTCGGAAGCACCGGTTCATGGGAATGCCAAAGGAATTAGTTTCTACGCCGACAGGGGCCTGATTTTACCCAAATCCGGAAACATCAAACTGATTGGCCACGCTGTATGGGAAAATGACACCATCAAAGGACTTGCCGACACCATTATGCTCGACAAGGAAAACCAATTGGTGAAGATGAGTAGGCATGCGAAGATTATTTTCAAGAAAAAAACGGATGAACTAATTGGTCGGTATATTGAAATTGACCTCAAAGCCAATAAGATTAGCCGGATTGAAGGCTCAGAAATAAAAAGAAAGGACATTATTCTGAAAGCCAGCGATATCAGCCGAACTGGTGAAGATTACGAGCTGAAGGGGAATGTAGAAGTTATTGCAACCGACAGTTCTGTAAAGTCAACCGGAAACAAAGCCAGCATCAAAAAAGAGGGAATGGAAATGCAGGGCAATACCATTACGAGCATCCGCGATAAGCAAGGCAAGGAAATACGGATGTATGCGCCCGAACTGAGGAGTGAAAAATCAAAAGGAAGTGACGAATACCGCTTTTTTCCAAGAACCCATATTCGAGGAGAATTCAATGGGTATGCCGACAGCCTTTTTGTTTTGAAAAATGGAAAGACCCGGCAGATTTTCCTTTACAGAAACTGCCACCTGCAAAACGACTCTCTTTATCTGGAAGGCGACACGATTGAGATTTTCCAGGATTCAATTCGGGAAATTATCACGGCCAAAAGAAATGCGATGGTGGTAATGCTCGCAAGACCTTCCAGGGTCAATACAATTTATGCGGCTGAAATTCGGATGACAAAAACAGACAGCCTCACGGAAATGCAGGCGAAAGGAGATACCGAATCCAACCTTTGGAATGAGGAAAAAGGCAATGTAGGAATGAACCACACCACAGCTCCATTTCAAAAAGCCAGAATTCTGAATCGGAAAATTTCCAGGGTGACAACAAAAGGAAATTCTAAATCCGATTTTCAACCATTGAAAAAAGCGGACTTAAATTATATCAGCAGCACATCAAAAAGAATCGGTTTAAGCTACCAGAAAGATTCCTTGGCCGGAACTTCTGGCGTTCCACCAATACGACATTTTCTTTCAAAATTCATTCGCTGAAATAATTGAATCCTCAAATTTAGTCGAGGCCGAGACTGAATTTGGAAAAAAAATCCGCTAAGCATTGCTGCCTGCGGACTCTTCTAATGGTATAATTATTAATTTTTAGGCTTTCTGAAAAGGTAACGGGTGATAAAAATTCCGGTACTCTTATCGGCAGAATAAACACCTGGTGTAACGGACATTAGTTCCCAACCATCGTCAACCTTTTCTTCAATTTTGGCAGCAATGGTTTTATCGTTGTCCTTGATATTCCCAAAGTTGATCCCGACCAAACTGAAAAAATTCTCCAGCTTAATTTCTTCCATGCTTCCATCTTTATTGCTGGAAATTAAACGGGAACGACCCAAGCCACCGGGAACCACTGACTCAACTGCAGTCATTTGGTGGTACATATACTTGGTCTGCGCCATGGAAGAAACACCTGCGGCGATAATCAAGGAGAGTGTAAAAATTATTTTTTTCATTCTGAATTTGTTTGACGCAAGAATACAAAAAAAAGGTTTTAATTTTCAAACATGTTCATTCCAGCCAGAACCATCCGCAAACCTGAACCAGACCCGATTTCAACCGTTATTCAAAAATGGCTTAAACAAAACCACCTGGAAGACAAATTTCTTCAAGCCGATATACGAACTGCCTGGGAAGATTTACTTGGTCCGTTGATAGCGAGACACACAAAAAGTATTGTTCTTGAAAATCGCATCCTGAAAATAAGGGTAGACAATGCACCACTGCGCCAGGAACTTTTTATGTCCAGAAGCAGAATCCTTTCCCTAATAAATGAACGAGCTGGGAGGCAAATTGCCCTGGAATGCCTCGTTTACTAGTCAAACAACAAGAATATTTCCACAAACGGCGGCAGAAAGCTGAACCTTTTTGGAATTTTTCAATTGGATGTTCATTGAACCGTCAAATGCAGAAATTTCAAGAATCTCCAGCGTTTCTTTTATTTTAAGCTCCTGTTTATCAACATATTGAAGAAAGGCCTGACTGTGGTCTGACACAGCCACAAACCGACGGAATTCCCCTTTTTTACAAGCAGAAAGTGGAATGGCATTATTTACTGGCAAAATGCCAATTGAGTTGGGAATCGGATCTCCGTGCGGATCAAATTCAGGAAAACCTAAAAATTTATCCAGCTGATCCAGCAATTTCTCCGAACGAATGTGTTCGAGTTGCTCGGCTACTTCATGGACTTCATCCCAGGTAAAGCCCAGTGTATTTACCAGAAAAGTTTCCCAAAGTCGATGTTTTCGAATTACATGCAGAGCCAGAACTTCGCCATCAGAAGTAAGTGTGGCGCCGCCGCTTCGAGAATAATCGATTAGACCTTTATCCGCCAGTTTCCGAAGCATTTCGGTTACTGTGGGAGGATTAAGTCCGAGATTCTGCGCGATTTGAAGGTTCGGAATTTTACCCGCTACTCCCCGTGAAAGCGTAAATATTTCCTTCAGGTAATTTTCCTCTGCGATAGAAACTGTCATCAGCGAAAATGTCTTTTAAGACAAATCAAAATTATCCGGCAGACTGAATTTTTCGTTTTTCCTTTTGGCTATCGATTGAGATATCAAAAGGCTTGCGAACCTTTTCAGGCAGCAAAGCCACTTGAAGCACTTCCTCTGCGGTTGAGACAAAGTGAAAATCAAGGCCTTTGGTATATTCTGTTTGCATTTCGTTTATATCCTTCCGGTTCATAGAACTCATAATGATGGTTTTAATGCCTGCCCGTTTGGCCGCAAGAACTTTTTCCTGAATTCCACCAACTGGCAACACCTTTCCCCGAAGCGTAATTTCTCCGGTCATGGCCATTTTTGTTCTAATCCTGCGCTGCGTAAACACAGAGGCAAGTGAAGTAAGCATCGTTATTCCTGCAGAAGGCCCATCTTTTGGAACAGCACCAGCAGGCACATGCACATGAAGATCAAAATTGTCGAATACCCTGTAATCAATGCCATATTCGGGAGCATGGGCTTTCAGGTAAGTAAGCGCAGCTGTGACGGATTCCTTCATCACACTGCCAAGTTGTCCTGAAAGCGTCATTCTTCCTTTTCCCTTGCTCAACACAGATTCAATAAACAGAATTTCTCCACCCACTGAAGTCCAGGCAAGTCCAGTAACCACACCAGCTGTATTTTCCTCCGAATAGGTTTCTTTTTCAAACAGAGGAACGCCAATCAGCGTCTCCACCAAGGCTGCTGTAATCTTGTCAGGAGCAGCTTCCTCCATTGCAATTTTCTTCACAATCTTGCGAACCACCTCTCCTATTTTCCTTTCAAGCGAACGAACACCACTCTCGCGGGTGTAACCGTCAATCAGTTTTTCTATGGATTTTAAGTCAAAGGCAATCTGGTTATGGGAAAGACCGTGTTCAAGCAATTGCTTTGGAACAAGGTGTTTTCTTGCGATTTGCACCTTCTCTTCCATGGTATAACCATTTATTTCGATGATTTCCATTCTGTCGCGCAGGGCTGGCTGAATGGTATCAAGTGAATTGGAAGTTGCCAGAAACAGAATTTTTGAAAGGTCATAATCAACCTCGAGGTAATTGTCTGCAAATGCAGAATTTTGCTCAGGATCAAGCACTTCCAAAAGAGCCGAAGATGGATCTCCACGAAAATCCCGGCCTATTTTATCGATTTCATCCAGAACAAAAACTGGATTTCCAGACTCCACTTTCTTGATTTGCTGGATGATTTTTCCAGGCATAGCCCCGATATAGGTTTTCCTATGGCCACGGATTTCAGCTTCATCGTGCAATCCTCCAAGAGAAAGTCGCACATACTTCCGGCCCAGACATTTTGCAATAGAACGACCAAGTGATGTTTTTCCAACACCGGGAGGACCATAAAGGCAAAGGATTGGGGCCTTCATATTGTTTTTCATTTTAAGGACTGCCAGATATTCAAGTATCCGATCCTTAACTTTTTCCAGACCATAATGATCGGCATCCAGAATTTTTCTGGCCCGCTTCAAGTTGAAATTGTCTTTGGTGTAATCGCTCCAAGGAAGGTCAACCAAAAACTCCACAAAATTCATTTGCACCGGGTACTCGGCACTCATGGGATTGATTCGACTGAGTTTATCGAGCTCTTTATTGAAATGCTTGGCTACATCTTCAGGCCAATTTTTTGCAGCACCGCGCATGCGAAGTTTTTCAATATCCTTTTCGGTATTTTCCATACCGAGTTCATCCTGTAGAACTTTTATTTGCTGCCGAAGGAAATAATCCCTTTGCTGGGCATCCATATCCAGATGGGCTTTACTCTGAATTTCATGCTTAAGTTCTAGCATCTGAACTTCCCGAAGCATATAGGCCAAAACTTTTTGTGCCCTGTCCATTCCATCCAGATTCTGAAGCAAATCCTGTTTTTCTTCAATGGTACTGCCATTTAGGTTGGAAGCCAGAAAATGGGTAAGAAAATTTGGACTCTCAATATTGTCGATGGCAATCTGGGCATCTCTTGGAATGTCAGGATTCATTTGCAAAATCTTCCTGGAATTTTCCCTCAGGGCCTGAACGATGGCCTTTACTTCCTTTTTATTTTTCGCAGGAAACTGGTCGTTGAGGTAATGAACCTTGGCTGATAGGTAAGGATCCTGCTGAACTGCCTCAATAAACTCGAATTTTTTCCTACCCTGAATAATAATGGTAGAACTACCATCCGGCATTACAATCATTTTCAGGATAACCGCAACAACCCCAACTTTATGCAGGTCGGCAAATCCCGGCTCCTCAGACTCGTTGGTCTGGGTCATCACGCCGAGAATTCTGTCGCCCTTGTATGCCTTTTTTACCAGCCTGACAGAGCGCTGCCTTCCCACCGTTATCGGCATTACAACCCCGGGAAACAAAACCGTGTTTTTTACTGGCAGCACAGGCAGGACCTCAGGAAAATCTTCCTTTTTAATTCCCTCCTCCTCTTCGGTAGAAAAGATTGGGAATGAGTCTTCGCTGTGATCCAGCTTTTCTTTTTCAGTAAGTATGATATTCACTGGGATGACCGGTGGTTTATTGCGGCTTGCAATTTAGAAACAATACTTATGCCATTTCGGCGAATACTGACATTTTTGCAAGCCTATATTTTGTAAACGCCAAACCATTGCTGTGGAAATTAAGACGCTTTCAATTTCAAGTAATATCATAAGCCGATTTGATTATATTTCTTGTTTAGAGATTGCCGTTATTTGTTATTGCTAAAACCATCTATAACCAACATACATGCACTCCGGAAGACTTAGTCTTAAATTGTTTCCCGGCATCACAATACTTGTTTTGCTGTATATCAGCATTTTTTCGGCTTTAGGTCAGGATAAAGGTGCTGATGAAAAATACCGCCTTACTGACTTAAAAGCCAAAGTTGGATCATCTAAATTTTTTGCAGGAATCACTTTTGAATTCCCCAATCTGAACAAAAAACCACATTTCGCTGACCAGAAAACCTTAAAAAAAATTCAGAAACTCGAAAGGCAAAAAAAACTTGCCAAGGTCATGCCCCTGCTGGAAGAGTATATAATGAACTTCGGTGTGCAGAACTTTTACAAAGACACCCGGATGCTTTGGCGAATGGCACAGCTTTATGAAACCCAGGGCGAAAAAGAAAAAGCCAAGGCGATGTATAAATTGGTGTTGAAACACCACCGGAATAATGTGCTGGGAGATACGGTGATGCACTATTACCGTGCCATGGAGCGAGACGATAGGGAGGTTTATATTCCACTTGATTTTTATTATCGACTGGTAGAATTCCGACGAAACATTGATACCCTTCGACCACCCACAGGCGTATTGCTTAGCATGGGCCCAGAAGTGAATGGAAAGCACCCCGATTACGGTCCAACGGTGGCGCACAATGAGGATACCCTCATTTTTACAAGCAGAAGGACCAAACGAAAGGATGCTGTTATGCAGCTAAATCCGACAGCCAACGAAGACCTATATCTAAGCCAGGGAATTGAAGGTTATTGGGACGAAGCTGTTCCGATGAAAGACATTAATACACAATACAACGAAGGTTCTGCAATTCTTTCCAAAGATGGCAAAACGCTGTTTTTTGTACGCTGCAATGCGCCAGGAAGCTATGGAGATTGCGACCTTTATATGGCAAAGCTGACAGCAGCGGGCACCTGGAGTGATATTAAAAATCTTGGAGCTGGCATCAATTCTGTAGCTTGGGATAGCCAACCTGCACTCTCTTTTACAGAAGACACGTTGTATTTTTCAAGCAACCGAAACGGTGGTTTTGGACTCAGCGATTTGTATTACACAACCCGGCTAAATAATGGCGCATGGTCCAGAGCATATAATCTAGGTCCGGTAATCAACACGAAAGGCAATGAAGTTTCGCCTTTCATGCACCCAAGCTACCATGTTTTATATTTCAGTTCCAATGGGCAATTGATGAATTTCGGAGACTTCGATATTTACAAAACCTACATAAAAAATGGGCAGTGGATTGAACCCCTTAATGTCGGTCCACTTGTAAACGGCAAAGGCTCCGAATACTATTTTTCCATAGACAAGCAAAGCAAAAATCTATACTATGCCAGGTCTGAAGAGAGTGATTTAAAGAACCTTGATTTGTATTCTTTTCCATTGCCAATGGAAGCGCAACCACTTGCAACCAGCATGTTCTCCGGTTCTTTGAAAGATTCAGTAGGCAATCCAATGAAAGGAATCGTTTCTGTGATTGACCTTGACAATGGAATTGAGGTTTTCCCGAAAAACATCCGGGACGACGGAACCTTTGATTTCAACCTTATTAAGGACAACAACTATTTGCTCATAATTCAGGGTGAGGAATTTTTCAGGATTGAACGCATGTTCTTCATGAAAGGAGATACCACCATCAACACCACAGCAAACAGTTTCAAAAAACAAAAAATCAGGTTTACCATGATTGAGTTCGAAGACAATTCTTCTGAAATTCTTGGCGCAATGCATGGCGACCTGAACAATGTGATGAATTTTCTGGTGGATCATCCCGAATTCAGGCTCCGTATTTCAGGACATACCGACCAACACGGCAATCCATCTGCCAACATGAAATTGAGTCAGGATAGAGCCGATGCCATACGAACCTTCCTCACCAAAAGTGGCTTTGTAGATGATTCAAGGGTTGAAGCGATTGGATATGGAGACACCAAACCCATTGTGCCGGAAGAAAAAACTGAGCAAGACCGGCAAGTTAACCGAAGGGTAGAATTTGAATTATTGTACCCTGATGGCAAAAAAGCTGATTAGCAAAATTAAACCTCCTATTCCAGTTATGCTGGTTGCCCTTTGCTGATGTTCAGCAACATATCAGCCACCATTTCTGAAAGTCCAAAAGCAGGATTCCAGCCCCAGTCATTCCGAGCAGCAGAATCATCTATGCTGGCTGGCCATGAATCTGCAATTGCCTGTCTGAAATCTGGCGCATAATTCATTTCAAAATCTCCAAACTGATTTCTGATTTCATCAGCAAGCTCAGCTGGAGTGAAACTCATGGCAGTCAAATTGTAGGCAGAGCGAATGTTGAGTTTTTCTGCAGGAGCATCCATCAATTCAAGTGTTGCCCGAATGGCATCCGGCATGTACATCATTGGAAGTGCAGAATCTGGCTTTAAAAAAGAAGTAAACTTCCTATCCGCCACAACTTTATGAAAAATATCGACCGCATAATCGGTGGTTCCGCCGCCCGGAGGCGTTTTATAACTGATTAGTCCCGGGTAGCGAATGCTGCGCACATCCAAGCCGTAATTCTTGAAATAATAATCTGCAAGCCTTTCATCCACAAGCTTTGTAATGCCATAAACCGTAGATGGATCGGTAATGGTGTGCTGGGGCGTTGATTCGCGGGGTGTATTCGGACCGAATACTGCGATTGAACTTGGCGCATAAACCTTTTTTACCATTCCGCCAGAATCTCTGGCCACATCGAGCACATGCATGTGACCAGCAATGTTCACATCCCAGGCAAGCGTAGGATTTTTTTCGGCAGCTGCAGATAGAATTGCAGCCAGGTGATAAATCTGAGTCGGTTTAATTCTGACAACAGCATCAGTGAGTGCCTTTTTATCAAGAACATTTAAAACCTCAAAAGGACCGGCAGGAAATGCTTCGTTTTTTGGTTCAAATAAATCACTTGCAACCACGGCAGATTCACCGTATAAATCTCTTAATCCTGCTACCAATTCGGTGCCAAGCTGCCCGCAGGAGCCGGTCACAAGGATTTTCTCTTTCATGTTTTCTTGGTGTATGAGCTGCAAATTAAACAGGCAAATGGCTTTTTTGCTATTTATTTGGCACCTTTCCTCAGGAAAGTAAAAGCGGAAATTTCCTAAATAGCAGCCGATATGATAGTTGCCTCTTGTCCGGTAAACCAAACGCCCCTTGATTGGGACGGAAATGTTGAGAGAATTCTGAAAGCCACAAGCCAAGCCAAGGAAAAAGGAGCCAGCCTTGTCCTTTTCCCTGAACTTTGTATAAGTGGTTATGGTTGTGAGGATTACTTCCTAATGCCATGGCTTTATGAAGAAGCTTTTATGCGGCTGGAAAGAGATTTGATTCCAGCATCAACCGGCATTTTACTGGCAGTTGGTGTCCCTGTTTCGTTTCAGGGTTTTCATTACAACACATTGGCAATTTGCATCGATGGCAGGCTGCATGGTTTGTATGCCAAACAAATTCTGGCCAACGAAGGTGTATTTTATGAAAGTCGCTGGTTTAAGCCTTGGCCTTCAAATTCAACAAAAGAACTGCCAGGAAAGTCTGGGGTTTTAATTGGGGATTTTACGGTCAATTTCAATGGAATGGAAGTTGGCTTTGAAATCTGTGAAGATGCCTGGCACCCGGATGAAAGGCCGGCAGTAACAGGTGCCGCCAGATTTGCCGATCTGATTGTCAATGCTTCCGCATCCAATTTTGCGCGGGGAAAACTGGCCGACCGTCACCATGTGGTTGAAACCCTTGAAGGCAGGAACGATGCCTGGTATTTGTACGCAAACCTTCTAGGGAACGAATCGGGAAGTCTGATTTTTGATGGCGAGGTAATCCTAGGAAAAGCTGGAAAGGTCCTTTTCTCCTCCCCCATTCTTAGGATGGAAGAATTTCGCGTTGAAGTATTTGAACTTGACGAAAAAAGAACAAACTGGCCCGGGCCTTTGCAAGAGGAATCCGACTTTGAAGAATTTACCGCTGCGGCTTGCTTGGGCTTGAAAGACTATCTTCGAAAATCAGGAAGCCGTGGATTTACAATCTCGCTTTCTGGTGGTGCAGACTCTTCCGTTTGCGCGGTTCTTGTTGCCGAAATGCTCAAAAGAGGCATCCAAAACCTTGGCAAAGATGAAATGGAACGGCAGCTTGGTTTTTCATTGGATGATGTTTCCAAAATTCTAAGCTGTGTTTATCAGGCTTGTGAAAATTCCGGAATTACTACTTTAACCGCGGCAGAAAAACTGGCTTCAGAACTTGGGGCTGAATTCCATTCTTGGGATTTACGCGAATTGGTGAATGACTTTACCTCGATGGTTGAGGAAAGCATCCAACAAAAACTGGATTGGAAAACAGATGACCTTTGCCTTCAAAATATTCAGTCAAGAACCAGAGCACCTGGCATTTGGATGCTGGCCAATGTTCGCAGACATCTGCTCATTACCACAGGCAACCGAAGTGAGGGCGATGTTGGTTATTGCACAATGGACGGCGATACAGCAGGATCTCTGGCTCCAATCGCCGGGGTAAGTAAGCACTTTATCAGGCAATGGCTGGTTTGGGCAAAGGAAAACCTCGGAATTGAGTCTCTGAATCTTGTAATTTCCCAAGCACCAACCGCCGAATTAAGACCAACGGCCCAAACCGATGAAGGCGACCTGATGCCCTATGACTTACTCCTTGAAATTGAGGAACTCTTCCTTCGTGAAAAAGTATCTCCATCCAGGATTGCCGAAATACTTTCTCATAGACGGTCCGAAAGTCTGGAGTACCTCCAAAATTGTACTGCCAAGTTTATTTCGATGTGGAAAAGAAACCAATGGAAAAGGGAAAGGCTTGCCCCGTCCTTTCACCTCGACAATTTCAACATTGTACCAAGAAGCATGGGCCGCTTTCCAATTTTCTCAGCCTGATTTATGGAAGAAATTTATCGCGTTGGGATTTACAGCGACACACACGGCTGGCTGGACCCAAGGCTTATTCAGGATTTTGAAGATTGTAAACAAGTCTGGCATGCAGGCGATGCCGGAAATGTGGGCGTTTTCGAACCTTGGCTTTCAAAAGGAAATCTGCGTGCTGTTTATGGAAATATTGACGGAAATGAAGTTCGGAAAATCACGCCCGAATACTCCTTTTTTCATGTGCAGGGATTTCCGGTCCTTATCATTCACATTGCAGGTAAACATCCCCGTTACAGTCCTGAAGCTTCAAAACTTATAAAAAGCCTAAAACCCAGAATGCTTGTTTGCGGCCACTCGCACATTTGCAGGGTAGTACAAGAAGGCGGAATTCTCTATGTAAATCCCGGAGCGGCAGGTGTACATGGATTTCACAAAGAAAGAACAGCCTTGAAAATTGGATTTCGAGATGGCAAACCCATAGAACTTCAGGTACTTGAACTTGGGCCTAGGGCCGCTGGGCTCAGCGTTTGACAAAAACAAGCACAATTGAAACCAAAGCCATCACTGCAATGGCAATATTGTACCAAATCAGGTTTTTGGATTTCCGCTCTTCAAGGCTAAACTCCGTGTGATCAACTTTATCTATCAAGGAATAAAAAGAGTCTTCCGACCTTGCACTGCTTCTGGCTGAAGCTGCTTTTCCTTTCACCACATTTAGAATTGTCTTGGGTCTTAAAGTATCAAACTGACCGGTTTTTATATTGAAATAGACCCAGTACAAAGCCTTTCCAATTTCAGCATTGCCTTGTTCTTTGGGAACCAGAAGGTAGGAAAAAACCTTTGAACCGGTAACCCGGCCTCCGGCACGCTGAATATTTTGCTGCGTGTTGGGCGGATAAATATCCATCAATCCAGACTTCAAGGCCGATGGCTCCTGGATGTAACTAATATTACCCTCGCCTTTTACTGTGAAATCATAGCCAATCCCCTGGTTGATTACGACTTTGGTTTTTGCTGGTTTTTCCTCCAAAACGAATGAACCCACTGCAGTATTTCCTTTCATTGGATGCGCGGGAAGATCCTTCACTTTAATGCTAAATGCCTTAGAAGAAAACGGCCGTATTTCCTCTTTTCCCCTGGCCCCAAAAAAACCATTGGATCCTTGGGCCATCATATTCATTTTCATCGCTGGCACCACGATTTTTCCCGGAGATTGCGGAAAAAGCGTGGCCTGATAAATCCGATATTCGGTATATCCTTTTTTACCAATCTTGAGTTTACGCTGTTCAATTTCTTCAATGCCAAAATTCTCCTCCCAGCAATTTCTGGGTTTTATTTTGCGCACAATTTCAGTCAACTGGTTTCCGACATCGTAAAAACTTAGCTCTGCCTGGTTTTCATCAGAAACTAGAAAAGAAATGGTGATCGTAAAACCCTCTCCTGCCCAAATCTCTTCCTTATCTGACTTAATACTGAAAAAAGCATCGGCTTTGGCTTCTGGCTGGTTTTTTGTCTTGCCGAAAAAATCCTCAAAAGGATCATTTCCAAAAGGATTTGAAGAATATGGATCAGAATTTCGGTTGTCAAGGGCCGGTCCAACTATAATTTTTGCACCTGGTGATTTCAGTACCTGTCCGTTCACTTTAATGCTGAAGGGCGGCAATAAAAATGTCCCCTGCTTTTGGGGCATGTAGTTCTGAATGATGCTGTATTGCTGACTCACTTTTCCATTGAAACTTCGCATGGAAGAGGATGACGAAGTACCCGCTTTGGCAAATCCGGGGATGTTGGGAAAATTCCCATAATCATCCAGGCTTGCATCTTGTGCATTCAGAGTAATCGAATAAATCTCATTAACACCAAGTTTAGGATTGCCAAGGTTAATGCTGAATTTTTGAGCATACCCAAATCCAGATAACAGGAACATGAATGCCACAACAAAAAATGCCCTGAGAGAATCAGGTCTTTTTAATGCAGGAAAAATCAATTTGCAAGTGGCTGACATATTCGAATGCGAAATTGAACAATCTTAGCCGAACAATTGACATTGTCCATTGAAGTCCGGCTTAATTCAAGCGCATTTTTGCGTAGATCAATTCAATCAAAAAATAATAAATTCAGATGCTGGAATACTTTAAAGTAATTCTTCAAAAAGTAAGTTTCGACCATTACCTGTTTGAAAAGGAATTAAAAAAAGCGATTGAAAGGCTGATTTCGGAAGAACTCAGAGAACTCAGGGATTGGTGCTTCAGACAATTTTCACCCCAATTTGATTTGGTGCTGAAGGATTGTTTTCAGGGCATCAGACTTCCGGAGCGAGGTAATGTATAATCCTTTCTTCCAGCGCCTCATAGGGCAGAAAACCATTTGAAATACCAAAAAGCTTCCCATCTGGCGTTTCTACCAGACAGGCTGGAAAACCCTGTATTTTCCAATTTTGTGCCTGCGCAAACTCAAGAACACTTTCCTGACTGATGCCCGCAGACTTAAGCGAATTCATAGCCTCCTTTTCATCAATTCCCCGGCTTGCAAAAATCGGCATGTAGGACTCATAATTGACCGGATCTATTCCATCCCGGTAAATCAATTGTTGAATTTCATGCGAAATCTGAACCGTCTCTTTTGGTCGAAGTGATTTTAAAACGGTCAGAACATTGGAAGGTTCGAGCGAACTGAAAGTAACCTTGCCCTCAGGAAGTGTTTTCTCCAGAAAGCCCTGACCAAATTTCACACCTGTGTGTTGTTCCACTGTCTGATATGCTTTGGAAATGAAGGCTGCCATATTCGACAATGGCCCAACCGAAGCGCCTGTTATCATTCCTCCGGAAATGACATCAAAATTAATTCGGTTTGAATATGCTTCAAAAAGACGAATCAGGACTGGTCCAAATCCATAACACCAGCCGCAAAGCGGATCATACACGGTTATTAAAGTACACTTTTTCACTTTTCCTGAGGTTCAAATGCGTCAAGTGCTGTTTGGATGGCTTGTAAAATTTCAGGGCGACCGAGTCCCGTATTGGCCGAGCTAATACAAATCGGAGGCAGCTCTTCCCACTCTTTCAGGAGTTCCTCAGAAAAGGATGTAACCGTTGCCTGTGTCTTTGCAGACGATTGTTTATCTGCTTTTGTAAAAACTAGTGTGATTGGAATCTGGTTCTTGCCAGCGAAGGACAGAAACTCAATATCTATTTTCTGTGGTGGAATCCGACTATCTATCAAAATGAAAAGTGCCATTAAGGTTTTCCTTTTCAGCAAATAATCGCGGACCATTTTCTCCCACTTGTTGCGCTCACCACGGGAAACCCTAGCATATCCATAACCTGGAAGGTCAACCATATACCAGGAATCGCGGATAAGAAAATGATTAATTACCTGCGTTTTACCTGGAGTAGATGATATTTTTGCGGCACCAGGCGCTTCCAGAATGGCATTAATCAAGGAAGATTTACCAACATTGGACCTCCCAATAAAGGCCACTTCCGGCATATCCGGCTCAGGGCACATTTTCCAGTCAGTGCTTGACTTTATAAACTTGTGTTTCATTTACTCTTGCAAAGATGCAGTAAGACAAGCGAATTTCCCCAAATCGAAAAGAATTCAGAGCCTATTGCGAATCAACCTTTGATTTCCCCTTTCCAAATGACACATTTGCAAATATTAGCCCGAAGTATAAATTTCTGTACTTAATGCAGCAAATCTTGAATTTCAAAGCAGTAATCCTGCTTTTTACCTTTCTAAACCTTATTTCAGCAGGCCGAGTAAATGCGCAGGACCTCATTTCTGAGGCTGATTTACTCACAAGCCAGGGAGATGTTCTTTATTACAAGGAAGGAAAAAAAGAGCTAGCGCTCAATAAATACCGGGAAGCCTTGGATAAAAATCCGGAGAACCTGAAAGCGAATTACATGGCTGGCCTTTGCTATGTTCAATCTTTCCGAAAATCTCTTTCTCTCGTTTATTTTCTAAAAGTATACGACAAGAATCAATCCTTCCTTTCAGAAGTAAAAACCAACTCTGACCTTTTTCCAGACCTTGAATTTCTGATTGCCAAGGCTTACCAATCAGGGAATAACTTCAAAAGGGCTTCGGAATTTTATGAAAAATTTGAAAAATCCCTAAAGGCCAATACCGCGAGCAGATTTGCATTGCTGCACAAAGGAGAGGCCATTCGGGCTGCAAGCCGCAAAAAAAATGAGTGCCTTGTAGCAGAGGAAATTTTGAAATTTCCAATTGATCGTTTTGTGGAAAATCAGAAAACACTCAACAGCGCATATCCGGATTATGGTCCGGTCTTAAGCGCAGACAATAAAACCATGTATTTTACTTCAAGAAGGCCCAGCGGACCATCGTCTGCCCTCGATGAAGACCTTCACTTTTTTGAAGACATTTATACGAGTTCAAAAAATGATAGCGGCATTTGGGATGCCCCAAAACCAGCAGCGGCATTCAATACAGCAGGACACGAGTCTGTTGCCGGAATTTCACAGGATGGTCAAACCCTGTTTCTTTCCAAAGGTGACAACAATGGAGATCTTTACACATGCAAATCCAGCGGAAAGGGTCAGTGGAAAAATCCGGTTTCTATTGGAAATAAAATTAACAGCCAATTCCGGGAAACGGCCTGTTTCCAAAGTGCTGACGGTAAACAATTGTATTTTACCAGCGACAGGCCGGGCGGCCTTGGTGGCTTGGATATTTACATGAGTCGCAAACGAAGCAACGGAAAATGGGGTGTGCCAGTAAACCTTGGGATAAAAGTAAATTCCCCAGCTGACGATGACTCGCCTTGCCTGACAAAAGATGGAAAATTCCTGATTTATAGTTCAAAAGGAAGTAAATCCATGGGTGGATACGATTTTCTGATTGCCCCAATGGATTCAACAGGCCTTCCAAAAGGGCCCTCACGAAACTTCGGTTATCCGGCAAATTCATCGGACGACGACAATACATTTTTTCCTGAAGACAGCCTGAACCAGGGTTATTTCACTTCGTACCGTGAAAATGGAATGGGCGACCTTGACATTTACCACTTACAAAAAGATCGCCCGCTTTCTGATTCAATTCTAAAAGACATGAGTGAATTCAAGGATCTTGCCGCAAAAAACACACCCCTGCTGGAGGATCGCTTGAATGAATTTTCTAAAGACTCAAGTGTTACGCAAGCACACGAGGCCGATTTAGCTGCAGTATTAGACAGCACCCTTGCCAATAAAGGCCAGGAAAACAACCATGGCGGAATCCTGCCTGAAGAATACAGCTATCCCGGGAATTCGCAGGCCTATTATAAGTATGATCCCAAAAAAGACCTTGTTCCAAGCAGCAGACAAAACAGAGAAACCGCCATTCGAATTTTAGTGCTTGACACAGAATCCAAGCTCCCGCTTGATGCTGATGTTTTATTCACGATCATAAAGACGAATGAAATCATTCATCCCCGTCGAATCCGAAATGGCGTTTATGAAATTGCCTTACACAACCACCGAAATGTAGAGCTAATGGCATCTATTGACAAGAATGGATACTATTTCAAAAATATCAGAATACTGGCTCCAGCAGCAGGGAGAGAAACCTCAATCATCATTTCACGGAATGTAGAACTCCGCAGACATCTACTCAACCGACCACGAATCCTTCGGAATGTATTCTTCGACTTTGACCAAGCCATTGTAAAATCTGAATCCTTTCCAGAATTGGATATGCTTGTGAATACACTGAATTCCGACCCGAAAATGATCATTGAAGTTGCAGGTCACGCTGACTTTGTTGGCGACGAAGCCTACAACTACAACCTATCTCTGGAAAGGGCTAAAAATGTTCTACAGTATTTGGTTGAAAAAGGAATCGACAAAGCCAGACTTCGACCTAGAGGCTTTGGGGAGAACATTCCGGTTCCCGGAACTGATGACAGTGATGAAGGTAGAGCCAGAAACAGACGAACAGAATTCACGATTATCGCCAGGTAATGCACTCTATTTTACCTTAAGTAAATCTGTTTAAGCTCCTTAAATTTTTCATGCTTGAGTACTTTTTTAATGCCCGGCATTTTTTTGATTTGAGCGAATTCAAGTTTTTTCACCAGCAAAGCTTGTTCAAAAGATTTCATTGAAACCCCTATTTCACCACGCTGAAACTCGCAAATACCCAATCCAAAATTTGCCCTGGGATTGTACATGTCGAACAGAAGCGCCTTGATGAAATTTGACTCTGCTTTGGTGAAATCTTCAAATTCAAGGCACAAATAACCAAGTTCAATCCGGTAAGGAGCCAATGCCAGCGAAGTATCAATTTTCAAACCTTCATCTAGGTCAGCCATTGCATCCTCCTTATTATCGTTTCTTAAATTACTCATACCACGAAACAGGTAGGCTTCAGGCCTGTCCCGATTTTCGTTGATGGCCGCTGTAAAAAATCGCAAGGCTTTTTCAGACTTTCCAATTTTCTCATAAGAATTCCCAACCTCGTTGTTGCACTCGTACTTGCTAAAACCATATTGAATGGCGGAGGAGAAATCATCGATGGCCTTGTCAAAACGGTTGTAGGCCTTATTTACTTTTCCCTTGTAGAAATATGCTTCCGCAAGACCTGATTCATAGCGAATTGCATCCTCGAGATCTTGACCTGCCCGCACATAACTTTCTTTCCTGAAATGACAAATTCCTCGTTGAAGGTATGCCCTGGCGAAATCGGATTTCAATTTGATTGCTTCACCAAACCAGAACATGGCAGAATCATATTTCTGCATATTGGTGAATGCCTCGCCAATGCCCACACATGCATCCAGGTTTTTTCGATCTAATCTTCTTGCCGCATAAAATGGATTCAGTGCAGCCTCAAATTCCTTCGTTGATAAAAGCAATTCTCCCTTTTTTAAGTATGCAGGCAAAAAATCTTCTTTCACAAAAA
The DNA here is from genome assembly GCA_945902135.1 of Spirosoma fluviale. GTDB lineage: Bacteria > Bacteroidota > Bacteroidia > Cytophagales > Flexibacteraceae > CAMDMI01. The sequence goes on from CAMDMI010000014.1 coordinate 21,050, forward strand.
TTGCCTGATCTACAGCCTTAATCGCATCATTCATCCTTTTTTGCCGAACATGAAGACCCGCCAACTGCATATAAACGCTTGGCCATGCAGGCCTTAAAGCGATAGACTTTCGAAGCATAGTAAATGCATTTTCAGCAGCATCCTGCTTTTCCAATTGCTCGGCTTGTTTTTCACAGGCTTCCGCCAATTCATCGAGATTTTTTAAATAACCCTGAGCAAGACCCAATCTTCTGGCCTTTAGAATTGCCTGTGCGGCTGGTTTTTCTTCCCCTTGTTCCAGCAAGGCCAAGCCTTTAATAAAATGGCTTTTGGCAAAAGATGGCTTCAGAGAAATGGCTTTTTCTGTAAGGCCGATGGCTTCAGAATAGTTTTTCTGAATCCGAAGTACATCTGCTTTTCCACACAAATAGGCCGCCTGGTTTGCATCTGCCTTGATGGCTTTATCATATTCAAGCAAAGCAGTTTCATAGTCCTTGCTTGCTGCCAAGGCCTGCCCTTTCAAAAAATGAAATTCCGTAAAATTCGGATCCACAGAAATTAGCACCGTATAATCGGCAATGGCCAAGGGCAAGTTTTTTTCCTTTTCCCAAAAAGCAGCCCGCACAAGCAAGGCTCCCTTAAAGCCTGGATCGAGAGAAATGGCTTTATTTAAATCAGAAATACCCTTTTTTCTATCTCCTAAGTGCAGATAGCATTTGGCCCTTTCAAAATAGAAATCCGGATTATCCTTATTCGAATTGGCCTCGTTGCTGAAAGCCTTGAGGGCCAACTTTTTATTGCCTGACATATACATCGAACGGATTTCAGCCCTGCGGCGTAAAATGATTTCACAGACGCGCATTTTTTCTTTCAGCCCCGCATCATCCGGAAAAAGGTGCAGCGCAATTTGATAGAATTCAATGGCAGATTCATAATCGCGAAGCTTCTTTTTGAGGTCACCTTCTGCCACTTTTTCATTGAAAATATCTTGAGGCTGCTTGTTTGTTGAAACCAAAAGCTGCCCTAGTTCCCGAATCTTATTTCTTGGATAAATTTCAAATGGCTTTAAGGTTCTGGCCTCCGTATATACTTCAATGGCTTCAGGAAACATTTTAGCCAGCAAAAGCGAATCGGCTTTTTCAATGGCAGCCAGATACTGATTTTCCTTTTTCTTTTGATTTTCGGACAACAACAATTTACCCTTCACTGCCTCAGCATAAAGAGAGTCGTATTCCTTTTGAAGTTTGAACTGCACTTCAGCTTGGGTAGAATCTGCCAAACCATTGGTATTTGTTGGCATTTTATTTTTTTTCTCCTTCACAAATGGGCGAAATTCTTCTTCAAATGCCGACTCTGGAATCAAACTCCCATCGGCCTTCCTGCCCCTGTAAAAAGAAATTCCGGCGATCGATACCTGCCATTTCCCATCAATTTGCTCTAGCCTCAGGGTTGCCACCCGCTTTCTTGGCGGATAATCCTCATCAAAATCCTTGTGTTGCTCTCTGTATTTGGCCAGAAAATACACCTTCAAAAACAAATATTCTTTCCGGGAAAAGCCACTAAGACGGAGGTCTGAAAAAGTGATGGACTTTCCATCCATGCTCTTGTTGTAAAAAAAATGCCAGTCGTTGAGATACTTGCTCAGACCCACATCTTTTTGAAACATAGTATCTGCCCGAATGGCGTAGATATCATCTTCCAAAGTAACAAGGGAATCAAAAAACAAATGCTCCTGAAAAATCTGACCAATGCAATCCTGCACATCCTCTGAACTTGTTCCTTTTTGGGTAATAAAGTTGAGCCAGTCTGCCAGGTTTTGAATTCTTTGCACAGCCATATTGCGCAATTCCTCCTGCTCTTCCTTTGAAATATCTTCCGGTTTTTGGGCAAATACCGAAAAATTAAACGCCATCAAAAGGCTAATAACCAGGCTACTCCTAAGAAAAATTCTAATGGTCACAGAAAAGATTGTTTTTCAGGTAATCGGCTTTTTCTGACTGGGTTCTTTTGGAAAGGGACTGAATCAGCCAACCTGAATTTTTGCCTGGCCGGCGGTATTCTTTCACCGTAAAAAGCCAGTTATCGATGGAAAGGAAATGGTAAGTGATGCTGGAAATCTGCTCAAATACAATCTCCCCGGAAGCAAGCGCCGCGAGATACTTGTTTAAATGACTTTCTTTAAAATCTTCGCTCAAATAGTTTTTGAGAAAGACTTTGTCTTCCATCGCTTTCCTGAGCCCGATAAAATCGGTTGCGTGGCTGATTGGATTGAGGAATTTTTTCGAATCAATTCGATTTGAAAAATCCAGAAATGGCGCTCTCGCTCCACAAATAACCCACTTTGCTGTACCTGTTCGGTCCGACACAAAAACCTGAAGCGTGATATTCACTCTTTTCGGAACGCCCTTATACTTCACTAGACATTCTGCCTGGGCAAACCAGGTGTTTGAGTAAAAATCAAGGAACTTTTCATCCTTCTGATCCAGTACATAATTGGAAAATTCCAGGGCATCTTCCTTGCTCCAAAGTGGATCGTCATAATTGAAAAGTGTCCGAATCAAATCCAGCCGGGTAAGTTTCTTCTTGGGAAACTTTTCCTCCATGTATTGCCGGATAAGTGTGTATTGGTCGTTATTAAAACGCTCAATAAATTCATCAATGGTCTTTACCTCAAAGGCAAATTCGGCATTTTGAAATGGTCCGATTTTGTTATTCAGGCCTTGACCTTGTGCTTTCCCCAAAAGAAGGAAAAGGAGGAATCCTGCACAAAAAATTCTCATGGAAATCAGCTTTTGCTTTCTGAAATTCCAATATTGTTCAGAAAAACATCCCAGAGTTCCAGCGATTCACCGTCCACTTCTTTCTTATATGTTTTCAAAACAATCTCAATATTCTTGGTGGTAACATCTGCAAAAACAGGCTTGTTGTCAATGAAACCAGTAAACTTCTGCTGAATTGAAATCACACCATAATAATTGCCATCAGGTCCTTTGCGCAAATTCGACACATAGGAAATATCAGACCACTCGATCACCACTTTAGAATATTTCAGCAAGCGAAGCTTCGTGAGGTAATTGCGGATAAATTCCTGCTTTCTTTCCCCGTTGGGACGCTTGGTTTCCACGATGGACGAATCACTCAAAAACAAAGCCACGGCCTGATCAACTACTTTCGAAGCCACTGCAGCCTCTGTGGATTTATTGGCAATCAGGTTTAAATATTTACCCAAATCATCTACTTTCTGCAGTCCTTTTTTCTGCAATTGCTCCTGGCTTGCCCGGTCTAAAGCCAGCCTTCCGTCAAAAGGTTTTTTCGGCTCTTCCTTTTTTGCCTGATATTTTCCCAGAAACTCCAACGGCGCCTGCATCTGTTTTTTTCTTAAAATTCCAGAAATCATGGTTGGGCTGGAGCCCAGAAATTGTTTTTTCCCATTTGCAAAAAGAATGGCTTGTACCTCAGACTTGGGAATAGAAAAATCCTTTTTTCCTGAATCGCCCATCGCCGAAACTTTCAGAATTTCAGACTCAGCATTTTCAATGACGCATTCAACAATGCGCTCATCCTTGGTGAGAATCCAGTCTTCAGAATGGCGATTTTCAATCGGCCCTTCCAGTCCTTTATACTCTGAAGGTAGTGTGAGAAATGAGCCATTTTCAAACATAATAAGCTCAAGATCCGACTTGAGGATTTTCTCAGATTTTGCATCAACGGAAGGCTGGATTTCGACTTTATCCTGGCTGATTGACACCACCTTGCCAATTTTTTTGCTGTTGTTTTTTAAATACATCACATCTTCCTGTGCATGCAATTGTTGGATAACTGCGCAGGCAAAAAGGAAAGCAATCGAAATAGGAATTTTAATATTCATTATATGAGTCAGTTTTTGGGTAATAAAACCAATTGAACTGCAATTTGGTTAATGGAAGGGAAAAACACAATTCGATTGCAGATTTGGCATAATTTTGTTTTATCAATTACAGGAAAGGTTCAACCGCCTTTCCCGGATGCAGGATTTTGTCTAATCTTGTCTTTTGGAAACAAGCAACCCTGATGGCAATTTTCCTTTTACTTCTGGCATTGGCATATCTGATTGGTAGTATTCCTACCGCAGTGTGGACAGGCAGAATTTTCTTCAAGACTGATGTTCGGACACAGGGTTCCGGAAACGCCGGTGCCACCAATACATTCCGCGTTCTAGGTAAAAAAGCGGGCACATTTGTTTTACTGTTTGATGTCTTTAAAGGCTGGTGCGGAACTTCCCTCACACTTATCATTTTAGGCGGCGGCATTGTAAACCCGGACAATCTCCTTTTCTGGAAACTCATCTTCGGAATGGTTTCTGTTTTGGGTCATGTTTTTCCAGTCTTTGCTGGCTTTCGCGGAGGTAAAGGCGTTGCCACTTTATTGGGAATGGTTCTGAGTATTTCCTGGATGGCTGGGCTGGTTTGCCTTTTCAGCTTTCTGGTTTTATTTATCATCTGGCATTATGTTTCCGTTGGTTCAATGGTTGGCGGCCTTATTTTTTGTAGCTTGATGGCCTCCGGATTTTGTGGACCTGCGGATAAACCTGCAATTTTGCTCTCTGTTCTAATGGCCATCATGGTGGTTTACACCCATCGGGGAAACATCCAGAAACTATTGGATGGCAACGAAAACAAGATGTATCTCTTCAAAAAAAATCCTGACAAACTGAAATAATATCTCATGCAAACACCTTCTCAATACATCAACGACAACAAGCAAAGGTTCCTCAACGAACTTTTCGAATTACTCCGGATTCCTTCCATTTCAGCAGACCCTTCATTTTCAGACAGCGTTCATAAAACCGCTGATTTTGTTGCAGAAAGTCTACGCAAAGCAGGCGCCGACAATGTTGAAATCTGCCAAACAGCTGGCTATCCTATCGTGTATGGCGATAAAATTATCGACCCTTCCCTTCCAACTATTTTGGTCTATGGCCACTACGATGTTCAGCCATCGGCACCGGATGAACTTTGGGACACACCAGCCTTTGAACCTGTAATCCGTAAGACTGAAATTCACCCGGAAGGTGCCATTTTCGCGCGTGGTTCTTGTGACGACAAAGGCCAGATGTACATGCATGTGAAGGCTTTTGAGACAATGGTTAAAACCAACAGTCTGAGCTGCAATGTGAAATTTATGATTGAAGGTGAAGAAGAAGTTGGTTCCGGCAACCTTGGACCATTTTGTATTGCCAACAAAGAAAAACTGAAGGCTGATGTTGTCCTCATTTCAGATACCAGTATGATTGCGAATGACATTCCTTCCATTGATGTGGGACTTCGCGGACTCAGTTATGTGGAAGTGGAAGTTACAGGTCCGAACCGCG
>CAMDMI010000015.1 GCA_945902135.1 Spirosoma fluviale
ACTTTAATTTTAAAAACCTCATGGCCGCTTTCTGAAAAAGCGCCTAAATACTGAAAACGATAATACCTGAAAGCGGAGGGAGATAAAGGCGAAATGGTTTGTCCGAAATTGGGAGAATAAAGCTCATACTTCAGAAAATTTTGCTTCACCTCCAGCTTTCCAAAAGTGGAGCGCGAAGCCAGCACTTTTTCAACATAAGTATTGGGCTGCTTAAACTGAATGGACTCCAGCGTTTCCTTAAACATCACTGTGTTGGCATCAATTCCCTCCTTTTTCATTAGAGGTCTGAGAAGAAATGGCAAATCGAGAATCCTGCCACTGCCCCGGATATACACTTCAGCTGTATAAGCGTCAACCAGCATTTTATTAATTTTTGCGCGGGCAATGGCTTTGCGCATGATTGCATAAGCTGGATCTTCATTCTGGGAAGCAATAACCACCTCTCTGGTTTGGAGCAACTGCTCTTGTAAAACAACATCAAGATTTTCGAAACCAAAGGCCGCTTCTACTGACTTTCTTTCTGTCCTAAATCCGAGACATTGGAAATAAACAACATGTGGACCTTTGCTTAGCTCTAGTTTATAAGTGCCTTCCTCATTGGCCATTGTGCCTGAAGCAGATTTCTCAAGGCCAATGGTAGCAAATGGGATTGGCTTACCATTTTGGTCCAAAATTCGCCCTTGTATTCCGAGTTTTTGCCCTGAAGCAAGTTTGGGTAAAAATAGAAGCAGGAAAAAGTACAGAATAAGGCGAATTGTCATAATGGAAATAATACAATGATGCAATTTGGGGTAAAATGGTTGCCCAAGATTTTTTCACTTGCAAAATATATTTTGAGGCTTAGAGCTACAATTCTCAATCAGTTGATAAAATAAGGTCAATTGTAATTAAAAATCCGGAGCTCAATTGAACTGGACTGAATTGAAGCCATCACAATTCAGGATAATGACTTAAAAAAATAAGGTCTTTGTAAAAAACTCATCATTTTTAATCACATAATATAATTGTAAGTAATTGAATTTTAATACTTTATTACTAAAAGCAAAACTGCCAATTTCAAATCTGACATGAATTTTAAAAAAGTGAAATTTTCAGCTTTTAGTATTCCCGAAATTTTTGAGAGAAAAATCATTCCTTAATCGAACCAGGCTAATTTTTTTCAAGATAAAAACAAATTGATATCCTAAATAAAATTAGAATGTTTATAAAAAACTTACGCGGCGACCCATTTGATTTTTATATTTTAGAATTATCAACAACCTTCGTTCAACACAAAAAAAAACCAAATACTATGGAAACTCCTAAAAAAGTTCTTGCTGCAGCCATGCTTGTGCTGGCTACCGCAACTGGTACCTACTTTTATACAGGTGGTACTTTTTCATTCTCTCCTGAAAATGCTGCTGGTTCTGGCATTGACGGTGTTAAAAAAGCAAATAAATATAAAGGTGCCGATGGCAACTGGGTAGATCTCCAGGGTGCTGAAATGCAGCAGCTCTTGCAAAATGATAAGTTTCAAAAGCTAATCCGTGATGAGAAATTTCGCGAGCTAATGAAATCACCTGCAATGATGGATCTTGCCAAAAGCGAAGAATTTGCGGAGTTGGCAAAAGGAGATGATTTTGCTAAAGTTGCCTCCAACGACAATTTTGCAGAACTCATGTCGGAATCTACCATAAGTGAATTGGCCAAGTCGGTACAATTCAACTATCTGGTAAGCAAAACCGGATTTGTAGACATTGCCCGCACACGCAACTGGAATGCAATTGCAAAATCTGGCTCACTCACAACTCTAATGAAAAATGCCAACTTCCACGAAATTGCTCAAAACACCTCATTTATAGACGTTTTGAAAAATCCAAAATGGATGAAAATTGCGAAATCTGGTAAGTGGACTGAGTTGGCAAAAAATCCAGCATTTGCCGAATTGGCAAAGAGCGAAGATTTTCAGGAAATAGCCAGCAAAGATGAGTTCGGCGATTTGGCCATTAGCGCAGAATTTACTGAATTAATGAAATCAGAGTCTTTTACCAAGTTGGTTCAGGACAAAAGCTTCTCTGAAATGATGAGCAGCGCTCAATTCAACACCTTAATGAAATCTGAAGATTTCCAGGAGTTAATGAAGGAGGAATCATTTGGAGACATACTTCAAAGTGAAGCATTCATTATTTTGGCCAAAAATCCAAGTTTTGTAACCCTCGCCAAAAGCGAAGAGTTTCTTGATATTGTAAGCAAAGAAGAATTTGGCGATCTGATGAATGATGCCGCTTTTAATACGCTTATGAAAAGTTCACTTTTTGATGAAGTTGAAAAGGACATGATTGGCGAAGAAGGCAATACAATTTCAGAACAAACCATTCAGTAATATTTCAGGTAACAACCTGATTACTTCAAAGAGGCAACCCAAATGGTTGCCTCTTTTTTTTTGACTCCAGAGGAGAAACGAGGTAAGTATTGCATGCATTTCGCCTGCCATTAATTCAAGCACAGGATTTAAATTGTGCCCATTACCGAGCTACCCCGTTCTGTCAATAAAAATCTATCTCAAAATATTGCACACTCAAAAATGATGGGATTTTCACTGGAACAGGTCTTTTTCAAAATAACGCTGGCAGTAATCCCATGCCTGATTTTTGCCCTAATAGTTTACATTCGGGATAAACACCGGCCGGAGCCCCTTTGGCTAATTGTTCTAAGTTTTGGACTGGGCATTGTTGCTTTTCTCCTGAACCTGCTTTTAAGTTGGTATCCACATTCCATTTTTCAAGGTGGAGGAGATACAATCATTCAAAAAGCGATTCATGTTTTTGCGGTGATTGCATTACCCGAGGAACTATGCAAATTCATCATGGTCAGGGGTCTGTTGTTCAGAAACCGCGACAGCTTCACCGAACCAATTGACGGAATCGTGTATGCCGTGATGGTGGGAATGGGCTTCGCCGCCATTGAAAATGTTGTCTATGTGATGAAATATGGCGCAGGCTACGGAATTTTGAGAATGTTCTCTGCCATACCCGCGCATGCTATGCTCGGAGTTTTTATGGGTTTCTATTTGGGAATAGCCAAATTCACCAGGCGTAAAAAGAAAAGATTCACTGTTTTAGGCTTATTCATTCCGATTGCTTTTCACGGTTTCTACAACTTTTTCCTCTTTGTCCATTTTATTCCAGGCATGTGGATTGGTGCAGGAATTTGTCTCCTTCTTGCCTTTTTCTTTTCAGCGCGTGCAATCAGCATACACCAGCGATTTTCGCCATACAATCCCGACAATCCAAGATTTGCCCACCTGCATCGAAAACCAATCCGTTTTCTCGGAGATGGTTCGGGTGGTCAGGTTTCAAGTATCTGATTTCATCAACCACCATCATTTCCCATATTTGCAGAATGAAGTCTATTAAATCAATTTGTTTGTTTTTGACTTGCCTGACATTCTCATGTGGCGTGTTCGCACAAGGAAATTCAGGATTACAAATTGCCCGCCTGAAGTATGGCGGAGGAGGTGACTGGTATGCCAACAAAACATCTCTTCCTAATTTAATCAGGTTCTGCAACCAGAACCTCCACATGAATCTGAACCAGGAGGAAGGAATTGCAGAACCAGGTTCTGTTGAATTGTTTCAATTTCCTTTCGTTCATATGACCGGACATGGCAATGTGGTTTTTTCTCAGGAAGAGACGCAAAACCTACGGAAATACCTTCTTGGTGGCGGATTTCTCCATATCGACGACAATTACGGAATGGATAAATTTATCAGAAGAGAGATGAAAAAAGTATTTCCTGAGTTAGACTTTGTTGAACTTCCATTCAACCATTCTGTCTATAACCAAAAATACCGGTTCAATAAAGGCCTTCCGAAAGTGCACCAACATGATGGCAAACCAAGTCAGGGATTTGGGCTTATTTATCAGGGAAGGTTAATATGCTTCTACTCTTATGAATGCGATCTTGGAAATGGCTGGGAAGACCAATCGGTTTACAACGATCCGGAACTTGTGCGTCAACAGGCACTTCAAATGGGAGCCAATCTCCTTTCGTTTGCCTTAAGTAAATCATATTAAGTCCTGCCTACAGTAATTAGGATTTAGGTTTAAATACAATAACTTTGTAAACGCCTTGAATTCAGCAAAATATCCATTCCTAAATTAAATGAACACGATTTTGCCAGAAGTTCTGGAATTCGAGCTTGGGGAGCTGCCAACCTTAAGCGCCCAGATTTTTTCAAGTTACAAGCAAATTCGAGTTTGGGTATTAGAAGGGTCGTTGGGTGCCGGAAAAACCACATTTGTTCAAAATCTTGCAAAAGTCATTGGCATCGACGAACAAATTGTGAGTCCAACTTTTTCCTTACTGAATGAATACCATTCAGACATTGCGGGGAAAGTTTGCCACCTCGATCTCTACAGGTTGAATAATATTTCCGAACTCGATGAAATAGGTCTCTTTGAAATAGAGGAAAGAGGCTATTTTTGTTTGGTAGAGTGGGCATCTGCCGTAGGCTACACACCTTCCGTTCCCTGGTTAGAAATCAGCTTGGAACACATGGAAAATACAAAAAGAAAAATCCGAATTCAGCTTCATGAAAATTGAAATCTCTTCAGAAATAAAAGCGCTCACTTCAGAGGCCCTCAAAACCAAAGAACAACTTCTTGCGGTTGAATCGAAAGGAAAGAAATTATCCATTTGCATTCCAAGAGAAATTCATCTTCAAGAAAATAGACTGGCGCTGAGTCCGGAAGCTGCAGCTTTACTGGTGAATAATGGACATGAAGTTTGTGTAGAGGCCGGTGCGGGCAATGGTGCAAAATTTACAGATAAGGAGTTTAGCGAGGCAGGTGCAAAAATTTGCTATTCTCCAGAAGAACTATACAAATCAGGAGATATTGTACTAAAAATCAACCCGCCTACTTTGGAGGAAATTGAAATGATGGAACAAGGAAGCACATTGATTTCCGCCTTGCATCTTACCCATAACAACGCCGATTATTTCAACCACATCAATCGAAAAAAGATCACCGGAGTTTCTATAGAACTCATTGAAGATGTAGTTGGATCTATGCCCGTGGTTCGGGCCATGAGTGAAATTGCTGGAAATACCGTACTCCTGATTGCCGCTGAATATTTAAACAGCCGGAACAATGGCCGGGGAATTATTATGGGTGGAGTTACAGGTGTACCTCCTACAAAAATTGTAATTATAGGGGCTGGAACTGTTGGAGAATATTCTGCGAGAAACGCTTTAGGACTTGGCGCCGAAGTGAAGGTTTTTGACAACCATCTGTACAAACTCCGACGCATGAAACAAAGACTGGGAAACCAGCTTTTCACTTCCACCATTGACCACGCAAACTTGAGTGATGCTTTGCAGAGGGCAGATGTGGTAATCGGCGCACTCAGGGCCGAGGATGGAATTGCACCTTGCGTTGTTTCGGAGGAGATGGTGGCTGAGATGAAGCCCGACTCAATTATAATTGATGTGAGCATTGACCAGGGCGGTTGTTTTGCTACTTCCAGACCCACCACACATACCGATCCTGTTTTCAAAAAGTACGATGTAATCCATTACTGCGTACCCAATATTGCTTCACGCGTGGCACACACAGCAACCACGGCACTTAGCAACATTCTAACGCCCATGCTGTTACGATCAGGAGAAGTAGGTGGAATGGAAGAATTTATCTTCAACAAAGATTGGTTTATGAAAGGTGTGTATTCGTTTAAAGGAAGCGTAACCAATAAGAATATTGCCCGCATTCTTAACCTGAAATACAAGGATCTGGCGCTTTTTAAGATGGCCAGATTCTGATTTTACCGGAACCAATATTCCGATTTTTATCTAAAAACATTCTGTTTTCCAAATCCAACTTTACCCACCGTGCTGGAAACAATTAGATCCGGAAATTCGGACCTTGCGTTTGCATCTGTTCCCTTTTTTGGTGATTCCGCTGCAACGATTTTCCTCCAGATTTGAATCTTCAGTTGAATTTACATTTGGGGGATTAGGGCCGGGATGAACAACTCTTCTTTCGCCCGAATGTCCTTTTCCCCATGACCAACAATCCAGGCAAAGTCGGGCTTCTGTTTTTGCTTCCACTGGTTCAGACATCCATGGAAAAAAATCCAACCCGGTTAATCTTTCCACACTATCGATGCTTACGGCAAATGTTTTCAAAGGCATTTTAGAACCTTCGTTGGCAATGATCAATCCGATTCCTTCTGGATGAAGAGAATCTGGCCTCAATAAAACCTTATAATAGAATTCTGGGATTGAAACTTGATTAGCGCCTATTGCAGGCAATCCTTTTTTCAAAACCGGCCCAGCCACCACATAAAGCTTCCCATAATTCTTTGCCCAATCCCGAACCTGCTCCTCCCCTTTTTTCCAGATGCCTCGGTTGCATTGTGGTCGTTGAGGCGACATGTTGCTCATGAAAAAAGACTCTTGCATGGTGTTTTCCGACCAGCCCATATCGGCCGCTGGGGCTATATGACCTCGGTCAAATCCAGAGCCGGTATAATCTTCTTTTGTGGCCGAACCTGAAGAAATCTTGGGATCAGTGAGAAATTTATCGGATCGCTCATGGGATTTCAAAGTCTCCTCCGCGGTAAGTTCATAGGCAACCCAAATGGCCTGTTCGTGTTCTTCCGAATACAAAAGACAATAAGCGGAATGGCAAACTGTATTCTGGCCATTTTTTAAGGCTGGCCATTCACGGGGATGTACCTCATGCTTTGAATGGGATTGAGCATTTGCATAAAAGTTTAGGCAAAAGAGGCCAAAACAAAAAAGTGTGCGAATGATTCTAATTGATTTCATTTTCCAAATAAATACCGAAAACCAATTTTCCAGCGACCAATACTAGGCAATCCATCTGCTGCCATTGGAAATCTTTGGTAAACAATTTCCGGGGAAATAATATTGTTCGAAAACAGCGTGTATTCATATTGAAATCCGAGTCCAAAACCCACCGAAGTTTGGCTTCCAGATGTGGTTTTTGAAAGCGCCAAAGCAGGCCTTGCGCTGATTACAAAATGATGAATTTCATAATCATCCAAAGGAATCATAAAACCGATGGTAGCAGCATAATTTAAAATCCGACCATTAAGGCCAGGAACCGTACTTGAAATTTTGATGTAATCCATAGAAATCCCAAATAGAAAATTCTTGTTAACCAAAATTTCAAATGAGGCCCCGGGCGCCCAGGCCGACTTTAAAGTTGAATCTTTAGAAAGAATTTGCTGCCTGCCAAGTGCAAATCCAGCCTTCCAATTGGCAGGATAAACATATGGCCATTGGACTTTTATGATGTCCTGCTCTTCAGCCATCACCTTTGTCCCCGTAAGCAACAAACCCAGTAAAAGCCCGGTCCTTAAAAGTCTCCGGATCATAAAAAATGGGTTAACCCAACTTTTTAAACTTGACCCTTTTAGGTGCCTCGTTTCCAACCCGTTTTCTTCTGGATTCTTCGTAATCAGAATAGTTTCCTTCAAAAAACGATACTTGAGAATTCCCTTCAAAAGCCAGAATGTGCGTAGCAACTCTATCTAGAAACCAACGATCGTGGCTAATGATCACTGCGCAACCGCCAAAATTTTCGAGGGCTTCTTCCAAAGCACGAAGTGTATTGATATCTAGGTCGTTGGTTGGTTCATCCAAAAGAAGCAGATTGGCCTCTTGCTTCAATGCCATTGCGAGGTGTACCCTGTTTCGCTCTCCTCCAGAAAGCACGCCAAGTTTCTTTTCCTGATCACTTCCCGAAAAGTTAAACTTGCCCACATAGGCACGGCTATTGACCATTTTCCCGCCTAGATTCATCAAATCTGTTCCACCGGAAATGGCTTCAAAAATACTTTTGCCTGCATCCATGCCATCGTGGCTTTGGTCTACATAAGCCCAATTTACGGTTGGCCCAACTTCAAATGTACCAGCATCTGGTTGTTGCTGGCCGGTAATCAATCTGAATAGCGTTGTCTTTCCAGCTCCATTTGGACCAACTACCCCAACAATTCCAGCCTGAGGAAGATTAAAATCCAGGTTTTCAAAAAGTAACTTTTCGCCAAATGCCTTTGATACGCCAAGAGCCTCAATAACTTTTGAACCCAAGCGTGGACCAGGCGGAATATACAATTCAAGTTTATCTTCATTCTGTCTTGCCTCTTCACCAAGCAGTTTTTCATAAGCACCCAACCTGGCTTTGCTTTTGGCTTGCCGGGCTTTTGGTGCCATTTTCACCCATTCCAGCTCACGGGCCAAAGTCTTCATCCGCTTGGTTTCCGACTTTTCCTCTTTGGCTAGGCGTTGCTGCTTTTGCTCCAACCACGAGCTGTAATTGCCTTTCCACGGAATACCTTCTCCCCTATCAAGTTCCAAAATCCATCCTGCTACATTATCAAGGAAATAACGATCGTGGGTAACTGCAATTACAGTGCCTTTATAGTCGCGAAGAAACTGCTCAAGCCACAAAACTGACTCTGCATCAAGGTGGTTGGTTGGCTCATCGAGCAATAAAACATCCGGTGCCTGAAGCAAAAGCCGGCATAAGGCTACACGCCTTTTTTCTCCACCTGAAAGCACAGAAATCAAGGCATCATCTGGAGGACACCGAAGTGCATCCATAGCCCTTTCGAGTTTTGCATCCAATGTCCAGGCATCAAGCTGATCCAGTTTTTCCTGAACTTCACCTTGCCTTTCGATGAGCTTATTCATGGCATCATCGTCCATTGGCTCGGCAAACTTTTCGTTGATTTCATCGAACTCCTTTAAGAGATCCACAACATTCTGAACAGCTTCCTGAACCACTTCCTTTACTGTTTTGGAAAGGTCCAGGTCTGGCTCTTGCTCAAGCATCCCAACCGTATAACCAGAAGAAAAAACAATATCGCCTTCAAACTCCTTGTCCTTGCCGGCAATAAGCTTTAGCAAGGTTGATTTACCGGAGCCGTTAAGTCCAAGGACACCAATCTTGGCGCCATAAAAAAATGAAAGGTAGATGTTCTTCAGAACTTGTTTGCGGGGTGGCCAATACTTATTGACACCCGCCATGGAAAATATGATGGTCTCGTTCGACATGACTTGGATGGTATGGTGCAAAGATGATTTTTTTCTCCGACAAGAATGCGACCATCCAGAATTATTGGTTGATGAAAAACAAATAATCTCTGGAACAAATCTTCCTTGGAGAATGGAAGTTATTCAATCTCAATTGGGCTCAATTCTGAATACCAACTTTGTTTTCCTTTCAGTTTTATCATAAAAAAAGGGAGTCCATTTGGGCTCCCTTGAGTTTTTTATGAATGATAAATTTTACCAGCGGGTTCTTGTCTTTTTACCACTGATGGTAACATCCACATTGGAATCACAATTGCCATCGCCAAAATCCACCACCTTGGTTTTGGAATCATGTGTGATGGTAATAACACCTGAAACAGGCTTGTAAATTCCCATATATGCACATTTAGACATCCGAACAACATTCGAATTAACCGCCATGGTATAATTCCGGCCTTTGCGGTCTGTGCCATTCAAGCCACTTCCAACAAGCGTGGTTTGAATGTTGTCCCACTTATTTCCAAGCACACCAAGATTCCACTTCATCACCTTATTTCCCTGATAAACGAAGGATTGTCCATCCTCAAACTTCATGGCCATATTAATTTCCCTTGTAATTTGAATCACGGAACTATCAATTAAAACCTCAGGTGAGGCTGTATTCGTTGTGGTTTTAGAACTATTGTTGTCAATCATTACAAACTCAGTTGCACCTCGTTTGGTAACGCCATAATCCTGATAACTGGTCACCACAACTGCTCCTTGCTTTCTGATTTTGTCTGTAAAGGTCCATGAAATCTTTCCTTTACGGGTTCGGCCATCCTTGCAAAGACATCCTGTGCCAAAATCTACCGTAACTTTTCCTGTTGCATTTGAACCCTTTGGAATAATTGTTACTGTTGCGCAATTGTTGGAATCCAGAAAACGCACAAGAGCAGAATCAGCGGCCAATCGTCCATTCATCAGGACAGATTCATTGGCATCCATTACCTGATCCTCCAAGTTACTAACATCTTCGGCTTCATTATCAGCCTGATTTTGGTCCATACTAACCTGCTGATCTTCTTTGAAAGTGTCGGGCATTTCATTGTCCTTTTTGCAGGAGATGAGAAAACTCCCTACAACAATACCAGCGAAGCAAAAACTAAGAATCTTGTTCATAAAATTAAGTGTTTGTTAATTTGAAACTGCCCCTTTGAGGTCAGAGTTTTAAACTTGGTTTAATGCCAAACCTAAAAAAATCATTTTAAATTAAACAAAAATCAAGTCCAGGAAAAAGGACATTTGACAAATAACTAGTTTTACACTCCATTTAAGAATCAATTCACAAATCGATGACCCTGAATGAAAAGATTTTAACCCCAGAAAAATTGCGGTATATTTTTTACCTGATTTTTTTTCTTTCCTCTTTTATGACAGAGGCCAAAATCCTGAGAGTCCTGTTTTTAGGAAACAGTTATACCAACTACAACAACCTTCCGTTATTGGTTTCACAGGTTGCCACAAGTATGGGGGACACGCTGATTTTTAGCTTTAATACACCGGGCGGCTATCGACTAATTGACCACTATGGCGATGCTACTTCCCTTAGCAAAATTGCGCAAGGCAACTGGGATTTCGTTGTGCTTCAGGCACAAAGTCAGGAACCATCATTTCCCAATGAGCAGGTTGCAATGGAAACGATCCCGTATGCTCAAAAACTTGATAGCTTAATAAAGACCGCAAACCCTTGTACTGAAACTCTCTTTTACATGACTTGGGGAAGAAAAAATGGAGATGCCAGTAATTGTCCAATATACCCACCGCTATGTACCTATGAAGGAATGCAATCAAAGTTGAGAGAACGATACTTGCTGATGGCTTCTATTTGCGAGGCATCTGTTGTGCCAGTTGGAGTTGCATGGAAAAAAATGCGGCAGCTTCATCCTTCAACTGAGTTATACAATGCGGATGAAAGCCATCCATCTTTAACAGGGAGTTATCTGGCGGCCTTAAGCTTTTACCAATGCCTATTTTTAAAGGCTCCATCAGCCCAGGTTTATAAGGCGGGATTATCCGATAGTACAGCAGGATTTATCCGGACGATTACCAGCTCTATAGTTTCAGATTCTTCAAATCTTTGGTTCCAAAATGGAAAACGAATTCAGGCTGACTTTACTTATTCAGTTGGCGCTGGTTCATTGGTTTCATTTTCGGCAACAGGTTTCGGAAATTCAGAATACGAGTGGAATTTCGGTGATGGGAATTTCAACACAGGAAAAAGCCTTGACCATACTTATTCAGCAAATGGGATTTATCAGGTAAAACTAAAAGCCTCTAATAATTGCTTTGCCGACAGCATTACTAAAACAATAATCATAAGTGGAACAACATCCATCCAGAATCCCCTTGAATCTTTCTTCAGAATTACCCCGAATCCGTACAGAGATAAATTTAGAATTAGCGGAAATACTCAGTTTGAAGTAATCCCTTTTATGACCGACATTTTCGGAAAAGAAATTAAGCTAAAAAAGGAAGGCGAATTTTACTTCCCGGAAACCCCGGTTGAATGTGGAATTTACAGCCTGAAAATTTCGGAACTCAATGGTAGAATAAGACCGATTTCCATCATTAAAACGCAATAAAAAAGGCCGGGAAACCGGCCTTTTTTATTAGAAAAGAAACTAATTTAAAGTCCGAATTCAGACTTAATATCGGCTACCCAATCAAGTTTTTCCCAACCAAAGAAGGTTACTTTCTTGTTGGAAGAAGTCCTTATTTCAGTTTTCATCCCATTGGTTTCTGAAACAGTTACATAATTAACCTCAATTTCTCTTTCCTCACTTTCTCTTCCCATATGGCCATAGGCCGCAGTTTCGGAGTAAATTGGATTCTTGAGGCCGAAACGATCAATGATAGACTTTGGCTTAAATGCATTTTTGAATTTCGCCTCAATCTTTCCGCTGAGTTCGCCATCATTCAAACCAATCTTGCAGGTACCGTATGTGTTCACATTGATTGAAACAGGCTCTGCCACTCCAATCGCATATGAAACCTGAACCAAAGCTTGATCTGAAACACCAGCGGCAACAAGGTTCTTTGCAAGGTGACGGGCAGCATAAGCAGCAGACCTGTCAACTTTAGAAGGATCTTTTCCTGAAAATGCACCACCACCGTGGGCGCCTCTGCCACCAAATGTATCTACGATAATTTTACGGCCAGTAAGTCCTGAATCACCATGCGGTCCACCGATGATGAATACACCAGTTGGGTTGATATAGTACTTGATGTTTTCGTTGAAAAGCGCAACAACCCTGGCAGGAAGCTTTGATTTTACACGAGGTAAAAGAAACTCATGAATATCCGCTGCGATTTTGTCTGTCATTGCCTTATCCGCAATTTCTTTCGCAGATCTTGAAGAATCAGAAGGCTTTACAAAATCATCGTGCTGCGTACTTACAACAACAGCATCAATTCTAACCGGCTGGTTGTCATCTGAATACTCAATGGTTACCTGAGATTTGGCATCAGGCCTAAGGTAGGTCATATTCTTTCCTTCCTTGCGAATGGCAGCCAATTCCTTCACCAACAAATGAGAAAGTTCAAGAGTCAAAGGCATAAGGTTATCAGTTTCCTTGCTGGCATAACCAAACATCATTCCCTGATCACCGGCACCCTGCTCTTTGAAAGCACCTTCACCTTCATTTACCCCTTGGGCAATATCAGGAGATTGTGAATGCAGGGCGGAGATAACCGCACACGACTTGGCATCAAACATATATTCATCAGAATTATATCCGATTTTTTCAATTGCTTTTCTGGCAACCTCCTGCACATCCACATAAGCTTTGGTTGTAATTTCTCCGGCTAGAACCACAAGACCAGTGGTAACCAGGGTTTCACAAGCTACTCTGCTATCGGGATCCTGACTGAGCATAGCGTCCAGTATAGCGTCGGAAATTTGGTCGGCAACCTTGTCTGGATGGCCTTCTGAAACGGATTCTGATGTAAAAAGATAAGGCATTTGCTGATTAAATTAAGGGCGTAAATTTAGGACCTCCCGGCACTTTTCCACCCTGCTTCAAAAATTATTTATTAAAACAGAACTAGAAGGGATTCAGGAAGCCATAAAAAGGAAAATAGCCGGGATTTTTTCCCATTTTATCTCAGCTGATTCCCGCCATTTGGCCACCGTAGATTGTTTAATTTCCTGGCTTAGGCCGGTTAGATCAACAGCCATGCATAGCCTAGTGCCTGGACTTAGATTTTCAATCAATTGATTCCAGATGCTTCCATTGCGGTAGGGAGTTTCGATAAAAATCTGGGTCCGACTTTCACGGGATGATTCAATTTCGAGCTGGCGAATTTTCCGACCACATTCATTTTTGTCTACCGGCAGATACCCATGAAAGGCAAAAGATTGTCCAGACAATCCAGAACCCATTAATGCGAGCAAAATTGAAGATGGGCCAATGAGTGGATGAACCTCTATTCCAAGCTTGTGACAATTATCCACCAGACCAGAACCTGGATCTGCAACAGCCGGACAACCAGATTCCGACATCATCAATGCATGTCCATATTCTCTTATCAACTTGGCATAATTATTCACCTCCAGAATGCCAGTGTCCTTATTTAACTTTTCAATACGAAGTTCATCAATAGTAATCCCCAATTTCAAGGATGAAATAAAGCGCCGGGCAGTCCTTTCATTTTCTGCAAAAATCAATTTACCCGATTTCAAAATTTCACGGTACTCAGAACCAAGCCAGGGCAATTCCGCAGAATTATCAGAAAGGGTAACCGGAAAAAGATAAAGTCCAGGCTTAACTGGCTTGACTATGGATGGATTATTGATTGGTAACATTTGACATCCAAAGAAAAGCCTTCAGATGGATTGGTCAAAAAAAAGGATTTTTCAAATGCGAAACCTGACAACAAAACAGCCAAAACATTCCTTAAATCATTGATTAATCGAAAAAACTTATTTACATTTCGGATAACAATAAAGAAATGCTCTGGATTGGCCATTTGCGCTCTTTTCCTTCCACACAAACAACTCGGAAAAACAGTGGAAGAATAAGTAGGCAGGCTTTTCAGGCAAAATTTTATTGATAAAGTACCACCCAACCTTACTTGGTATGATATCATACCAATGAAACTAAAAAGGCAAATCCTTAACCCGAAAACCATGATGCGGAAAATAAGGCGCACCCACAAAAACCCCGGAGGTAAAATTTTGAGCCTAATGGTGATAATGAGCCTATTTATTAAAACAACAATGCTGGCCCAATCAAGATTCAGGACATTGGATGATTCCATAGCCCGGGCTATTTCGGCCAAGGAAAACCACAAATTGGAGGCAATAGAAAGGCTTGTGGAGGCAACACGGAATTTTGATTTTCTGGATCCCAAACGACAACTAACCATCCTTGCACCCAACAACAAGGCATTCAAAAGGCTTCCCATTCAAAGCATCGATTATCTGGTGGACCCAGCCCACCAGTCTGAACTAGATGAACTGGTTGCCTACCACACAATTGAAGGCAAATACACAGAGAATGCCATTAAAAATATGATTCAAAAGGGGGAGGGAAAAGCCAAATTCAACACTTTGGCAGGATTCCCTATTTTTGCCGTTCTGGACAAGGAAGGAGAAATCGTTTTTATTGACCGTAATAACCGACGGATGAAAATGATTGAGGCGAATTATCTAAAAGGAGCTCATCCAGTCCATATTATAGATGGTGTAATTCTCCCCCATTCGGCCGTGTACTGACCTTTACTTTGATTGCCGCACATCCTTATGCAGATTTGCAGCATGATTGGTATTTTTGAAGCCGGTGGAAGTAAAACTGAATTCCTATTCGGCGACTCTGAAAAGCACACCGAAGTTCAATCAAAGGGCATTCACCCGGTATTCATGGATGATGAATCCATAATTTCTGTGTTGAAAGAATTGAGTTCAGTTTCTGGCTTCTCGATGCCAGAACAAATCTTCTTCTATGGCGCAAGTTGTGGCTCACACGAGCAATCTGCCCGAATGCATGGTTTGCTCACCGATGTTTTCAATCAATCGCAAATTGTGGTAGAATCAGACCTTTTAGGAACTGCCCGCGCCTTATGTGGCCATAATCCAGGCTTCGCAGCCATTCTTGGAACAGGCTCAAATGCATGCTTGTTTGACGGAAAAGAAATCGGACCTCGAATGGTTTCTTTTGGATTTTGGCTCGGAGATGAAGGCAGTGGTGGGCACATCGGAAAAACTGTTTTTCGCGCATGGTTGAAAGGCGAACTCCCTGCAGATTTAGAAGAACATGCTGCCGAATCGTTTGGCGGCCCGAGGGAAACCGCACTCAACGAAATTCTTGGTGATAAGAAACCCAATGCCCGAATGGCTGCACTTGGAGGACTGGCCATTCACAATAAAGAGCATCCTTTTTTTCAGAAATTGATTTTGGCTTGCCTAAAAAAATTCTTCGAAGAAAATTCTTATTTAGTCGAAAAAGCCGGCGACAGGCCTTTCCATTTTTCAGGCTCTGTTGCCTACTATTTGCAGGATGAAATTAAGCAAATTCTGAGCGAGCAAAATCTAAGTCCGGGTATCTTTGCAGACAAAATCGCAAGGCTACTTTTCAACTACCATTCAGCAACAAACAGATGAATCAAAATCCTGAAAATACAATTTTTATTCTCCCTTACGAAAGAACACTTTTGCCAAGTGAATGGAAAATTCTACAAACAGAAATCGATGATTTTTTAAATACTTGGAATTCCCACGGACAAGCAATTAATGCCTCAATAAGGCTTGAAGAAAGCATTTTTCTCATCATAGAAGCCGAAGATGGGCAGGCAAGTGGCTGTAGCAAGGACAGGCTTTTTCGATTTCTTAAAGAAAAAAATATCGAGCATAAATTTCCGGAATCCGAAGCCGGAAACTTCTTCGTACAACAAAACAACAGCATTGTTTCAATGAATAGAGCTGGTGTAAAAATGGCCTTATCAGAAGGAACAATCAACCCAGAATCCAAACTATTTCCAACCTGGGTCTGCTCGGTTTTTGAGTTCGAAAAACTTTGGAAAAAACCATTGAAAAACTTCCCATTTTTGGCAGGTCATCCAGAAATCAAATAAAAATTTAATTCAGCCTTTTGGGTAATAAAGGAGAATCGAATACTTTGCACCCACTTAGTGAGAAATAACTACATGAAAAAAGCCTCATCCATCGCAATTCTATTGCTAATGCTTGCAAGCCAAGTTTTTGCAGGTAACGACACCAAATCCGCCGACAAGCTTTTTAAGCAGAAAGGTGAGTACGAAACGGCACTTCAGGAATATAAAAAAGTTCTTGAGTCCGCTACCAACAAAGCATATGTAAATGCACAGATCGGCGAATGCTATCGTCTTTCTAACAGGATTGCAGAAGCAGCGCCTTTTTATAAGGCCGCTCTGGATCTAAATTACAAGGCCGACAGCATCCTTTTTCAGTATGCATTTGCGCTGAAAGCAAGCGGAAATTATGCTGATGCCAAAGCAGCATTCAAGAATTATTCCAGCCACGGAGGTAAGCCTGCCCGTGTTGACAGATCTCTGAAAGAAATCGACAATCTGAACAAGATTGACGAATTGATGAAAAAGAAGTTCTGGTATGAAATTTCAAATTTGGAAGCTGTGAATACACCAGGATCTGAATTTGGTCCAGTTTTATTCGAAGACCAAGTTTACTTCGCAAGTACAAAAGGAACTTCAGCTGTTTATGGAGCCACAGGAACTCCATTTACCAACATCTTCAGTTACAAGGTTGGTGGAGATGCAACAGCAATTACAGAACTTCCTGTAATTAATCAGGCAGGTCGCCATGAGGCATCACCAACTTTTTCAAAGGATGGAAAGATGATGATTTTTGCCCGTAGCAATGACGGCAACAGAAAGACACACCGTGAAGTTTGTCTTTATATGAGTCGCAACAACGGAACCGCATGGTCAGAGCCAGAATTAATGTCCATCAATGATGTTGATTTTTGGAATGGTGCTCCTTGCCTTTCTCCAGATGGAAAGTCTCTTTACTTCGCTTCAAACCGCAAAGGCGGAAAAGGAGGTCTTGATATTTACCGTTCTAAACTTGATGAAAGTGGCAAATGGGGCAAGCCATCAAATCTTGGTGAATCAATCAATACAGCTGGTGATGAGTCGTTCCCAATGATTACTGAAGATGGGAAATTATATTTCTCTTCCGATGGACAACCTACAATCGGCGGTCTCGATATTTTCGTAGCATCCAAAAAAGGCGATAATACAATCGTAGAAAACCTTGGAACAGGCATCAACACAGTAAATGATGATTTCGGACTTACCCTAAAAACGCCCACTGAAGGTTATTTCTCATCAAATAGAGCTGGCGGAAAAGGCGATGATGACATCTACTATTTCCGTGATGGCAAAAACGACCCACGCATTGTGAAGTTCAACACCTCTGGTCAACTTTTATCCCGCATTGACAAGGCAGAAACCCCAGCAGGCGGAATGAATGTAAAATTGCTTGATGATAAAGGTGCAGTTGTTGGTGAAACCACAACGGATGCCGAAGGCAAATTTACTTTCCCAATGGAGCCATCTAAAAACTATGTATTTTATGTGGAAAAGGAGCAATACCTCACACTTCGTCAGCCTTTCAGCACTGTCGGCAAAGCCCCTGCTTACGAAGAATTAACCCAAAAAGAAACCACCATCGATCTTACTTCGAAGCTTGTGATGGATAAAATCAAACTTCAGCAAACCTTCGTGGTTGAGAATATCAACTATGATTATGACAAATCAGATATCCGTCCAGATGCTGCACTTGAGCTTGATAAAATTGTTCAGTTCCTTCAGGACAATCCAACCATCACAATCGAACTTAGTTCTCACACAGACAGCAGAGGCGATGACACCTACAACCTGAAACTTTCTCAAAAGCGGGCTGAAACTTCAAAGACCTACATCGTGTCAAAAGGAGTTAAGGGTCTAAGGATTACCTCTATCGGTTATGGCGAAACCAAACCATTGATTGTGGACGCTGCTACAGAGGAAGACTTTCAGAAAAACAGACGCACAGAATTTAAGGTTATTAAAGTAGCCGGAATGAAATAAGAATCAGAAATGATTTGAATAAAAAAAGCCCCTGTTGAAGGGGCTTTTTTTATTGCCAATGCAAGCCGATATTTAAGCCCTCCAATACCAGATTGAAGCAAGCCAGAATCAGATTAATACTCAGAAGCGCAGTTGCGCTTTTTGCTGCATTTTTGTTGCAGCCAGCTATGCTCTGTGCGCAAAATTCGCAGGAGAATTTTGGCAAAAACAGGGTTCAATTCAGAAAATTTGATTGGCAATTGCTGAGCAGCCAAAGCATCGATTTGTATTTTTACTCGGGTGGAGAAACATTGGCGAAAACTGCCATTGAAATGTCTGAAACTGAATTCAGAAGAATATCAGACCTTTTTGGATTTACCCCGTACCACAAACTCAAGATTTTCCTTTGCCTTTCAACCAATGACAGGCTCATGAGCAATTTGGGTTTGGGAGAAGGAAATTTTCAAACCGGTGGCAAAACCACATTCACCAAATCTATTGCTGAAGTTGCCTACGAAGGGAGCCTAACAAATCTCAGAAAACAAATTTCTGCTGGTATTGCTCAAATCATGATTCGGGACATGCTTTTTGGTGGATCCGTAAAAGAAGCATTGCAAAACTCTTACCTGCTCAATCTTCCTGACTGGTTTATTGGTGGGGCTATTAAGTATGCGGCTGAAGGTTCCGGTCCAGATATGGAAGACCTGATGAAAGAACTGGCCGGTAAAAAGAAAATTCGCCAACCAGCCAATTATGTAGGTACTGAATCTTATTTGATTGGGCAATCCATCTGGAATTTTATTGGAAGCCGATTTGGAAGATCCACGGTTGGAAATATACTCAACCTCACCCGCATTATGAGAAATGAGGAAAAGGCGATTGTCGGAACGCTCGGAATGCCTTTCCCTGTTTTTTTAAGAGAATGGAGAATATTCTACCAACAGATGCCTACTGCAGGCCTTAGCGCTCCTCCGGAAGACCTAAAAAAAGGGCGTAATACCCTGAAAAAGAATTACCGAAACCTTTGTTTTACTCCTGAAGAAAACTTCCTGATTTACTCTGCAGATTGGAAAGGGAAGTTCCAAATCCTCCGGATGGATCTCAAATCAGGTAACGCTCAAATAATTTTCAGAGGTGGATCGAAAATCATCCAGCAAAACTCAGAAGGAGAATTTCCAGCCGTTTGTCCGGGGCCAGAAGGAAGATTAATAGCAGCATACCCGCAAAAAGGTATTTGGCAAGGTGTTAGTATGAACCTTCGTGGGAAAGACCGGAAATCTCTGGATTGGTTCAAAGATTTTCACGAGGTAAACTCCATGAAAATCTCGCCAAATGGAAAATACATCGTGGTTTCTGGAAGTCTTGGAGCCTACTCTGATATTTTCCTTTTCAATACAGCCAACGGAAAAATGCGTCGACTTACACAAGATTGGTACGACGATCTTGATCCTTTTTTCTCTCTCGAAGGTGATAGCATTTATTTTTCAACCAATCGAATCGTGTCTGATTCCATTGTCGATAAACCAGGCCTGGATCCCAAAAGAAAACTTGCACTTTATGCCTTTTCAGTAAAAGATACCGAAAAAAAACCAGCTCTAATTTTTCAATCCGCTGGAAATATCAGCAAAGGCCAGATGCTGGAAAATGGCCGAATAGCTTGTTTAAGTGACGAGCAGGGAACGAGAAATGTTCTCCTTCTGGCAAGAAATGGTAAGAAAGGAATGGAGATTTTCTTGTCCAACAGCCTGTTCAATATTTCAGAATTTGCTTATTCTGAAGAAAGTCGCTCGCTCGCATATACAGCCAGACTCAAACAAAAGCCAGCACTTTTCCTTGGGCCACCATTGGAAACTATCCGATTGACAGGAGGACCAATTCTCCAAAATGACCCCATAAAAACAGCAGGAAAAAATGTCATTCAAGCTGATTCAAACAAAATAGACATTCAACATTATATTTTCGAGGAAGAAAAGTTGCCGTCTGCCGAATCCAAACAAAAGGAGGTCAGAAAAAGAGAAAAGGCCAGATTCAAAAAAGAATCAAAACCAAAGGAAATTGAGATACAAGGACCTGTTCCTTATCAGCCTATGATGACCGCAAACCACCTTACCACTGGATTGCAAATCAACCCGATTCCGACCTGGGGACTTGGTACGGTACTTGACTTTTCTATGCATGATCTCTTTGAAAATCACCATATCAACGGGGGAATGACTTTTTTTCTCAGCGACCTGGAGTTAAAAAACAATGCTTCTTATCTTGAGTACCAGTTCTTGCAGCATCGGGTTGATTTTAAAATCAGAGGTGAACGAAAGGCCATTCAAAATTCAGGATTAAACCAACTTTTCCGGCAACGGGATATTCTAAAAAACCTGGCCATATCATGCTCATACCCTTTTTCAAATGCCCTAAAACTTGAAATCAATCCTTTTTTCCAACAAACCAAACGATCCATTTTTGACATTCGCAACATCGGACTTGGAGGAGAAGATCGGAAAATAAATTACTTCGGTGCCGCAAGTGAACTGGTTTTTGACAACACCACGAAAACCGGCATGAATCTTCAATTGGGAACAAGATTCAGAGCACGGGCCCAATACCAGATTGCACCAGCCGAAAAAATCAGAAACTTTGGTGAGGTTTCACTTGATTTTCGCTCCTATCTGCCTATCCACCGCGAAATAACATTTGCCTTTCGGGCTTCTTACGGGAACTTTTTTGGAAACTCACCCAAAAAATATATGCTCGGAGGCGTAGACAATTGGCTTTTCAGAAGCTACCATGTGAGCCGGCAAAAAGATGATCCTTTGCTGGGTTTCAGGGATGATGCGCTAAGCCTGAATTCAGACGAATCTCAATCAAACTGGCTTTTCAATAGGTATTGTACCAACTTGAGAGGATACCGATACAATGCAGCCTATGGCACTAGCTTCCTATTGTTTAACTGGGAATTGAGGGTTCCTATTATTCGATATATTTATAAAGGGCCGATCAATTCAAATTTCTGGAGAAATCTGCAGTTGACAGCCTTTGCGGATATGGGCGCAGCTTGGACTGGTACAGGGCCCTGGAACAAAAATAACAGCCTGAATACCCGGGAAATAAACGAAGGCAATTTTAGCATCAAGGTAAAATCCTATGAAAACCCATTTTTGGCAAGTTATGGATTTGGTGCACGAACCATCATTCTTGGGTATTATGCAAAACTTGATTTGGCCTGGCCAAGTCAAAAGGATTCAGATTTGGTAAACAGCAACTCATTGAGCTCTGAGGACTACAAAAATTCCTCCAGGCTGATGCTTTCGTTGGGCCACGACTTCTAATCAGGGTTGTAAAATTATTGTTCGGTAATTCAGGCTCGTGAAAATGCCATATCCATTTCCTTCCATTGGCGAGCGAAGTGTGGAAGGTTGAGCAAAAGGATTTCCATTAGACCTGTCAGCAGCAGAAATCGCCCTTAGATATAGATAATATTGCTGCTCGATGTGAAACAAACGAACGATTATTTTCTTTCCTCTTTCAAATCGATAACCTGTAATCAAAGGGAAAATTTTGCCATCAAACCCATTATCTGTGAAAGTAAAATCCAGCACATTGGACCCTGAGAGGCTGTCTTCATTGGCAATAATTCTATAGAAATTACTTTCCCCTGAAAAATCTTTTATCCAGAATAAAAATCTAGCCATTGAATCAGCAGGATTATACTGCACTTCAATGGTATCCAAAACAGGCTCTTGCAAAAACCTGCAGGTACCAGAAAGTCGGCGCCCGGATTCTGCAACCTTCAGGTTTAAAACACCTTCGGAACCATCTGGTAAATAGGTTGATTCAAAATTAAAGAGCTTCCTGTTTTGAATATCAAGAGTGACTAGAGGCAAGAGGCTGTCAGAAATACCGGAGGTTTCTAATCTGATAATTGCGGTGGTTAAAAGTGGCAAACGAAGCGTATCAAAATAGGAATCTGTTTCCATCAATAGAACCTTTAGTGGTTTTCCTTTTTCCAGATACGCTTCTACAACCAATCCTTTTTCTTGTACAGGAAGATCAACCTCAATCGTTTTCTCAAGGTTGCAGGAAAACAAAAAGAGGCCAAAGCAGAAGTGGCAAAGCCAAAAAAAATTAATCTTCAATTGGATTCACAATAAAGGTTGATTTCAAAAGCAACCAAATGAGGAAAAAGAGAATTGCCCAATTGAGGTAAATCGGATAGAAGTCGGAAGTGTTTTTGTAGCGTTTCTCTTTGTATTCGGATTTCTCCAGCTTGTCGATGGTGGAGAAGATTCCCTTCAAACCTTTATTATCAGATGCCCTGTAATAATTGCCTCCACCGATTCTGGCAATTTCTTTCAGGGTAGACTCATCCATGGTGTTCTCCACATATTGGTCGTTGCCAAATGGATCTGTACCAACCAAAACCCTTCCATCACGGCCTACACCGATGGAATATATCTTAGTTCGATAGCCGGCAGCAAGTCTTGCCGCTGTGAATGGGTCAATATTTCCAGCAGTATTATCCCCATCAGAAAGTAAAATCATCACTTTTGATTTTGCCTTGGAATCCATCAACCTGTTGGTAGCAACTCCAATCGCCAAGCCAATTGCCGTTCCCGGCTTTTGAATCATCTGAAAATCAATGCCTTCAATAAAGCGATTCAGGAGAGAATAATCAGTTGTAAGAGGAGAAAGTGAAAATGCCTCGCCAGAAAAAACCACCAGACCGATTCGGTCCTGAATTCTTCCAGATACAAATTCTTTGGCCACTTCCTTTGCAGCCTCAAGCCGATCCGGATTAAGGTCCTTCATTTTCATGGATTCCGAAATATCCAGAACCAACACAATGTCAATTCCTTCAGAAGTCCTTTCAAGATTTTCGGTTGTTTTCTGTGGCCTTGCGAGTGAAAAAAGAATGAGGGCCAGAACCAGACACATGAGCATATCTGGCAAATACCGAAGGTAGACAGTCCAATGAACCCTTAAAATATTCTTAAAAAAAGCGACTTCTACCCGCTGACGAAAATTGACAAAGAGGATAAATCTTAGTAGGAAAACAACCGGAATCAGACCAATGAAATAGAGAATAATGGTGTTCTCAAACTGAAAACCCAACAAGGTATCCGGATTGAACCACTTTAAGTCCAGCCAATCAAACCGTTTTGCCCAGTTTTCCATTTCGAATTAATTCCCTCTTTTTCTCATACATCTCAATAGACTTTTCCTTCAAGATGAGAACACTTCCTGTTCGATTTTCCATCCCAACGCCACCATAAATCCAGCGGTCAATTTCTTGTAAAGCCTTTTTTAAATTGGAATCTGGAAGAAGCCGTGAAATTTCAAGACTTGTAAACGACATAAAAGGATTTCCATCAACGCGTTGCAAATACCTTTTCCAAACCACGAGTAAGCCTTCCATTTTTCCAATACTTCCCTCTTTTTCGAGTGAAGACGCCATTCTGTCGAAGGATTTCATGAAACTTAAATGGCGTCGCCGCTCAATGAACAAATAGAAATACTTCTGAATTGGTTTATCGAAAAAGAAATTTATTCCAAGTACGAGAAATAAAATCAAACCGAAAATGCCAACTATATAGGGGTAATTGAGTTTTAAATCTACAGGAAGAAAAGATGTATTAGATTGAAAAACAGGGTTTTTAGGTATTGGTCCTTGCACTCCACTCAAAACATTTAAAACAACATCATTTGAGGGAAAACTCAGCGAGTCCCCGGACTGAAAACGAATTACCGGCAAATTAAAAGTTTGCCTTGGCGTAGGATCAAAACAGGCGAGTTGATAAACCACACAATCCCGACTGATTTCATTTTTGGTAAGGGTTGGAAAATAATTTCTTTCCCGAAGCACGCAGTTTCCGAATACAAAATTTGTATCCGGAAAAAGGATTTGATAGTTAGAAGGATAACGGACATAAAGGGAAACTTCGAATGGCTCTCCAATTTGAACCGGCTTTCCAGAATAAATTGCCTTAGGCTGAAGGTCAATTTCCTGAGCCGAAACCTGGAAGGAAATCAAACACAGCAGAGCCAAAACAAAGAAATAGGTTCTCCCAATCACAGGGGCAAATTAGTCAATTGAGCAGGAAAATGGAAGTTTTGAAACATCCAGCCCATTTTGGGTAAGCAGTAAAAAAAATCACTCCTTTGTAAATATGTTTCCTGCCCAATTAAAAAGCAAGATTCATGGTGAATAGATGACCGCCGCAGAGCTTAAAAAATTGGTCCTTAATGGAGAGAGCCAGTTCTTGGAATTCAAGAAAAAAGCAGACCACCCTGAAAAAATTGTCAGGGAAATGGTTGCTTTTGCAAATACTGAAGGCGGAACACTGTTAATTGGCGTAGACGACCGGGGAAATATTAGTGGACTTCTATTTCCTGATGAAGACACTTTTGTAATGGAAGCAGCAATTTTAATGTATTCCAAACCTGCCTTGGAGTATACGCTCGATTCTATCCCGGTTGGGGAAGGAAAAAAAGTTTTGAGGTACAGAGTTCAGCGTGGGAAGGAAAAACCTTATTACTGGCTTTCTGATAAAGAAAAAAAACAATTTACCGTTTATGTGAGAAGCAAGGACCAATCGCTTAAGGCTTCCTATGAGATGTTCAGAATCCTGAGAGATGCAGAGGAGAAAAGTGGCATTCTTGAATTGGGAAAGTCGGAACAAGAACTATTTGCCCATTTGGCCAGAATCGAAAAAACCAGCATTCTGGATTTTGCTAAAGAAATAGGTATGGGAAAGAAAAAAGTTTCTGCAATGTTCATTCGACTTATAAAGCAAGGAGTATTAGAAATCGAGCCTGGCGAGCATTTTGACCTGTTTAAACTGTCAATGCAGTACAAGGTTGAAAACAAGCAAGGGGTGTAAACTCAATGGAATCGCACCATTTAAAGAGAAAATAAAGCCCTAAAAACTAGAGGACTGATTTTACGAAGAGAAGAGATTTCCTCCAATATGGATCCTCATTTACCCGGGTAATCACAACTCCTTTTCTGGAAGCAGAATGAATAATAGAAAGGGGTTCACCGGGTTCTGAAATTACAATGGCCGCATGGTTTACATAGACGCGACCTTTCCTGCCACGATGTCCAAAAAAAGCGAGATCACCTTTTCTTGCATTCGGGTAGGAAATTTTTTTGCCTTCCATTGCTTGTGCAGGCGAACTGGAACGAAGGTTTATTCCCATTTGCCTGAATACAAAGCCCGTAAATCCTGAACAATCGAAACCAAGCCTAGGATTTTTGCCAGAACTTCGATAGCGGATACCCAAATATTTACGCGCCAAACGGGCAATTTCCTCTCGAATGGTTTCCTTTCGACCCAAATCCCGGTTCAGAATCTCTTCCCCGTAAAACAAATTATTTGTGCCCTGATGAAGGGATTGGGCAGAATCCTTGTCATAACACAAAGGCTGACCGAAAGCACTAAAATTTAGGATTACGAGAAGTAAAAACAAGAAAAAACCTAAGCCCAAAAAGGGCTTTTTAAAAAAAA
Source organism: Spirosoma fluviale (assembly GCA_945902135.1). GTDB lineage: Bacteria > Bacteroidota > Bacteroidia > Cytophagales > Flexibacteraceae > CAMDMI01. Next base: position 25,634 of record CAMDMI010000015.1, read on the forward strand.
TATAGTCCATTTTTTAGTCCGTTCCGACCAAGGAAAACCCAAGGCCGGATTTCAATTTGAGGTACAAATGTAGGAAACCCTCCTCAAAAAACCTGAACAAGCATCAGGAAAAGAAGCGAGACTAAGCCATAATAAATTGATTTTCAGTCAATTTTAACTCCCTGCTGGTCCTCAATCATGCTACGAACTTCGGAATTCATAAATTTGACAAAGCTTCGAAAATTGTCCGGACCACTAGATGCGCCAGCTGATACTGATTTCATTTTTCCAGTGTTAAGAAGAAATAGGATCTTGATTCTTTGTTCGCCATCCGGACTTGAAATACTGTCTGGAAGGCTGCTAAGATTTAGTTTGAGGGCTTCCGCAATTAGGCTACCTGGTAATTGTTCCGGAATAAAAAATTCATATTTTCCTAAAAGTGGCATTCTTGAATTTCCATTGTAAACCATTTTTTGTCCTGAATAATAAGCAGCTTCAAATTGCTGACACTTCCCTTGACAGGAACCTTGATTCACCGAAATCAGTAGTTTTGAAATTGGTGCATTAGAACTTTCTTTGCTACCTGTTACCTTGCACGAAGATAGGAGGCCGAATAAGGCCATTACAGTGGTT
>CAMDMI010000016.1 GCA_945902135.1 Spirosoma fluviale
TCAGGTTGGAAATTGATTTCCCCGAGATTTCTTGAAAAACTGGTGTACTAAATGAAAAGGCTGCAAACAAGAATTCTTGTTTTTCAGAGATCAGGCTTTCCCGCAGCTTAACTAGAAGAGCAAGCACAAGAATGGAGTAGTTGGGAAACCAGCTGCTCCTTCCAAGTGCTACAAGATAAATTTCAAGCTCAACCAATCTCAATTTCCACACCGGCAACGGATGGATGGCCAACGCAGGTTAATACAAAACCATCAGAAATCTCCTCTTCTGAAAGTCCATCCGATTCATCCATAAAAACCTTTCCTGTTGTGCATTTGCCACGGCATGCTGTGCACAAACCAGACTGGCAACTATAGGGCATATCAAGACCCTGATCAAGCGCTGCATCCAGAATTGTGGTATTGTGCGGAACCTCAACGCTGTATTTCTTTCCATTCAACAAAATGGATACAGTAAAATCTCCACCTTCTGGATTTGCATTTTCACCCGCTTCCCTAGCTGCTTCCTCAGCAGAACTGCTGAACTTTTCCCTGTGCAAAAAGTCTTTCTTGACCCCTTGAGACAAAATTGAAGGGGTAATTGAATCCATCATTTCTGCCGGTCCGCACATGAAAACCTGTGTTTCTTCAAATGGACTCACAGGCTTCAGGTCCTCAATTAATTGCATAATTTTGGACTCGTCGATGCGCCCAATTTCACCAAACCAATCGGATTCTGGCTGAGAGAGCGTATGAATAATTTTAAGTCTGGCAGGATAGGCGTCGGCCAGTTTCCTTAATTCATCAAAATAAATAATATCCTGCTTTGATCGGTTCCCAAAAAGCAGAGAAACAAAACTTTGAGGCTCAACGGCCAGAACTGTCTTCAAAATCGAAAACACCGGCGTGATGCCGCTTCCTGCTGCAAAAAGCATAAACCAGCGTTTCTTACTGGCATTTGGCTGATACATAAAGTTTCCAATGGCCGGCATTACATCTAGTTGCATACCTTCCGACAAGGACCTTGTCAACCAGGTACTCATCTTTCCTCCATCTACCCGTTTTACGGTGATGGCGGGATTTTCATCCAAAGTCGGAGAAGAACAAAGGCTATAAGCCCTGCGGATATCCTCGCCATCAACGGTTGCCCGAATGGTGAGGAATTGGCCTGCGCGGTATTCACGAAAAGCGGGGTGCTTTTCAAAAACTATACTGACTGAGTCTGGGGTTTCTTTCCTGAGTTCCTGAACCCGGAGCGAATAAAAATGATAATCCATTGATACTAATTGGCTGTTTTGCCTGCTTGCAAATCTAGCTTCAGAACCATTTTAGAAACGAAATTGTTTTCAATCTAAAAAGGAAGTGTTATGCTACTTAACTGACCATCCCCAATCCAGGAAATGATGAAGATTCCGGAAATTAGAAAGAAAACTGCCAGTCTTTGCTGTGGCTTAAGGTTTTCAGCGTAATAGATCTTGGCGAATATCACCGAAACCAGACAGGAAAAACTCAAAATAAAAGTGGTTTGAGGAAGTGGCGATGAATGTGAAACCACCCTAAAAATCACAGCAAGTCCACTGAGAATTCCAATGGTTCCTATTATCCAGGCGTATTGAGACCAGCTTCTGAGAAATTGTTCTTTGCTCCATCGAATTGCTTGGGCAGGATTATTAGAATTTGGCTTAATCAACCAACGCGAAATTGCCAGGTGGCTAAGGGAAAATACAAAAATTGAAATCTCCTGGCTGATGAGCACCACCGGCACACCAACCATTAAAACGATGTTCTGAATGATGGCAAGAGATGTTCCGGTAAGTATGGCACTCAAAAATGCAAACCGGAAACCAGCATCTCCCATATACACGAGGCGACCATTTGAAAAACGGAACTTGAGAAGAGCCAATCCAAAAAGTAGTAAAATTATGCCTGCACAGGAGATCAGATTAAAGTGAAACTCCTTCAAGTACAGCGCATTTACCAGTATCGGAATAACCGTGGAAATGGATGTACTTACAGGAACCACAACCGAAGTAGGTCCGTCCTGAGTGGCCCGCACAAAAAAGTAGAGGCCTGGATAAGAAATCAAAAGCACAACCAAAAGACCGCGAAAGCTCGGTGAAGCCAGAGAAAATTCAACATAGAAATCACTGAAACCCATAAACAAGGCAAAAGGCAAAACTAGGGCGAGAACAAATAATGAACGAAGCATTACCAGCCGCTTTACCCCAAAAACCGGAACAGGTTCCTTCCAAAGGCCATTTGAAAGACCCAAGAGAATCATGGAAAGGAAAACCAGCAGTGTATAAACTGGATCTCCTCCGAAAAAGGACATGGCTAAAATTGACTTGCCCATCAACTATAAATATACTGTCGAAACAAAGGCATTTTCATCATTTCACCTAAGACAAATTTCAATTTTCAAACAGCAGATTTTCCTTTCCTGCCTATTCTAGTTGCAACCAAAATTGTCATCAAACTAAAAAACATCGTAGAAATGCCGAGTGTGCCGTAGTTCATGAGTTTGCCATCTGGCATTTTGGTGATCACGATGCCTGCCAGATAGCCCGCAAGTCCGCTGGAAAGTTGCATCAAAGAAGAATTAAGACTCATAAACCCGCCACGGTATCGGGGTTCCACTGAATTCATCGTAAGGGTTTGAGAAGGCACAAAGCGACCTCCTGAAAAAATAAAGAACAAGGAAGTGAATATTAAGGCAACCAAAATGGAAACGGGCGGCATGTGCGAGATGCAGAACTGCGGAATAAATGAAATAAATACCAGAACCGTAAATACCCGGGATGCCCCAAAACGATCTACAAGTCGCCCGATAAATGGACCGGTAAAAAGCGTGATTCCGCCTCCGGCCATATAAATATAACTGAGCTCAATTTCCTTGAAACCAACATTCGCCACCATATAAGGCGATAGAAATGGAATCATGGTAAAATGGGAGAAAGCAACCAGCATTGTAAATAACAAGGCAAGCCGGTGACGCGGAAAAGAAAGAATTTCTCGAAGCAGGCGCAGGTTTTTTTCATTTTTCCGGGCAGCTACAAGGTGCCGAATCCCTCTTGGCAAAACCCTAAAGGCGACTAAAAAAACCAGACTTGCAAAAATGGCGATGGCAAAAAATGCCATTTGCCATTTGTAAACGGTTCCCAAATAAAGTCCGACAGGAACCCCGAGCACAGAAGCCGCTGAAAATCCTGCCATGACCATACCCGTGGCTTTGCCTCTGTGTTCGGGGCGGAAGTTGTCTGCCACAATGCTGAGAACCTGAGAACCAATTATTCCACCCAGCAAGCCAGTAAAAATCCGAGCTGTTAGCAATAGCTGGTAATTTGGTGCAAGACCACACAATATCGTTCCAATGATAAATCCGGCATAGCAAGACAGAAGCATAATCTTCCGACTGAATCTGTCGACAAAAAAAGTCCCGCTAAAGCTGGCAAGACCCGCGGCTACGGAATATGAGGCCACCAAAAGGGAAAACTGTGCGGGGCTTATGGATAATTTTCTCATGAGTTGAGGCGCCAGCGGCATCAAAATCATAAAATCCATTATATGGGAAAAGTTAATGGCGGCTAAAACCAGGAGCAGAAGCTTCTCTTTTTGGCTGAGTTTATTTTTTGGTTTCAAGACTTGGCTGGTTGAATTGGTCAGGCAAATGCCATCACCTTGTACATAAAATACCCGACTATTTCGTGGATCAGTAAACTCCACATTTGCCATGCATCATCACTTGGAATCATGGCCTTCTCAAGATTAAAACTCGGATCGTTGTATCGGAAATCAACAGGAAAAACATCCACATTCAGTCCTATTTTTTCAAAACTGGCTTTGGTGCGTTTGCAATGAAAAGCCGAAGTGAAGACCAAAACCCGTGGATTTTTAAAGTGCTTGCGAATAATCTCAGCCGAAAAAAGTGCGTTCTCACGGGTGTTTCTTGCTCGATTTTCCACCAGTATATCGGATGAATCCACCAGGCAAGTATTGACCATCACATCTTTTACCATCTCAGCCTCAAGGGCTTCTGTAAAATCTGGAATACCTGAACCACCGCTGGGAATGAGTTTTTTCACCAGGCCCATGCGATAAAGTTTCACTGCATGCATCATGCGATCCACTGCGTTGGAAAGGTAAACCCTATCGCGGGGCTGCTTTGCCGCATCCGTAAAACCGCCCATAATAACCCCAACATCATAAGGTTTATGAATATTAGAAATTGGATAAACGGGTTCTTCCCAAAACATAAATGCACGGGAAGCAAGCCATTCATTGCTGAAAAAGAGAAAAAGGAAAATGGCAGCACCAAGGGTAATTCTTCTGGTCTTTGGTTTTTTGCTTAAAAACGACCACACCAATAATGCCAAAACCCATACGACAGGCAGCAACAAGTGCATCAGGATTTTAGACAAAAAGAAAAACATAGGGCTTATAGAGCCTGCAAGTAATGAAAATTCAGCTTGCCTTCATTTGCCAGTTTGGATTAGATTTTTAGCATCCAAACCAAACCAGGAAATTTTTCTCGCAAAAAAATGAAGTATCGCTGCCCAAAACGCGCCAATGGCATAACCAGCAACAATATCACCTGCGAAATGAGCGCCTAGGTAAATGCGGCTCCAGCCTGTGATGATGGCCCAAACCAACAAAGCCAAAGCAATCGATTTTGATCTTGAAAAGACTGGCAGAAGAAAAAAGAAAACGGCCAAAGCCATTGTGTTGGCTGCATGCGAGGAAGCGAAACCAAATTGCCCACCGCAGCCATCAGGCAAATGAAGAACTTGGAGCAAATCCGGATCATGACAAGGCCGGAGCCTTTGAAAAAGCGGCTTGAATAAGGCAGAAGCTGTCTGGTCCGACAACAGAATCAGAACCCCCATCAGCAAAAGAATCCTTGGAAAATACCTTGGTCCAAAACGAACAAAAAGGAATACGGCGAGTGCGGCATAAAGCGGAATCCAAACCAGCTTTCCCGACCAAAAAATCATCAAAGGATCGAGCCAGGAATTGAAGCCCTGGTTGATGAGGATTGTAAGATTCCGGTCGGCACTTTCAAGCAGTTCCAGCATGGCCCAAATTTCATTGGAATTTTGATGAATTTGTTAAGAAATCTAAAGCATTTCAATCTGAATGCTGATTTTTTAAAACCCCCAATCGCCGTTTATAACAGAGATATGCCAGAGAGAAAAATTCAATTCCGCCTGTCACCCAAATTTGCCAAATTGTCATAAAAAACACATCCAAAGTGCCATCCGAGAGGTGTGGCATTTTGTTTGACTTGCGAAATATTTGCAATGCAATTCAGTTAATCAATTTCAAATTCAGGATTTATGAACAAATTCATTTCAATTTTTAGCGCAGGTCTGGCAGGAAGCCTGATCACGCTCGGAACCTACAAGGCGCTAGACCTAGACAGGAAGGAAGTAGTTTTTCAAAAAGCAGAGGAAATGCCAATCATCAGGCAGGCATCCAATTTGCCTACAGCCGCAGAGCTTGATTTCTCTGCTCAGGCCGAAAAAGTAACCCCTGCAGTAGTGAACATCAAAGCAAAAAGAGCCGCCCAGAACTTTGCTCAAAACGACATGTTCAAGGACTTTTTTGGTGGATCCCCCTTTTTCCAGGAGCCTCCCCAGCAAAATCAGCCGAAGGAAAAAGAAAATGTAGCCACCGGGTCTGGTGTGATTATTTCGAAAGATGGCTACATCGTAACCAACAACCATGTAGTTGCAGATGCCACAGAACTTGAAGTTTCCTTAACAGACAAGCGCACCTACAAAGCCAAAGTAATCGGTACCGACCCAAGTACAGATTTGGCTGTCATTCAAATTAAAGAAAGCAACTTGCCTGTTCTGGCATTTGGAAATTCGGATGCTGTAAAAGTTGGCTCCTGGGTGCTGGCCGTTGGAAGTCCATTTAACCTCACTTCCACCGTCACAGCCGGCATAGTTTCAGCAAAAGCACGGAATATTTCCCTGCTCCGCGAGCGATCCAATGTGCCTGTGGAATCTTTTATTCAAACTGATGCCGCTATTAATCCGGGCAATTCTGGCGGGGCTTTGGTAAACCTAAATGGCGATCTGATTGGAATTAATACTGCAATCGCCTCGCCAACAGGAGCATACAGCGGATATGGATTTGCCGTTCCAGTTAACCTCGTTACAAAAGTGGTCGAAGACATCATCAAATATGGATCTGTTCAACGCGGTTTTCTTGGCATTGTAATCCGCGACCTGGATGGCAACCTCGCCAAAGAAAAAGACCTTTCAATTTCAGAAGGTGTGCTGGTAGATTCCGTAAACAAGGAAAGTGCAGCCAAGGACGCCGGCATTCACAAAGGCGATGTAATTGTGAAAGTGGGAAGCACCAAAGTGAGCTCTGTGGCAGAACTTCAGGAACAGATTGTTCGCCACCGCCCGGGAGACAAAGTTGCACTCACCATCAACCGCGACGGAAAGGAAATACTTATGAACACGACCTTGAAAAACAAAGATGGCAAATCCGAGCTGAGCAAATCGGAGCGAAAGGAAATTTTCGAACTTCTGGGTGCGGAGTTTACAGACCTAAGCGCCAAGGAAAAGAAAACTGCCAAAGTGGAACAAGGCGTAAAAGTGATCAAGATATTCCCGGGAGGAAAAATCAGAACTCAGACCGATATGAAAGATGGTTTCATCATTACCAAGGTGGATAAGCAGCCTGTAAATTCCGCAAAAGACCTGGCGACTTTAATGGAGAAAAAATCAGGAGGCGTAATGCTTGAAGGTGTGTATGAAGACCTGCCAGGCAACTACTATTTTGCCATCGGCCTGTAAATCAACGTTTTTTAAAATTCCGAGAAGGAGCCGGTCAATTTCCGGTTCCTTTTTTTATTTACGAACAGACCTGATAATAATCCTGATTTTTTTGCATGTTTGTTTTACAATCAAACCCTAAAATAGAATGAACCAAAAAATCAAGCTTTTAATCTTCTCTATCAGTACGGCATGCATGTTTGGAATTACTGCATGCAAAAAGGATGACAATTCCCCCCAGCCAAGCACCCCCAGTGCAGCGACCACCACAATTAGCGGAAGGATTACCGACAATTCAGGCAATCCAATTTCAGGCGCAAGCATCAAGGCTGGTGGAAAAACAAGCACAAGTTCCGAGAATGGAATTTTCTCTGTTTCAGGCGTAAGCGCGGACGCGAATGGGCGCATATTTGTGACAGGAGAAAAAACCGGGTTCTTCAAAGGTTCCAAAGGAATGATTGCTGAAACCAATGGAATCAGCAAACTGGAAATCATCCTCAATTCCAATACTCCGAACTATGAAGGCAACACAAACTCAGACAATAGTTTCCTTAACAACGGAACTGGAATAGAAATTCCAGCCAATTCAGTTTCCGCGAGCGGCACCTTTAAGGCAGCTGTTGTTCACCTAAATCCAGCAGACCCCGATTTTGAACGCAAAGTTCCTGGCGGGGATTTAATTGGAATGGATAGCACCAATAGGGAAAGGCAACTTTTTTCCTATGGGATGCTGATGGTTCGATTAACCGACGCGAATGGCGCGGAAGTAAATATCGCTTCAGGCAAATCCGCAACTGTGAGAATGAAAATTCCAGCCAACCAGATTGCCGGAGCACCTGCCAGCATTCCACTTTGGCATTTTGATGAAAGCACCGGAAAGTGGATAGAAGAAGGCATTGCCACAAAACAAGGCGACAGCTATGTGGGCAATGTGTCACATTTTTCTTCCTGGAATTGCGATTTTCCAAGCGGAAGGGCAACCATCAAAGGAATTATCAAAGATTGCAATGGCAACCCAGTGGGCGGAGTAAATGTCAGGGTTGGCCAAAATTCTGTTTTCACAGATGTGAATGGTCAATATGAAACCTTTGTGCCCTCAGGCTTGGATTTTGATGTGGCAGTTGAAATGCCAGAATTGGGAATTTCATCAATCCCACAACCTGTTGCAGCCGTAAGCGAAGGCGCCAGTTACACAGTTCCGGATATTTCGGTTCCCTGCGTTTCGGGTGTTTCTTTCGGTTTGATTTGCAGCAATGGCAGCATTTTCAGCGCAACTTACTCCATTAAATGGGGAAACAACCAATCTGTGTTCGGAACCTGGACAAGCGCAGGAACCCATATTGTTCCTGTCCCGTCCAATGGGCAGGCTGCAAGCTATACCATAACCAATGCCTTAACTGGACAAGTCGTAACTGGATCATTTACTATGCCTACCCAGCTTGACACACTCAACCAGGGCCAGATTAATCTTTGCAACTCTTCAAGCATCGACTCTCTCATTACCAGTTTTACCATCAATGGAGATGGATATAATAATAGAGTTATTCGCTGGGCTGGCGTACCGCTTACAAATACCCTGGTTTATTATCCAAGTGACACAACCGGATTTCTGGTTTCTCCAAGTACAATTGGTTATGTATTATCAGCCAGCATTCCTGGACTTCCAATTTCTGGCCTTAGATCTATGGCTAATGATGATGAGACGAATTTGGTATTGGGTGCACCGGGTGGAAAGACCTATTTAGGAGATTCACTGGTGCTTATCAATGTTGGTCAGTATGGATTACAGGGTGAAAAAGTAACTGGTACATTCAGCGGCAGGTTGAAAAGACTAGAATTTGATTCCATAAATCAAGTCATTAAGGAATTTCCTGTTATGATTTCTGGCGGTAGTTTTCAGGTAGTTCGCGGACAAAACCAGTAAGTCGTTTAGATTTTCACACCAAAACCCCTTTTTCAGAGAAAATAAAATCTGAAAAAGGGGTTTTTTTATGCCTGAGCCTTTGGCATCTGATGAAAGAAAACCAAGGCCTTTTCAACAAAAACACTTTTCATAAGACGATTTTTTTGACATTTCAATCTAATATTATTCGATTTTCATCTTAGACTGGAAGCTCAAAATTGTGAAACTAAGGTACTTAATCTCCCATCCAGAGATTCATGCAAAAACTACCGGAGAAAGGCCTAGAAGCAATTTCTATTAAAATTAATAACACGCTTCATTCTGAATTTCAGACCCTTAAAGGGCCTCAGTTCATGTCATTTCAGAAGGTTCTTTTATTGGCTTCCTTTCTCATGTACTGAAATAATGCCCAAGTGCAGAATTCCACCAAGATCCCGCCATAACATTGCCAACGAAAACGAAACAACCCTATTTAAATGAAAACGAAAAAATTTGTCCTGGCCTTCGGATTCCTTTTGGTTAATTCCGCAGCCTTTATTTCCTGCAACAAGGATGACAATAATCCAAACCCTGTTAGCGCCGCTAAGATGTACACAACTTCACTAAGCGGACGAATTCTAAATGAAATTGGCGAAGGCATCAGTGCTGCCTCCGTTACCGCCGGTGGTAAAACCATCATTACTTCAAACGACGGAAGTTTTTCCATCAACGAAATCAGCGGAAACGCCAAAATGAATGTTTCAGTTTCCTGCCCTGGATTTGAAGAAACCAGCAAGGAAATCAACACGGTTCAAAACGAAATTTCAAATATTGAAATCTCAATGGCAGCCAAAGCTGATGAGCATCTTCCAGCAACTTGCCAACTTACCATCAATGGAGATGGATTCCATAACAAGACCGTTCAGGTTGGAACCATACCAACCGGATCGATTGGAATCTTCTCACCAGACGGTTGCACCTATTTTTCTATGACTTCCAGAACTGGCTATGCCATTGCAGGCGTATTCCCGAAAGACGCTTCAAATAATTCTACAGAAAAAACTTCAATGACCTTTATCGCCTACGGCAAAACCTATGTGGCTGACTCCGGCGTTAAAATCAGCGTAAGTGAATACGGCGAAATTGGAGGAAAAATTAAGGGAACCTTTTCGGGCACATTCAAGCGCTACGATGTAGACATGAAAACTGGTAGAAACCTTGAATTCTCTGTAAAAATCATCAACGGAAGCTTTGAGGTTACCAGACAGGCGAACCTGTAATTTCAACTAAGTCCTTTTCATCAGCCCCTTCTTCTGAGTTCAAGGAACTCCATGGAGAAGGGGTTTTTTTCGTCCTTATCTCTAATTTGAGAATCCACTATTTCCCAGTCAAGGGCTGAAACCACCGGAAAGAGGGCCGTTCCACCGGAAATCCTGGTTTGAACATGCGTGAGGTAAATACAATCTGCCAGAGCGATTGCAGATTCATAAACCTGCCCACCTCCAATAATCATCAGCTCGGTTTCGCCTAAGCTTTTGGCGAGAGAAATGCCATCTTCCAGTTTTTCAATCCCAATAACCCCCTCAGGCAAATCGGATAAATTCCTGCCAAGGACAATGGAAATACGACCAGGCAAAGGCTTAGGGAAAGCTTCCCAGGTTTTACGGCCCATGATCATGTGGTGGCCCATTGTCTTTTCCTTGAAAAATTTCAAATCAGCCGGAAGATGCCATGGAAGTCCGGCATTAAGTCCGATTACCCGATTGGTAGAAGCTCCTGCGATCAGGGATATTTTCATTTGAACTGGTTTGCTAATTATTCTTCGATGTAGTCCAGATCCTTGCCAAAAGTTTCATTGACGGTGCGGGTACCCAGGAAGGCAAGCGCCATGCATACAAAACCAACCACAAGTGCAGCAATAACCGAATCTCCCAGAAATGCCTTTTCTAAATAAACAAAGGCACTTGAAATTAAGACCAGCGCCCCACGCACAAAATTGGGAACAGTATTGGCCACAGTTGACCTGAGATTTGTTCCAAATTGTTCCGCCGCAATGGTTACAAACAAGGCCCAGTAACCCGTTGCAGCCCCAAGCATAAAGCAGAGGAAATAAAAATATTCAACCGATATGTCGCGTGAGAACATGTAGACAACACATAAAATCGTATTGGCCGCCAGATACCCGTAAATCACTTTCCTTCGGTTACGGAACCACTGACTCAAAAATCCAGAAAGCAAATCGCCCACACTCAATCCAAGATAAGTGAACATTATTACGCTGCCCATGCTTATGCTGCCCGGCTCTATTCCCATGTTGTGAATGAATTTTGATTTGGATAAATTCACGAGTATGCCAATTGTAAACCAAACAGGCAGTCCAATTAAAATACAACTTAAATAGCGAAGAAACCTTCCGGATGGACTTAAAAGCATTAACAAATTGCCCTGATTTACCTTTTTGCCCTGAAGAGATTTGAACATGCCGGACTCCAAACTTTGAACCCGCATGAACAAAATTATGATTCCCAAAACACCCCCAATGATGTAAGCAATTTTCCAATCTAACTGTCCAACCTGACTGGCAAAAACGGCTCCAAGGGCACCAAGCGTAACAATCACCATCGTTCCATAGCCCCGGTTTTCTTTGTCCATCGACTCAAGGACAAGTGTGATACCAGCCCCAAGTTCTCCGGCAAGTCCTACCCCTGCCACAAAACGACAAATCGCATACATCTCCGCATCTAGCACAAAAGCATTGGCAATATTGGCAATTGAGTACAAAAGAATTGACCCAAAAAGGACGGAGGCACGGCCCCTCTTATCACCCAGAATTCCCCAAAGAATTCCCCCAACCAGCATGCCCCACATCTGATAATTGAGCAAAGAAACTTCAAGATCCCGGTACGCCTGACCAGTATAACCCAAGTCTGCTAGGCTTTTTTCCTTGACTACATTGAAAAGTATAAGGTCGTATAAATCAACGAAATAACCTATGGCCGCTACAAACACAGCCTTGTTAAATACTTTTCCAATTGGGTGATTTTTCATTCCAAGTTCTGATAATGGTCATGCAATGATACAAGCAGAAAGGCAAAAGATAATGGCCGAATCAAAGAAGGCCATAAGCCAATTTAAGAATGGTCCGATACCCCGCCTTTTGCGTGAAGTTGGATTTAGAATCATCCGGGTAAGTAACATTGGCCAGAAAAACCACGGTAAGGCCTTTTTTGGGATCAATCCAAAGCAAAGATCCTGTATGGCCTGTGTGTCCAAAAGCGGTGGAAGAAGCAACTGCCGGAGCAATGGTTTTCCGAATTCTTCCGCTAGCGGGTTTTTGCCAACCCATTCCTCGGGCATGCCCCGGTTCCAGCTTCCATGCAAAGCGTTTAATGGTTTCAGATTTGATGTAACGATGGCCATTGAAAGTTCCTCCCTGCCTGAGCATTTCTCCGATTCGGGCGAGTTCAAATGCTGTAGAAAACAAGCCAGCAGCGCCACAAATTCCCGCCAGTTTTCCCGCCTCAAGATCATGTACCCAACCCCTTCCAACTGGGTTTTCCATCGTTGGAACAATCTGCTCGGCTGGGATTCCATGTATCAGGGGATTGAATGTGGTGGATTTCAAACCCATTGGATCAAAAAGCCAATCCTTGAGATAGACATCCATTCTTTTTCCTGAGACTTCTTCCACGAGGCAACTCAGCAAAATATAATTGAGGTCCGAGTAAACAGTTTTGGGTTTCCCGCGAAACGGCAATTGACAGAGATCCCTGAGCATAATACTCCGATAACCTTTGGGCAGGTAAAGGCCGCGGTACGGGTCTGGGAACTTTTCTGTTGGAAAAGGCGAAAACGAAGACTCATTCCATTTGTCCTTCGAAACCAGCCAGTAATTGCTGATGTAATACGGCGGAAGGCCGGTACGATGTGCCAGCAAATGATCTATTCGAAGTCGTCCAAGAGGAAATTTACGGCTTGCAGCCACATATTTTCCCAAAGTATCCGAAAGCTTTATCCGGCCTTCATCATAAAGGTGCATGATGGATGTAGATGTGCCAACCGCTTTTGTTACAGACGCCAGATCATAAACACTCCTTTCGGGATCTGGTTTTTGCCGTGAGCCATAACTGGTTTCACCCCAACTTTTACGGAAGATGATTTTGCCATGGTGGAGTACAATCATCACAGCTCCGGGAAAGTCCCGGTTTCGGACAAACTGCCGAACCCGGGCATCAAGCGCTGTTGCTGACTTTTTAGGAGCAGCAATGCCAAAAAAAAGAGGACATAAAAATGCCATTGCCAACAGAGTTTGTTGCAACAAGGGCACAGAAAAATCAGGCTTGTACCCGAATAGAAAGTTCCTGTAGTTGTTTTGGATCAAGGCTTGATGGAGAATCTATCATAACATCCCTTCCGGAATTATTTTTTGGAAAAGCAATAAAGTCACGGATGGAATCTGCACCACCCAAAAGGGAGCAAAGTCGGTCAAATCCAAAAGCAATTCCACCATGTGGAGGAGCGCCATACTCAAATGCATCCATCAGAAAACCGAATTGCTTTCGCGCCTCTTCATCACTGAAACCGAGCAGGCTAAACATTTTTGCTTGAAGATTTCTGTTGAAAATCCGGATCGATCCGCCTCCAATTTCAACACCATTGATGACCAAATCGTATGCGTTCGCACGCACATTTCCTGGCTCAGTGTCGATCAAACTGAGGTCTTCTGGTTTAGGCGAAGTAAACGGGTGGTGCATGGCAAAATAACGGCCTTCCTCCTCTATATATTCAAGCAATGGGAAATCCATTACCCATAAAACTTCAAATTTATTTTTATCCCTTAAACCAAGTCTGCCGCCCATTTCAAGTCGAAGTTCGTTGAGTGCCTTCCGGGTTTTATCAACGTTGCCACAAAGAATCAGCAACAAATCACCTGGCTTGGAACCAGCCCTTTCAAGCCATGTTTGCAAAACTTCTTTGGAGTAAAACTTATCAACAGAAGATTTTATTTCACCATCGGCACCAAAGCGAACATACACCAAACCGCCAGCGCCAATTTGAGGGCGTTTAACCCATTCGGTAAGTTCGTCCAACTGTTTGCGGGTATATTCGGAACAAGCGCTGGCATTGATGGCAATCACGGATTCCGAATTATCGAACACCGGAAACCCAGCGCCTTCCGTCAGGTCTTTTATGTAGCAAAACTCCATGCCGAAGCGCAGATCTGGTTTATCTGAACCAAAGCGTTGCATGGCTTCGGCGTATTGCATCCGTCGGAAGGCTGGAAGTTCAATCTCCAAAACCTCTTGAAAAATGGCTTTGGTCATGCCTTCAAAAGTGTTGAGGATATCGTCTTGCTCTACAAAGGACATTTCACAGTCGATCTGTGTAAACTCTGGTTGCCGGTCAGCACGCAAATCTTCATCGCGAAAGCACTTTACAATTTGAAAATACTTATCAAATCCAGCGACCATAAGCAACTGCTTAAATGTTTGCGGGGATTGCGGAAGCGCATAAAATTCACCTGCATTCATTCGGCTTGGCACAACAAAATCGCGGGCCCCTTCCGGCGTAGATTTTATCAGAACCGGGGTTTCTACTTCGATAAATCCTTGTCCATCCAAATGCCGCCTGACCACCTGACCAACACGGTGACGAAGTTCGAGATTTTTACGAACTGGATTCCTACGCAAATCAAGGTAACGATATTTCATACGAAGGTCTTCGCCTCCATCTGTTTCATCTTCGATGAGAAAGGGAGGAAGCTGCGCTGGGTTCAGCACATTGAGAAGTTCAGGATAAATTTCAATTTCACCAGTAGAAATTCGGTCATTTTTAGACTCCCTTTCCACCACTTTCCCCGTTACCTGAAGCACAAACTCCCGGCCCAGCGAACGGGCAATGCCCAAAAGTTCAGCACTGTCGCGGCTTTCATCCAGAATAACCTGCGTAATGCCATATCTGTCGCGGAGGTCAATCCAAATAAGGCCTCCCTTGTCGCGTATTTTCTGCACCCAACCAGCAAGTGTTACTTTCTTACCAATAAAGGAAGCATTTAATTCACCACAAGTATTTGATCTATACATAGTTGCGTTTTTTCAAATTCAACATGCAAGTACAGAAAAAGACCTCGGCTTTCCAATCAAGAAAAAGTTTATCAGAAAGAAACAGACTCAGCTTTTCAAGAAAAAAATAATTGTAAGTTTGCAGTTCAGGTATGTTCACCAATAGAAGAAATATTTTTTTAATTCTGCCAATTCTAATGATTGGCCTGGCCTCTTTTCAGGTTCAGGTTTCTTCATTTTTGGCTACCTACCAAGGTGCAGACATCAGGCTGGAGTGGAAAATTAGTGATGAATCGGGTGTGAGCAGTTATGAGATTTCCAGAAAGAAAGACAGCGATGCTGCTTATGGAAGGCTTTCTGAGATTCCCGCTTCCAATCAAGGAACCTATGTTTGGGTTGACGACAACCTGTACAAAGATGGGGATGCAATGGAAAACATCAGCTATCGTTTGACCGCCAATACCAGCGCAGGACCAAAATATTTCTACACCAACATCCAACACAGTCCCACCGCAGTTCAACGGTCATGGGGCAGTATTAAGTCGATGTTCCGTTAAGATTTTTAAAAAATTAAGCATAAAAAAAGGGGCTTTCGCCCCTTTTTTATTTATCCTGAAGATATCAGGCAAGTACTTCTTCTACAGGCGTATAAGGCAGATTCCAGGCATCAGAAACACCCTGATACACAATCTTACCATTTACAACATTGAGCCCAAGTTGCAATTCCTTGGAGTCTCTGCAAGCCTGCTTCCAACCTTTGGCTGCAAGTTGCAAACCGTAAGGAAGCGTTGCATTGGTCAAAGCGAGCGTAGATGTGTAAGGCACAGCACCCGGCATGTTCGCCACGCAGTAATGCACAACATCATCAATAATGAAGGTAGGATTTTCGTGCGTTGTTGGACTGCAAGTTTCAATACAACCACCCTGATCTACAGCTACATCCACCAAAACTGTTCCCGGACGCATGGTTTTAAGCATTTCGCGGGTAATCAAATGAGGAGCCTTAGCACCCGGAATCAAAACCGCGCCGATAATCAGATCCATGTGGCGGATGTAACGGCGAATGTTGAAATCATTGCTCATCACCGTATTTACATTGGCCGGCATAATGTCGGAAAGTGCGCGAAGCCTTGGAAGACTCACATCCATGATGGTTACATGGGCACCAAGTCCTGCGGCCATTTTGGCTGCCTGCGTGCCCACAATTCCACCACCAAGCACAAGTACATTGGCAGGAGGAACTCCCGGAACGCCACCCAACAAAATGCCTCTGCCTTTTAGTGGTTTCTCAAGATATTTTGCGCCTTCCTGAATCGACATTCTTCCAGCAACTTCACTCATTGGAATGAGAAGTGGAAGTGAGCGATCATTCTTTTCTACAGTTTCATAAGCCAGGCAAACAGCCTTGCGCTCAATCATTGCATGGGTAAGCGGCTCTGAACTTGCAAAGTGAAAATAGGTGAAGAGAAGCTGATTTTCCTTGATAAGTCCGTATTCGCTTTCAATAGGTTCTTTTACCTTGATAATCATGTCGGCAATGCCGTACACAGATTGAATATCTGGTAAAATTTCTCCTCCTGCTCCTTTGTAATCGGAGTCGGAAAATCCACTGCCTTCACCAGCAGTACTTTGTATGTAGACCTGATGGCCTGCTTTTTTGAACTCAGCCACGCCTGCCGGCGTAAGGCCTACCCGGTTTTCATTGTTTTTTATTTCCTTAGGAACTCCGATAATCATGGTGTATGACTTAAAATCCGGGGCGAAATTACATTTTTAGCCGTGGCATCAGGAGATTTTTTCAATCATAAATTTCAATGCCTGATTTAAGTTTGTTTTTGAGGCCAATAGGTGTTTTGAAAGCAGTCCATTTCCTTTGTACCTTGCAGTCCCTAAGTTAATGTAGGGGTAAACTTTAATTGAACCCAGGATTCCATGACCAGGTTTTTTTCCATCCTCATCACCAGCATTTTTCTTTCTGGCAGTCTGTTTGCCCAGTCCTTTAACAGAGAGGAGCACGAAGCCGGCCTAAAGCTTTTCGACCTGGGTGAATACCGTGACGCCATTCCACACCTGCTGGAAGCTGTTAACAGTGATTTAGAAGTTATAAACAATAGGGCAATTGAGGCAAATTTCTTCTTAGGCATTTGTTACATGAAAGTTGGCGAAGGAGACAATGGCCTTCCATACATGAAAAAGGTCTATGAGATAGACAAAGAATACTATCCTGAAATTGAATACATGATGGGCCAATGTGCGGAAAACTCTCTCAAATTTAAGGAGGCCATCAAATATTATGAAAACTTCTTAAAAGTAGATGGTGTAAAAAAAGACCCGGTTGCCCTTGCTGAAGTTACCAAGCACATCAACGAATGCAGGGTCGCTTCAGAACTCACAGCAAATCCGGTGAAGGTGAAAATTGAAAATGTTGGGCCGATTGTAAATTCCATATTTCCAGATTACACTCCAGTACTTACCGCGGATGAATCGATTATGATTTTCACTTCCCGTCGTAAGGGAAATTTGGGCAGTAAAACCGCCTCTTATCTTGACCAGGAAGAGGAATTTCCTCTTGAAGACATTTACATTTCAACCAACAGAAACGGAGAATGGAGCGAGCCTCAAAATATTGGCACTCCGGTGAATACAGATGACCACGATGCCGCGATTGCTATTTCACCAGATGGCTCTCAACTATTTGTATATAAAGGACTTGGAGAAGGAGATATTTACCTCTCCAGAAAAAAAGGACTTAAGTGGACCGAACCAGAATCTTTGGGCGAAAACATCAACTTGCCAAAATCATCTGAGCTTTCCTGCTCAATTACCTCAGAAGGCAAAACTCTTTATTTTAGTTCCAACCGCCCTGGTGGGTACGGTGGACTGGATATCTGGAAAAGCCAGCTAATCAAAGGAAAGTGGGCTGCTCCATTGAATATGGGACCTAAAATCAATTCCAAAGAAGATGAGGATGCACCATTCATCCATCCCGATGGAATTACCCTTTACTTCAGCACCAAAGGAAAAAACACCATGGGTGGTTATGACATCGTTTACACCACGCTTGAAAAAGGTGGCTGGTCTGAACCGCAAAATATGGGATACCCAATCAATTCTGTTCAGGATGATATTTATTATGTAGTAACAGCAAACGACCACGGTTATTTCTCTAGCTACAAACAAGGAGGCAATGGAAAGCATGACATTTTCATGGTTTCCAGGGATGCAAAAGCAGATGCAAGTACCATAGCATCTGCAAAGGCGAACACCCAGCTCGCTAAGACAAGTGACGGAGTAGCCAATCCAAAACCAAGTACTGTTCAGGTTAACACCACAAAAAGCCGGGTTACCCTGCTTAAAGGTGTAATTACCGATGCCAGTTCTGGACAGCCGATTGAAGCCTCACTGTCAGTAGTAAATGTAAAAACAGGGGCTAAAATTTCAGAGGTCAATTCAAACTCTGCCACAGGTGCCTACCTTTTGATTCTTCCAGCAGGAAAGAATTACGCCATAACGGTAACATCTCCAGGATTCCTGTTCCATTCTGAAAACTTCGATATATCTGACTCTTCAGAATATACTGAGGTGGTAATTCCGGTTAGCCTTAAGAAGGCCAGCATTGGTACCCGCATCGTCATGCGGAATATCTTCTTCGATTTTGACAAGGCCACAATTCGCCCGGAATCAAATCTGGAACTCGACAGGCTTAGAAAAGTTATGCTGGATTATCCAAGTATGAAAATCGAGATTTCTGGCCATACTGACAATAAAGGCACAGCCGATTACAACAAAAAGCTAAGCGAAAGTCGGGCAAAGTCGGTTTTGGACTACCTGGTTAAAAAGGGTATTTCACCAGACCGGATGACTTCTGCCGGGTATGGAATGGAAAAGCCAATGGCAGCCAATGACTCCGAAGGAGGTCGGCAACTCAATCGCCGGACTGAATTTGAAATCAAAGGTTTCTAAGATTCCAGATAATTTCTGGAAACCCGCAGGCCAATCCAAATGGCAAGCATAATTGCGCAAATCATTGCAGCAAACAGAATCCAGGAAATGGTCTGCGCCTTTTCCTTTACTTCCTCAAGGATTTGTCGCCCAAGTCTCACTTCCACTTCCTCAAACTTTTTCATTGGTGTAACAGCCTGCTGGAATTTAATGCTGGCTTCCATCCTGAACCGTGAAATAGCTTGTTGCTCATTCCCGGCACCATGCAAATTGACGATGTAATTTTCCTCTTTCCGGTAATTTCGGTGGGCAAGAAGAAATTCTTTTAAGTCGCGGACCTCCTCCGTTTCCATGCCTGAAAAATTCCCGATGTAAGCGCCCAACAGGGAATCAATTGTGCGGTTATTTCCGTGTATTTCATCCAAAAGCTGCACTTGACTGGCAAGACTTAAACCGGTGAGATATTCTTCCAGATGAAAGCGATTCTGAAACTGAAGTTCCAGTAAATGTGAAATATCCATTGCCGGAATCAACTTCTTGCTAAAAAGGGCATTGAATTTCCTTTCAAGAGTATTAACGGCGGAAATCCCATAAATGCCAAACCCCATCAGGAGAGCAAGCTGAATGTAATATGCCGCAATAAGACTTTGAACCGCTTTTCTATTGTATAACCAACGCATATTTCAAAAAAGCAAAGTAATACCCTACACCTGAAAATCGGACTTGTTTTTTTCAATTCGAAAATAATCGGTTTTTATTCCGCTTTGGAAGTCAACAGAGGAAAATGAAAATTGCATATTTGCACGAGTCCTGAAACACGCCAGTTCTATGCAAATCAAAAACTCCATCCTCGAGACAATCGGAAATACGCCACTCATCAGGCTCAATAAAATTACAGCAGACCTACCCGGTACAATCACTGCCAAGGTTGAGTATTTCAATCCGGGCAATTCTGTAAAGGATCGAATGGCCTTGAAAATGGTGGAGGTAGCTGAAAAAGAAGGCAAACTCAAACCTGGAGGCACCATCATTGAGTGCACGAGTGGAAATACAGGGATGGGCTTGGCACTTGCAGCCTGTGTAAAAGGGTACAAATGCATTTTTGTTACCACCGACAAGCAATCCAAAGAAAAAGCCGATGTATTGAAAGCGGTTGGAGCCGATGTAATCATTTGCCCAACCAATGTTATGCCGGATGATCCAAGGAGCTATTACAGCGTGGCAAAGCGGGTGGCTTCAGAAACCCCGAATTCTTACCACTTCAACCAATACGACAACTTGGCAAACCGCCAGGCCCATTACGAAAGCACTGGCCCTGAAATCTGGGAACAAACCGAAGGTAAAATCACGCATTTGGTTTGCACTGCAGGTACTGGGGGAACAATCACAGGAACAGCAAAATACCTGAAAGAGAAAAATCCCAACATTCAGATTTGGGCCATTGATGTGTATGGATCACTGCTCACCAAATATTTCCGCACAGGGGAAATCGATATGGGTGAAGTTCATCCATACATCTCGGAAGGATTCGGGGAGGATTTTATCCCGAAGAATTACGACATGTCGGTAATCGACCACTTCGAACAGGTAACCGATAAAGACGGTGCCGTTTTAACCCGCAGGCTTGCCAAAGAAGAAGGACTTTTTTGTGGATACAGCGCGGGAAGTTGCCTGCAAGGACTTTTTCAGCTAAAGGACAGATTGAAAGAAACCGACCTAGTAGTTTGTATTTTTCATGACCACGGAAGCCGCTATATAGGCAAAATTTACAACGACAATTGGATGAAAGACAGAGGCTTCCTGGAAACAAGGACATTCGACTCTGCGCTTGACATCCTTCGGAAACGCGATCAAAATCATGGACTTATGACAATTGATGCATCCGCTAAAGTTTCAGAAGCAGTTCAGATTTTAAATCAGGCAGCGATTTCTCAGATTCCTGTCACGGAAAATGGCGAATTCGTTGGTAGCCTTAGTGATACATCCATTCTGAACCGACTGATCGAAGAGCCGGAAATCAAATCAGCAAGCATACGCGAGGTAATGGAAGCGCCGTTTCCAATTGTGGATTCTCACCTGACTGTGAGCCAGATGTCTTCAAAACTTGGGAAGGACACAAAGGCCCTTCTTGTTAGAGACGAGAAAGGCGATTTTCAAATCATCACCCGATCTGACTTGCTCGTTGCAGTAGCCAGTTAATGAAACCTAAGGGAGAATCACTCCTTTAAACTGACCCGGATTCAAGACCGGTATTTTTGTTCCATACTTTCCATTGATTGCCTTGATGAATTCATTGGCAGCCAATGCATTTCCTTTGGGCGTAAGGTGAACACCATCTAGGGAAAATGCGCCCCCAGAAAGGTATGATGCACTCGAAGAGATGGCATCAAAATAGGAACCTCGGGTGATATTCTTCAAAAAAGTATTTGCATCCACATGGGCAAACCCATATGCATCCGCCTGATTTTTTATGATCTGATTGTACATTGAAACAGCATTTCTGGCTCTGGCAGATTCATTTGAATTCAGCACAAAAACATCCGGAATTGGATTTCTGATGCTTACCCCAAATGGTTGCGTGGTATCGAGTCCAGACTTTGCCCAAGCAAAATATTCAAGAAATTCTTTCGGGTAAACATCATAAGGCGGAGGCAAGGTAAAAGTACTCACTAGGCGATGAATGATGTCTTTCCAGGCTTTTCCGCTAGGCTTCCCCAATTCGCTGGCATAGGGAGAAAAGGTAAGCGTAAGAAAAACATCTCCATCAAAGTTGCCTGTAACTGAATTGAGCGATGCCAACTGATGAACCGGCCATTCCAGTACTTTGGTGGTATCCAGAATTTTCCCACTATCAGATAAAAAAGCAGGTAGAATGGTATTTTGAAAAACAGAATCAAACTTAAATTCCCGTATGGAATATTTACCCATCAGGCTCAGACTCTTCTTTACACTTGGCGTAACAGTGGTAAAAAATGGAATCGAAGTTATGTCTCCGACATTCGACAAAGCCCCGCGCGGCTTGGTAGGAAGTGCTGCCAGACCTTGCATAAGTGCGCAATAATTCTTGCTGAATTCAGCAGCTGGAGTAATTTGTCCCAGGTCTACATAGCCTCCGGCTGTGGCATAACCCAACACATCGTTGTTGCCCAACCAGCAGGTGAAAACTGTTGGCTTCTGTTCTATCACCTTTTGTAAATAAGTTGCTGTGGACTTCTCCACCTTTGCCAGCATTCGTCCAAAAAAGCTGTTCGGATTTCCATAACCCGCGGTCTGAATGTCTGCAACCTTAATTCCCGGCACACCCAGGTTGTGGTTTTTTGGGCCTAAATAAGGCTTTAAAACAATAGAATCTGGGTTGAGCGTTGGGCTGTAAGCATCGACAGACTTCCCTTCAACAGCATCCGGATCTAAGGGAACCGAAGACAAAATTGGGGTGCTTGCATCCAGAAAACCATCCAAACGGAGATACCCAGTTCCATCGGATTCTTCCGGAGCAAAAAGAGGAGCATTAAATTCACCACCACCACAAAGGGAAAACTGACCTGCAATCAGAACCGGATAGGCAACCTTTTGGCCTTCGAGAAATAAGCCGCCACTTGCATATCCAGCAGTCACGGAATTTCCAATGGCGACATAATTGGAGAGGTCTACTTTTCCATCGGTGCCGATGTTTGGTGGAACAGGATCAGGCTGGCAAGAAGAAAGCATGGCCAATGCCGGAACCAGAGAATATAAAAGGAATGCTTTGAAATTCATATTGTTAACTCAAATCAGAAGTTATAGGAAAGAGAAATGCCGGGAACAAAAACACGGATTTTATAGGTGCCTGGCACAAAACTATCCGGGGCATTGGCCGGAATATCAGATGGCGATTGCTCACGGGTTTTTCCTTCGACATACAGGAAGGAAGCGTCTACAGACAACTTATCCGAAACATGATAACCAAGTCCGGCGGTAAAACAATTTCGGTTGGCATCCGGAGTTTCTGGCGTCATGTAACCATCGCTCACCGGTGTTTGGTCGAAATAATAACCGGCCCGCACTGCAAATTTTTGACTGGCTTGATATTCGGCCCCAAATCGGATGATGGAAGCATCTTTGTAATTTCTGGGAGAAGCGGTTGACATTGCACCGTTTACGCTGGCGCCATATTCAAAACGCAACTCCTTGTAAGCCGACCAGTACACCAGGTTGTAATCCAATGCAAGGAGTAGTTTTGGACCGGCTTTCCACGCAAGGCCAGCAGAAAGCGTTGCCGGTAGTGGAAGTGTTGCCGAAAAACTCGTTTTTCCTCCCGGAGGAAAAAGACCCAAAACGCCTGAAGTACTTGGCGGCACTATAAAAGTTGCCTCACCATCTTTTACCTTCATATCCACCTTAGATCTGTAATCCAGGCCAAAACTCAAATCTTCCGAAAGCTTGGCATGAATCCCGATGTTGTAGCCTAGTCCATCGGCAGAACCTTTTAAACCCGCCTCAGAAAAACCATTTTGCAGGGCCAGAGCGCCAATTCCCTTTTGCAATTCTACCCCGCCTGTGGCATAAACAAAACCCGCACCAATGCCAATTTTGTCGGACAATCGGAAAGATACTGTGGGCTGAATGAAAACGGATTGCAATTTCAGGGAGCGAAGGACACTGTACCCTTTCCAGTCAGAAGGCCATTTTACAGATGAGCCATAGGGTGTGTAAACGCCCAGTCCAAATTTGAACCGACTGTCTTTCAAACCATAAGAAGCATACAAAGCAAATGGCGTTCCCAATGGACTTTCCGTTTCAGACTGGTAATTGCTGGGGGCATCGGTTTCTTGCCAGGCAATATATTTTACGCGGGAACGGATCAAGCTGCCACCAAGAGAAACATTGTTCTTGATGGTAAAAGCCAAACTTCCGGGGTTAAAAAAAACAGAACTTGCATCAAAAGCGAGGGCTGTACCCGTGTGGGCCATTCCAATCTGGCGTTGGCCTTGAAGCGCAACCTGAAACCCACCAGAGAATGCCTGACTTCCAAAAAGAAGAAAGGCCGCAACAATCAGAAAATTCTTTTTCATTGGTAATAGAAATTCCGGCAAAACCGGAGGCTGGAAAGGTAATAGAAAAATCAATATTACTGTACCAAAGAGCAAAACCCCAATTCTCAAACCCATAAAGACTAATCTGAATTTTTCTGCTTTTAAACATCTATTTTCGCTGAATTACAAGCATTTTTGCGTTGTGAAGGTCCTAGGATTAATCCCGAATTTTATCTCCATGAATCAGGAAAATCAGATAAAAAACAAAGCCGAAGCAAGGCATTTTAAAACATGCCTTCAGTTGCTTTTTCTACTGCTGACCATCTTTTCAGCAGTCGATTCTCAAGCTCAGACAAAGGCCCAGCAAAAGCAGGCCGATAAACTTTTCAGAAACCGCGGCGAACTCTATTTCCGCTTTATGCTGAAAAACAGGGCCGATATCGGGGAGATTACACGGGTTATTTCCATCGACCATGTGAAAGGAGATACCGTTTTTGCTTTCGCCAACAAACGCGGCATGCTGCAATTTTTCGGGCTGGGATACAGTCGATTTAAAATACTTGAAACGCCGGCAGAAGAATTTCGCCGACTCGAAAACCAGGAAAAACGCTCAAAAAAAAAGCCCGGAATATCAAGCACCCAGGTATTTAATGTGTATCCGAGCTATCCGGAATACGAGCAGGCAATGGTCCAGTTTGCCGCCATTTACCCGGGACTTTGCAAACTCATAAACCTCGGAACGCTTCCCAGTGGGCGGAAAATTCTGGCACTCAAAATCAGCGATTCTGTCAACATCAATGAAAATGAGCCCCGGTTTCTGTACACATCCTCCATGCATGGCGATGAAGCAGCAGGATACCCAATGATGCTGAAACTGGCCGACACACTTTTGAAAGGATATGGCAGCAACCCGGAATTAACAGACCTTGTAAACCAAATGGAAATCTGGATTAACCCATTGGCAAATCCGGATGGTACATACAAAGCTGGTAACAACACGGTTTCGGGCGCAACACGGTTTAATGCCAACAACATAGACCTCAACAGAAATTATCCCGACCCACAGGATGGTCCGCATCCGGATGGAGCGGTTTATCAGCCTGAAACTAAAATTTTTATGAAACTGGCCGATAGTCTTTCTTTTGTAATGGCGGCAAACTTTCATGGAGGCGCCGAAGTCTGGAATTTTCCATGGGATACCTGGCAGCGCCGTCATCCGGATGAAAACTGGTGGACTGCGGAAGGAGTAAAATTCTCAGACTCCGCGAGGTCTCAATCTTCCACTTATTTCAACGAAAATTATGGATATCCAAACCTGCCGGGCGTATCCCAGGGTTTTGAATGGTATGAAGTGAATGGTGGCCGTCAGGATTACATGAACTGGTTTAAAAATTGCAGGGAGGTGACCTTAGAAATTTCAGACACCAAACTCATTCCAAATTCTCAGATTCCTTTGCATTGGAAATACCTGCGAAGGTCGCTGATTGCTTATATGCAGGCTTCTCTTCGCGGAATTCGAGGACAAATAAGCGATGCCTGCACAGGCCTGCCAGTAAAAGCCCGCGTTTGGCTACAGTCCCACGACCGGGATAGTTCCCATGTATATTCATCCACTATTTTAGGCAACTACCACCGGCCTATTTTTCCCGGCAATTATTCAATGCTGATTTCTGCGCCGGGTTATCAAACCTATTCCATTCCCACCATCCAGGTTGGCAATGACAATGCCACTTTGATGAATGCAATACTTCAACCGAAAGAACCAATTGCATCTTTTATTGACTCTAAAACGGACATTTGCGCGAGCAGCATTTCCTTCACTGATTTGAGTGGATCCGCTTCGCAATGGACCTGGGACTTTGGCGATGGGCAAACATCCACAGAAAAAAATCCTGTGCACGAATACCAGCAGGAAGGTGTTTATATGGTGAAACTCATTGCAGGAAACTGCGCCGGCAGCGATACGGTTTTTCGGATGGTCAATATCATTAGTCCCGAAAAACCAATTACCGAGGGAGACACCTCCAATTGCGGCGCTGTGGTCCATATCCTCAAAGCCAATTCTACAAATCAAACCCTTTGGTATTCAAATCCGCAAGGTGGAATGGCTCTAGATACTGGAAACACATTTTCAACGCCGCTGCTTGACAGCACGCGCAATTGGTATGTGAAAGCGAGCAGGCCTTTGCAGCTACCGAATGCCGGACCTGTTTCAAATCAGCTTGGAACTGGAGGGTATTTCACTGGAAACACTTACCATTTTTTAAGTTTCGATGTGATGCATGCTTTCAGGCTAAGATCCGTTCGTGTTTTTGCCAA
>CAMDMI010000017.1 GCA_945902135.1 Spirosoma fluviale
CAAAAATCCCCAAGTCCAAGGCTAGCCTTTTTCTGAAGATTTTCATCCACAAAATGAACTTGTTTCTTTATGTCTTGAATGGCCCAAACCATCCTGGAATTTTCATCAGTTTCAAGCCGAACAGGTGGAAAATACGCTGTTGAATCAAGAAAAATCCGTTGAATGACCAGAAGAGAATCTGATTGAATAGCAGGAAGCCGAAGCCTGATTTTCATAGAAATTCCTGGATTTTCGGCTTCACCAAAATCCGAAATGCTCAACTTATTCACCGATTTAAACAAAGGGAGCCATTCCCGGAAATATTTCCTTAGAGAGCCCGAAGAGTTCTCCATTAAGAATGGAATCAGCCGGTTAACACCTGCCTCAAACCTGAACAAAGATGCGGGATCAGCGCCCTGAGAAGCAGATTCCTCCTTATTAAGGCCCGCATCCACACAACGCCGCACCATTTCTATTTGATCTGAAACAATAAAGTGCCCGGCCGAAATGGTAAAAAACGGGGCTGACCAATCCCGGAAAAATGTACCGCCAGCCTCTGAAGCGAGTGAATTATTCCGGTGTTTGAGAATCAAACTTCCCCGGTAATTTTCTTTATACAATTCCTGCGGGCCCGTCGGACTTGAAATCGACTGAAGGAACTGTTCAAGAGAGGCCTTATCTTTTACTTTGGCAATGAGAACATGGTCATATTTTTTCAAACCCTGACCCTCTGAAAGTCCAAGCAATGCCTCGTCAAATAAGGCATCTTCCAGCATTCCGGACTTGCCATCATCTTCCACTTTCCTTCCAGGAAGTGATTTCCACAAATCCTTTAAACCCAATTGAAAGACAAGTACATCCGCTCCCGCAGGAAGCAACTTTTTCAATTCTGGATTGAGTACTTGCCCGGATGAAACCGAACCTTCACGGCTGATAGAAAATCCTTGACAATCAATATCCAATTTCGACTTGCCGTCAAGTCCCAAAACTATGGCTTCGCCAGTCAGCGATGCAATGTCAAGTTCCTTGATTCCTAAAAATTGACGGATATAAGCGGAAAGGTTGCCGGTATTCAAAAAAAGTCGCATTGGCTTATTTTGAATGTGCTCGAATCGAGAATCATTGCGAAGCCGGACCGCAAATCCCGGCTTAATAAACACACCCGAATTTCGAACAACCTCCTCCACAAGAAAGCCCGAAAACGAAGCGACAATTGTATTTTTCAGGAAGGCAACCGAAAAAGTATTTCCACTTTTTCCGGTAATATCAATCAAAGATTCTCCCAGATACTCCCTCTTTTCAAATCGGAATCCTGCCCTTCCTCTAAACTGCTTTTCGAGAAAACCCTGAATTTCCAATTGACCATCGCCGTCAATGGCGGAATAAAACACATAGCCAGCTTCATTACCAGAAATCGCATGTGCCGAAACACCGAATGTGCTTTCCGAAATCGCATTTAAAAGGTCAGAGCGAGGAGAAAATACTTTTCTAAAAACTTCAGTCCCGGCTTTCAGGTCTTCCAGAAGGGTGATTCCAGAATCAGAGAATGGAAGAATTGATTTTTCAATTTCCTGCAGAATGGTTCCGGGATGGTCTGTTTCGGCATACCAAGCGGCATGTTCCGGAACAAAATAGCAGAGTTGTTGACCTGGCTTAAAGAAAAGTTTCCAGAAAGTCAGAAGAACCAACAAGCCTAAAATTCCGACCGAAATCCATTTATTTCTATTCAAAACCGCCATCAAAATTCCTTGGTTGGGTCTGATTTTCGCTCTGATGGCTTCTTTTTATCCTCCACAGCTTTGTCGTAAATCACCTTTCCTTTTTCATCATACTCAACCAAAGTATATGGCTGAAAAGTCTTGTCTTCCCAGGTTTTTCCATACTGCAACTGCCTGCGGATTTTGCGCTTGTTGGTGTCAAAATAATCGGTCCATTTCCCGATTTTGCGCCCATATTCATACAAACCCTCTGCCAAAAGATTTCCTGTTTCTGAGAATCGATAATATTCACCATCGCGTTCTCCATTTCTAACGGGGATTACTTCTTTTATTTTGGTTTTATCGGCATCGAAGTACGAAACGATGGATTCTTTAGGAAAGCCTTTGTAATACTTCTCTTTATCTACCACCACCATTTCATCGCCCTGGGGTTTTTCAAACATCCATCGGCCATGTCGGGCACCGAAATAATAAATGCCTTCTTCTTCGGTTTTCCCATCCAACATTTTCTTGTACGGGCCGTGCATTATTTTAGCAAAGGGCCTGTCTTTCGGACCGATTAAACCCACAAAAATTTTCTTTTTCTGTGTGTGAAACCAAAAAATATCCTTCACAAAAGGCTGAAATTCAAGTCCCTTTTTTATGAAGAAGAATGTCTCCAGTGTGGTTTTCCTTCCGGCAATTTTTCGGATAAATGCCTTTTTGGTCATCACCCCAAAGAACATCCGCTTTGGTGCTTTTTTCTTTCGTACGACCCTTTTATCAGAAGCCGCAGAATCTACAAATACAAGTGGTTTGACATCTTCTCCGTCATCCAGTGTTCGGCTTTTTATGCGTTCCTGAAGACTCTCTTTTCCTCCTAGCACACCTCTCTCTTCTGGCTTTTTTCGAAACCAGTCTTTCCAGAACTGGGCTTCAGAAGAAAAGGAAATACAAAGAAAAGCGAACAACAGAAAGAACGGAGCCAATTTCATTCCGATTCCGGTAGAAATAAATGAATCAGCTTGAAACCCAATCCTTTTAAAAAGGAAAATCCGAATCCTTGCAATGATTTCAACCGGGATTCTGGACATTCAGATGCTGTCGATTACTTAAAAGGATTAGAACCGGCACCTTCTTTCATGCCACCCGGACTAAAGCTTTCGACCGCCTCACCTTCAAGAAATACCCTGTAGGTAGGAGAATTTAAATCAGAGGATGAAATGCTCAGTTCTTCACGGAAAAACCCTTTCTGCTTTGGCGAAATGCTTACCTCAAGAATAACAGTCTCTCCGGCCTTAATTGAACCCTTGCTCAGGCTAAAAGTGGTGCAACCGCAAGGACTTGTAACATTGTCAATTTCAAGGGCATCAATGCCTTTGTTGGTCACTTTAATTCTGGCAATGCCTTTTTGGTTCACTTCCAGTTTGCCGACATTGAAAGAAGACTTTTCAAGAACCATTTTGGCCGAATTTTTCTTTTGCTCCTCGGTATAAACTTTGTCTTCTTTTTTAATGACAGACCCCTTGATATGAAGAATTTTGGGTGAACCAGAGTTCGAAACAACCGTCAAAGATTTATTAAAAACACCAGGGCGGCCTGCAGAATTATATGTGGCTTTGATGATGCCTGTTTTACCTGGCATGATGGGTTCTTTGGTCCAATGTGGAGATGTACATCCACAAGAAGGCTGCACATTGCTAATAATCAAAGGCTGGTTGCCTGAATTAGTAACTTGAAATTCGTAACTGGCCATTTTCCCTTCAATAATTTCGCCGAAATCGTGGTTTTCGTCTGACATTTTAATGGCTGGTTGCGCGAATGCAAGGCCTGATAACAGAAGGCCTGAAATGATGAAAAATCCTGTAAACTTCATATTGATAAAAATCTAATTAAGTATGCAAAAATAAGAGATTCAAACTCAAATCAACCCGACACACCTCATGATTGGGTAAAAGAACCTGATTTTTTTCTTAAAAAATGCAAATAAAGAGTTCTGAGGAAGAAATGGCAAGACCATCAATTGTTTGTAAGTTCGTTTTTCAAAGCGAATCCTTCCACAGGAAAGCCCGAAAATTCATCCGGCACTTGTCTTGAATTCTCTTTTCCCATAAAAAAACGGAGACCCAAGCCTGATGCAAAACAAATCCAATCTGCCTTTTCAAGCAATTCTGAAGCTGCTTGATTGACTTCAGAAAAAGCAATGCCGTACTCCCTGAAAAACACTTCAATGAATCTTCTCTGAGAACTATCAATTCCACCAAGCTGGCGGGATGGAAAACAAATATGCTTGGATTCTTTCCAGCAAATGCTTGTGAATGAACCTTCCACTACATAGCCATCGGGCGAACAGAGGATGATTTCATCCAAACCCCGCTTTTGGCGCTCAATCCCAGCAAGAACATATTGAAGTGCAGAACTCGATTTTATCCAACCAAATTCATTGGGCCGGATATACAGTGATTCCGCAATTCCTGTCTTATCCAAAAAAGTAAAAAACGGCAAACTGAGTGGCTGAAGTTCTGCATAAATTCCTGTGGTGCTATCCGCAAGTGGTGCGTAAGCGCCTTCACCTTTTCTAAAAAACAACAACTTCAACCTAAAATCTCCTTCCAAATTTTCTGGCAAGAATTCAAAAATCAAGTTCAGAAGTCCGGCCTGATCCATGTCAAAAAAATCAGGAAAACCGAGTGCAATTGCGCTTCTTTTAATTCGGTCGGCGTGGATTGCTGCCAAAGGGAAAAATGCGGATGGCCCAATTCGCATGGTTTCAAAAAAACCATCTCCGAAAAAAAAAGACCTATTATTTGTTAGTGAATCAGAACTTTCCCAAAGCCCATCTCCGGATCGAATTAGTTTCAGCATCTTTGGCCTCCTTAATTAAAGGGCAAATTGCCCATTAAACCTGATATTGCAACCTTTTGTAACAAGGCATTGCCGGAATGGTTTTTGTATATTCTAATTCACCAATTATATAGGCTCGATGAGTGAGAGAAGCAGCATATTTGACATGATCGGCCCCGTGATGATTGGCCCAAGTTCCAGCCACACAGCAGGTGTGGTTAAAATTGGGAATCTGGCGAGGAACATCCTGGGATGTATGCCGGAAAAAGCTGAAATTCTATTCTACAATTCATTCGCACGCACATTCGAAGGACATGGAAGTGACCGGGCAATTTTGGCGGGCCTTTTGGGCATGGCGCCAGACGACGAGCGCATCCGCAATGCAATGGAAGAAGCAAACAAAGCTGGATTACAATACCATTTCAGGTCTATTGGAAATGCTTCCACTTTGCACCCCAACAGCATTCGCATTATACTGAGCGCCGGAAATAAGTCAACCGAGGTACTTGGCGAAAGTTTGGGTGGCGGCGTTATCAACATCGCGGAAGTAGATGGGTTC
This sequence comes from Spirosoma fluviale, assembly GCA_945902135.1. GTDB lineage: Bacteria > Bacteroidota > Bacteroidia > Cytophagales > Flexibacteraceae > CAMDMI01. The sequence goes on from CAMDMI010000017.1 coordinate 5,080, forward strand.
ACAGCCAACATAACCGGGCAGCTTTACACCCTAATTGTAAAGGCTGAGGACAAAAAAGGCACCATTGCATTTATTGCGGAGGTAATCTCCCACGATGATTGCAACATTGCCACAATGACAGTGGGCCGGAAAGGCCGGAATGATTTGGCCTGTCAATTCATTGAGATGGATTCTCCCATGGCAGAACTCACAGTAAAATACCTGGAATCTCTAAGCTGGATTCATCAACTTGTTTACCTCAGCCCCAATAAACAATGAAAACCAGAATCTTCCTTTTATTGATAAGCCTCAGCGCCTTGTCAATCGCCAATGCACAACAAGCAATTACACTGAAGCAGGCCATTGAAACATCTCTTGCAAACAACATCAGCATAAAACAAGGTGCTAACGCGATTGAATCGGCACGAATTGGCCTTGAACAAGATAGAATGAGCCGCTTACCCAGCTTCAATGCCGGAGCCGGGCAATCGATAAACTTTGGTCGATCTGTAAATCCATACGACAATCAGGTAGTTGAAAACCAACAAGTAAACTCCAACAACCTTTCGCTTTCTGCATCTGTCAATTTATTCAATGGATTTCAGAACCGATACAGCATTCAGCAAAAAGAATTGAACCTGAAAGCGGGTAATGAAGACCTTGGCACCACCCGAAACAACATCATTCTTGGTGTGGTAGAATCCTATGCAAATGTGTTGGGCAACAAAGCCTTGCTGGCTTCAGCAAAATCCCAGCTCGAATCTACAAGAGCTCAAATTGAAAGAACCGAAAAACTGGTTGCCGCAGGAAAACTGGCATCTGCTTTTTTGTTTGACCTTAAAGCCCAGCTTGCTACCGAAGAAACCAACCAAGTAATTGCAGAAAACAATCTTGAACTCGCCAAACTTAACCTTGCGCAATGGATGCAAGTTTCGCCTGAAGGCGTACAAGATGTGATCGAACCCAACCTGAATTTCAATACTGCAGCCGACAAATCAGCTGCTGAAGTTTATGCGCAGGCTGAGTCGAATCAGCCTCAAATAAAAGCAGCTCAAACAAGGGTTCTAAGTTCAGAAAAAGGCATTGACCTTGCCAAAAGCGCATTTTATCCAAGTTTGGTTTTACAAGGAGGCCTTTTTACCAATTACTCCTCTCTGGCAAAAAAGGTAATTATCACCCCACTCGAGACTCCGGTTTACCGCAAATTCGGCGACTTTCTTCTTGAAGATGCGGTATCAGGAACCCAAATTCCGGTAAGCATTTCACAGCGCATTGATGCCAGCCAGAATCTGCAGGAACTTTCCTGGGGAAATCAGTTCAACAACAACCTTCGGAAAGGAATCAGTCTGAATCTCAATATTCCCATTTTCAACGGCTACCAGGCACGGTTTGCCCAAGAAAATGCGCGAATCGGTAAAAGAAATGCAGAATTACAGCTTGAGCAGGAGAAAAACCGACTTCGCCAAACCATTGAATCTGCGGTAGCAAACGAAAAAGCTGCCCGCAAGCGCATGGAAGCTGTGGAAAAACAGATAAAAGCGCTGGAAGAATCATGGAGGCTGAGCGAGCAGCGATTCAACCTTGGCGTACTTAATTCCGTGGACTATTTACAGGCCAAAAACAATCTGTCAAGGGCCGAAAATGACAAGGCGCGCTTCCGATATGATTTCTTTATTCGAAGGGCATTGCTTGATTTTTACATGGGAAAAGAACTTGATTTTAATTGATTTATGAAAAAATGGGTTTGGATTTTACTCATCATCGCCGCATTAGCGGCAGTTGTGGGCGTGCTGGGCAAAAAAATGCACTGGTTTGGAAAAGAGGATGTCACAGAAGTGGAAGTTGCCATTGTTGAAAAGGGCGACATTGTTGAAAAAGTAAGTGCCAGTGGAAAAGTTCAACCTGAACTTGAGGTTAAAATCTCAGCCGATGTTTCAGGGGAAATCATAGAGCTGGCGGTAAGAGAAGGAGATTCGGTAAAAAAAGGACAACTCCTTTTCCGCATCCGTCCCGACAATTATCAGTCGTTTCTTGACCGTGCCCGGGCAGCCTTGAATACAGCCAAGGCAAACCATGCTCAGGCAAGAGCCACTTTGGCTCAGGCAAATGCCCGTTTTATCCGAACCAAACTCGACCATGAACGGAACCAGAAATTGTACACCCAGAAAGTAATTCCTGAATCTGACTGGGAAACATCCAAAGCCAATTTTGAAATTGCCGAAAACGAACTTGAAGCGGCAAAAAGCAATACCGAATCTGCCCGTTTTGGCATTCAGAATGCGGAGGCCAATTTGAAAGATGCGGCGGAGAATCTCCGAAAAACAACCATTTATGCGCCAATGGGCGGCATCATTTCCAAACTGAATGTAGAACAGGGCGAAAGAGTGGTTGGAACTGCGCAAATGACTGGTACAGAAGTGCTTCGAATCGCCAATCTACGCAACATGGAAGTTGAGGTAGAAGTAAATGAAAACGACATTGTCCGCATTCAGCTCGGCGATTCGGCTGAAGTTGAAGTTGATTCCTATGCATATCTCCGCAGGAAGTTTAAAGGAGTGGTGACAGCCATTGCAAACTCGGCTGTTGAAACCGCCACGGCGGAAACGGTTACAGAATTTAAAGTAGATGTAAAACTGGATCCATCATCCTATCAGGATCTTGTAGAAAAAAATCCTGGCACCTATCCTTTCAGGCCCGGAATGACCGCCTCCCTTGAAATTCTTACAGACAGCAAACAAGGAGTTTTGATGGTTCCACTTTCTGCTGTAGCCTCCAGAGCACTTAAAGAGGAGGATGACTCAAAAAAGAAAGCACCTGTTAATGATGATGAAAGGACAGAAGCGGAAAGACGCCGGGAAGAATCTTCAGGTGAAAAGGCAGAGGTCGTTTTTATTTATAGCGGAGATAAAGTAGAGATGCGCAAGGTTAAAACCGGCATTGCAGATTTCGAACATGTAGAAATCCGAGAAGGCCTTAAAATGGATGATAAAATTGTAAGTGGACCATTCACAGCCATTACAAAAACCCTTCAATCCGGCGATGAAGTTCGCCTTCGGGAAAAGGGTAAGAAAAAGGAAAAAACAGAGAATATGGAATAAGCGAGAAAAAGCTTAAGTAAAACTGAAAAAAATCTTTTTGAATGGCAATTCATTATGTTATTTTTGCCACACAATTGTGGGCAACTGCATTTGTAAATCCTCAATAGTTTAGTTTAGTACAGATTAAGCGTCTTCATATTGGAGGCGCTTATCTTTTTTTAGGCCTTTGTATAAGGATAGAATTCCGATTAAGAGAGTTTAGGCGAAATCAGCATTCAAAAAAAACATGGATTTTAAGCCGTTTTTAATGAAAGAAATGCGGTTTACACTACAAGCAGCCTTACATTTGCGCTCGATTTAATGAAAGAAATTTCTCCGGAAACCCCCTTCAGGGCCATATCCCTCAGCCACCACGAAACCCCTGTTGAAATACGGGAGGTTTTTGCTTTGGATGCTGCGCAATCTTCTCAATTTCTTTCCGGCATTCGTGATGTTTTTGGAATCAATGAGGCCCTGGTGCTTTCCACCTGTAACAGAACTGAAATTTATTTCTGCCACGAATCGTCTGCAGAACAGGTGCTTAACTATTTTCTGGCATTAAGAGGTGCAGATACTGAATTCAGTAGCTGGTTTCAATGTACCAGTGAAACGGAAGCTTCAATAAAACACCTTATTCGGGTTGGAGCAGGTTTAGAATCCAGGGTTCTGGGTGATTTTCAAATCATCAACCAAGTAAAAACTGCGTATCAGCTTTCTGCGGATCTGGATATGGCCGGGCCATTTCTGCACAGACTCCTGCACACAGTATTTTTCCTCAACAAGCGCATTGTTCAGGAAACAAGTTTCCGAAGCGGATCTGCCTCGGTTTCCTATGCCACCAAGGAACTTGTGGAGGACTTGCTCTCTGATACCCGCAAAACAGTCGCCCTCATCGGACTTGGAGAAACCGGAAGGAGCGTGGCACTCAACCTGATTGAAAACGGGTATACCAATTTAATTCTTTGCAACAGAACAAAGGAGAAAGCAGAAGACCTTTTATCGGATTCTGTTCGCTTTGTTCCATTTGAAAACTGGCAAACCTGCCTTTCTGAAGCAACCCTGATCATTTCAGCTGTTTCCGGACAGCACCTTCAGATAAAAGAGGATGACCTTGGCAATATTTCTGGTACAGGATTCCGATATTTTATTGACTTGGGTGTTCCCCGCTCGGTTGATCCTGCGCTGGAAGCAAACCCAAGGGTAATCCTTTACAACATCGACAAGGTTCAGAAACGGGTTGATGACGCCCTTGATCTGCGGCGCTCAGCAATTCCTCAAGTGGAGGCTATTCTGGAAAAAGGAATGGCTGAGTTTTTGGAGTGGACACGGGAAATGCAGGTTTCACCCATCATTCAGCAAATTAAAAATTCCCTCGAAACCATTCGTTCGGAGGAAATGGCCAGATTCCTAAAAAAGGCAACTGAAGAACAGGCTGCCTGGGCGGAGGATTTAACCAAAGGCCTGATGCAAAAAATCCTTAAAACCCATGTAGTTCAGTTGAAGGCCGCTTGTCGCCGTGGCGATGCAGAATCACTGATGGAAGGCCTTAGGCAAATTTTCCAAATCGGAGAAGGTCAGGAATCCTGATTCTTTCCTAAAAACAATTTCCTTTGCCCTTTGCCCAGAAGGGCTTTTTTATGAATAAACAATTGCTCCTACACAACATTAAAGGACTTTGGCTTCCACCCCAGAGTTCCAAAGGACCTGTTTCAGGCCAGAATCTCAACAATTCAAATGTACTTGAAGATGCCTGGCTGCTTGTGAAAGACGGACGAATTGACTCATTCGGGAAAATGGAAAATCCACCCGAAACAGATGAGAATACACCCATTCAGGATTGCAGCGGGCGATTTGTACTTCCCTCCTTTTGCGATGCACATAGCCACCTGGTTTTTGCTGCCTGGAGAGAAAATGAAATGGACATGCGGCTTTCCGGAAAATCATATCTGGAAATTGCAGCAGAAGGCGGCGGCATTCTTAACTCAGCAAAAAGACTTCAGGCTTGCTCTGAAAATGAACTTTTCGATGCCGCCTATTATCGGTTAACCGAACTTATACGGCTTGGAACAGGCGCTTTGGAAATAAAAAGCGGTTATGGACTTAGCCTTGAGGCAGAATTAAAAATGCTGCGGGTAATCGCCAGATTGAAAGAAATTTCACCTATACCCTTGAAGGCCACATTTCTAGGTGCACATGCCATTCCCAAAACCTTTACAAATCGCGAAGATTACATCGACCTTGTTTGCAATGAAATGATACCGGCCGTAGCTGCAGAAGGCCTTGCAGATTATTGCGATGTGTTTTGTGACCAGGGTTTTTTCACAGAATCAGAAACCATAAAAATTCTGGAAACAGGCCTGAAATTCGGGCTCCTTCCTAAAGTTCATGCCAATGAACTTGCCCGATCGGGTGGAGTTCAGGCAGCAGTAAAGGTGGGGGCCGTTAGCGCCGACCACCTCGAATGCATGGACAGCGATGAAATTAATCTTTTAGCTTCTTCGAATGTGATGCCCGTTTTGTTGCCAGGAACAGCCTTTTTCCTTGGAATTCACCCGCCAGATGCACGGAGAATGATAGATGCCGGTTTGCCTGTTGCATTGGCCAGCGATTACAACCCCGGAACCTGTCCATCGGGCAACATGGAATTTGTACTAACCATGGCCGCCACAATGTTAAAAATGCAGGTGAATGAAAGCTTGAATGCCGCCACTGTAAATGGTGCAATTGCCATGGGACTTGAAGACAAAGCCGGAAAAATTGAAGCAGGAAAACCTGCCAATCTCCTGCTAAGCAAACAAATCCCAAGCCTGTCTTTTATTCCTTACCATTTCGGGCAAAGCAGTCTGGAAAAAGTAATGGTGAACGGAGCGTTTTTGTAGGGAATTGTCCCTGAAATTGGACTTACCTAAATTGCAGGCCATGTCTGAAAACCCGACATATTTTTCCGTTTGGAATCGCCCTCTGAACCAGGGCTGTTTCCTCAATGAAAAACAGGCAGCAATTCTTCTTAAAGATTTGGAGGCCTTTACTTTGGGCGATCTTTTGCGGCATTTTCCATTCCGTTATGAGGACCGTTCTGAAATATTGCCGATAAAATCTCTGAGTCCGGGAATGGCGCTTCCCGCCCAAATTGCAGCCAGGCTTGAGCACTACGAATTTTTAGGTCAAGGACCAGGAAGAAGGTTGTCTGCCAAATTCCAAGATGAAAGTGGGGTGATTGAAGCAATCTGGTTTCAAAAGCCAGACATCATTTCAAAGTTTTTACACCTAGGTAAAACATATCTCCTTTTCGGCAGGCTCAATGAGTTCAATGGGAAACTCAATTTTACCCATCCTGAAATGGAAATTTTCCAGCCCGAAAAGCCAAGGCCAGTCATGGAACCCGTGTATTTCACCACTGAAAAAATGAAACGCATGGGGATGGACAGCAAAAGTCTTAACCGTATAATCCTTCGAAACTTAGAAGCCAGAAGATTAGAATTAAAAGAGCCTTTTTCAAATTCCTTTATGCAGGCTTCCGGCTTGATGGGACTTGACAAATCAATTCTGGAAATTCATTTGCCTTCGTCCCAAAACGGTCTGGAAAAAGCCAGAGAAAGACTGAAAGTGGAGGAGCTTTTTCCACTTCAATTCTATCTTCAACAGAAGCGAATGAACAACAAAACCAGCAAGCAAGGCTTCCCAATGCCAAGGCTGGAATCTTTCAATATTTTTTTCAATTCGCATCTTCCTTTTTCACTCACCAATGCCCAAAAAAGAGTAGTGAAAGAAATCAGGTCGGATTTGGTTTCAGGCAAGCAAATGAACCGCCTCATTCAAGGGGATGTTGGAAGTGGAAAAACCATCGTAGCATTTTTGTGCATGCTCATGGCCATTGACAATGGTTATCAGGCTTGTTTAATGGCGCCAACCGAAATTCTGGCCAACCAACATTTCATTGGCATATCCGGCCTCGCAGAAAAAATCGGAATCCGGGTTGAGCTGCTTACCGGTTCAACGAAAACTTCGGCCAGAAAAAAAATTGTGGCCGGACTCGACGATGGAAGTATCAACATCCTGATTGGAACCCATGCCCTGATTGAAGCTTATGTTCAATTCAACAACCTCGGGCTCGCTGTAATCGACGAACAACATCGCTTCGGTGTTGCCCAGAGAGCTGCCCTTCAGTCTAAAACTCGGGAAAGAATTCTGCCCCATATTCTGGTAATGACAGCCACTCCAATTCCTCGGACACTGGCAATGGCTTTGTATAGTGACCTCGACATTTCAGCCATCGACGAACTACCGGCAGGAAGAATCGAAATCCAAACTGCCCACCGACTAGAATCCCAAAGAATGCGGGTATTTGGCTTTATCAAAGAACAAATCCTTCTGGGCAGGCAGGCTTACATTGTATATCCTTTGATTGAAGAATCTGAAACTTTGGACCTCACCAATCTGATGGATGGATTTGAGAGCATCTCCAGAGCATTTCCCGAATACCACCTCAGCATGGTTCATGGGCGGATGAAATCTGCAGACAAGGACTTTGAAATGGCCAGATTTGTAAAAGGAGAAACCAGCATTATGGTGGCCACCACCGTAATTGAAGTTGGTGTAAATGTGCCCAATGCCTCCATCATGGTCATTGAAAATGCAGAAAGATTCGGCCTCACGCAGATGCACCAGCTGCGTGGCAGGGTTGGCCGGGGCGAATACCAGAGCTACTGCATTTTGATGACTGGCTACAAATTAAGTCGGGAAGGCAGATTGAGAATTGAAACCATGTGCAGAACAACCGATGGTTTTGAAATAGCCGAGACAGATTTAAAATTAAGAGGACCAGGCGACATCACCGGAACCCGACAAAGCGGACTTTCCGGTCTAAAACTCACCAACTTGGCCGAAGATTCCGCCTTGCTCGAAAAAGTTCGCAACTGGGTAGCAGACTTTCTTTCTCTCGATCCAGCACTCTCAACTGAAGAAAATAAGCCGCTCAAACACCACCTTGATGACATACTGAAAACCAAGGCACATTGGAACGAAATTGCCTGAGTCTATCTCAATTAATTAGAAAAATGATTTTTTTAGGAATACTTTTTTTTTAAGTATCCCTTTCTAATTTTACCCTGCGAAAAATTCATCCCTATCGCTTACAGGTTATTAGAATTGTTTTTATATGAAATTGAAAAGTCTTTATTTATTAGCAAGTCTGGCCATTTTTTCCGGACTTTACTCGTGCAAAACCGAGGAAAAAAAGGAATCAGCAGAAAATCCGCCAATTGTTTCAAACAGCGATTTTTCGAATTCAAGGTCAATCGACCTTGGTTTTCCGATAAAAGACTCCACCCTAACAATTGATAGTGCCAATACCGGCGGAGGAATGAATCAAGAATTTAATGCAGATTCAGCCACAATCAGGCATATGTTTTCTGCAGAAGATAATTCTGACTGGTACAAAATTACAAGCAAAGGCGACACAGCCATCTCATTTACAATCAAGCCAAAAGATTCAAGTACTGAACTTGACTTTGTCTTATTCCGTGGAAATCAGGAAAGCATTTCTGCAGACCTGAAAGCGGGAACTATCAAAGCCCTACGCTCTAATTTCAGTAAAGTGCAAGGGGATGGAAGTACCGGACTTGCCTGCGATGCAAGACTTGGGTTTCATGTTTCAGATACTGGCACTACAATGAGCCGGGCATTTGTAATTAGAAAGGATCAGATTTACTACCTAGTTGTAAATGCAAAATCCAGCAAAAACAGTGGATATGACTTAAGCTTTCATGCCTGTTCACCAGGTGAAGGTGGACTTTCAGATTTTGAAGGAAGTTCAGAGAATCCGGAAAATGAAGGATTATCAGGTCAAGGCAGTAATGCTGACTCAGAATCTGGAACCCAAGGAAACAACACAGCCGGAAACGGAGAAGAATCATCCTCAGACATTTCAAATGGAAGCAGCGAACAATCCGAAGGTAAAAACGGAAACGCTTCATCAGGAAAATCTGGTAAAGGCGCAGGTCTTAATGGCGGAAGCAAGGGACAATCTACAGGCAAAAACGGAAACGCTTCATCAGGAAAATCTGGTAAAGGCGCAGGACTTAATGGCGGAAGCAAGGGGCAATCTACAGGCAAAAACGGAAATGCATCCTCTGGAAAATCTGGCAAAGGTGCTGGTCTTTCTGGCGGAACCAGCGGTAAATCTTCTGGCAAAAACGGAAAGGCCGGTGCAGGTAAAAATTCCGGCAAAACAGAAGTTAAATCAGAATATGTAGTCGGTGAAAAGGAAACACTTTTCTCCATCGCCTTTAAAATGGGCATGACTGTGGAAGAATTGATGGCTTTGAATGGAATGAAAGACACCAATGTTTATCCGGGTCAGAAACTGATTGTCATTTCCAGAGAACTGTCTCAGAAATCGATTGACCAAAAACTTGCAAACAGCAAGCCTGTGAAACCATCGCCATCAAAAACTGGGAGCACCACAGATCCTAAAGAAATTATACGCTTAAGGATGGAAAAAGCAGCAGCCGATGCTGCGAAGAAAAAAGCGATTGCAGACCAACTTAAAGCAAAGGCGGCAGCAGCAAAAGCAGTTGAGCTTGCGAAAGCCGCAGAATTGGCAAAAGCCGGAAAAGGAGCAGGAGTCGGAAATACTTCCAAAACCAATCCATCCAACACAAGTGGAAAAGGCAACGAAACTGCTGGCCAAGGCGCCAATGCACAAGGTGGAAAAACCGGTGAAGGTGCCGGTAATAATCAAGCCGGAATAGATCCAATGAAATCCCGTAATTCCGCAGATCCAATTACAGGTCGGAATCCGAACTTCAATCCGACTCCTAATTTTCCTGTAAACAACCCGACCATCAACAAGGGTGTAGAAACAAGCAACTCACTCGCGCCCGCTGACAAGTCGTTTTACATCTATTGCAATGTAACTTCCGGTGTCAATAAAAACCCTGTTGGTGGTGTGCTTCAGGTAGTTGACTTAAAGAAAAAAGATCTTGTTTATAATGTTCAGGCAAACAAGACCCAGCCAGTTCCACTCTTCAATGCAGGTGGAAAACAGAAGCTCCTTATTTGCGATATCTTTGGTTATAAAAAACAAGATTTCGACCTCAACCTCGACAACATCATCAATGACTCAACTGCGCAGCAAGTGCAGATTGTGGATGACACGATTGTAATCAACTTCGAATTAAGGCGCCTTGAAAAAGGAGATGTAGCTGTGGCTTATAACATCTTCTTCTATGACGATGCCTCCGTCATGCTTCCAAAATCAACTTATGAACTTGATCAGCTTTTGGAACTGATGGTTGAAAACAAAAAAATTAAGGTGAAAATTCACGGCCACACCAATACCAGCAAGCTTGGCAAAATTCTTTACCTTGATAAAGGTGATAAGACATTTTTCCGTCTTACAGCAAAAAATAAGGAGACTTTCGGTCCAGCAAAAATGCTTTCTAAAAAACGCGCTGAGACCATTAAAATGTATCTGGAATCTAAGCGGATTACTGACGACAGGATAGAAACCGAAGGTCACGGAGGAAGTCAAATGCTATATCCAAATACACACCCGCTTGCGTTCAAAAACAAACGAGTGGAGGTAGAAATATTGGAAGACAAATAGCGTTTCAACAAACAACAATTTCCTAACTACGGCATGGTTGCAAGTGCGGAGGAGCAGTCTTTTGAGAACAGGAACAACCTGATTGGTTGGTCAGTTTCTGTGTTCGCACATGTGATTATATTGTTGATCATGTTCTTCTCTATGGCTTGGGAACGGCAGAATCCACCGCCGCCTGAATATGGAATGGAAGTTAATTTTGGTCTGGACGATCAGGGATTTGGAGAAGTGCAGGAGACAAATCCAGCCAATCAGGATCCAAAACCACAAAAGACCAGTACAACACCCGCCCAACAAGAAGAAGCCGAACCTGAAGTAGCAGAAAAGGCTGAAACAGAAAATGTTATTCGTGGCGATGCAGAAGTAGCGGTTCCACCTCCAAGTCCAGAACCCGTTAAAAAACCCAACCCTGTTGTGGTTGAAAATCCGAAAACAAGTCCAGCCAAACCGCCTGCTCCTGAATCTTTGTTCCCTTCAGAAAAAGGTGGCAGTGCCAGCAACAACAATGGCAACAAACCAGGCACAACCGGAGACATGGGCAAAGCCGACGGAAACCCCGATGCAAGAGGAATTTATGATGGCAATCCGGGAAAAGGAAAAGGCGGTTCCAGTTTGGATATGGCCGGATGGCGCTGGGATACAAAACCAAAGGTAAATGATGAATCCAACGAGGAAGGCAGGATTGTCTTTCAGGTAAATGTGGATGAAGAGGGTAACATCGTTTCAGTTACGGTACTCGAGAAAAGTGTGAGCCCTGCCCTTGTTAGAAAATACCAAAAAGAAGTAGAGGGCCTTGCCTTCAGCCGTACCAGTGGCGGAAACAATGGCAAAGGAGCCAGCGGAAGAATTACCTTCCTTATTACATCCAATTAGTTCGTCGAATTGTGACCTACAAGGAAGCTGTTGAATTCCTGTTTTCCAGACTTCCTGTTTTCCATAGAATTGGGGCCGCTGCCTACAAGCCCGGACTTGAAACCACAATTTCATTGCTTGACGCGCTGGGAAATCCGCATAAAAAATTTAAAAGCATCCACATTGCCGGAACCAATGGCAAAGGCAGCAGCTCCCATAGTCTGGCTTCTATCCTTCAAGAAGCAGGTTACAAAACAGGCTTATATACTTCCCCGCACTTGTTTGATTTTCGGGAGCGAATCCGGATAAATGGACAGATGATTCCGGAGAAAAAAGTGGTTCAAATGACAGAAGACTGGCAAGGATTGATTAAACAAGTCAAGCCATCATTTTTTGAACTCACAGTCGCAATGGCATTCAGGCATTTTGCCGATGAAAAAGTTGACATCGCGGTGGTGGAAGTTGGAATGGGTGGAAGGCTGGATAGCACCAATGTAATTACACCAGAACTATGCCTGATCACCAACATCGGGCTGGACCACCAGAAATTTCTTGGCGATACCATCGCCGAAATTGCCATCGAAAAAGCGGGCATCATCAAACCTGGAATTCCGGTCATTATCAGTGAAAATCAGGAAGAAAGCAGACCTGTTTTTATGCAGAAAGCAAACCTGGAAAATGCCCCAATTCAATTTGCCAGCGAAATCCTTCAGATAGAAGACCTTGGGATTAGAAAGGGGAAAAGAGAAATAATGGCAAGCCATTTCCAAAGCAAGAAAATTGAATCTTATCGGCTGGCACTCACTGGAAACTACCAATTAAAGAACATTGCCGGAGTGCTGGCTTCAATTGAACAATTGAAAACCACTGGCTATTCTATCAGCCAACATACAATAAGTGAAGGTTTAGAAAAGGTAAAAGAGAATACCGGCCTTTACGGAAGGTGGGATGTGATTCAAGAAAAGCCAATGGTAATTTGTGACACTGCGCATAATGAAGCTGGTGTAAAACAGATCGTGACCCAACTTTTAAGTTTATCTTATAAAACGCTTTGGCTGGTTTGGGGCATGGTGGACGACAAAGACCACCACAAAATTCTATCCTTATTGCCGAAATCCGCGAAAGTCATTGCCTGTCAGCCTGATATTCCGCGAGCACTTTCCTCCGGGGAAATGACCGAAATTTTCAGAAACGCTGGTTTTGATTGCATGGAGATTTCGGAGGTTGGAAACGCCATTCGTTACTGCCTTGAAAAGGCTGAACCAGAGGATCTTATTTATGTTGGAGGAAGCACATTTACAGTAGCTTCCATCCCTTCTGAGATTTTTTTCGGAAATACATTAAACCCCTAGCTCTTATTGCCTTCAAAGCCCGGAAACGATTTCAAATTGAATCAGGAAGACAAAGAAATTCTCGAAAAATTCAAGACAGAAGAGGGAAGGCAAATGGCTTTCAATCTTCTGGTGAGAAAATATCAGAAGCGCGTCTACTGGTTGATTCGGAAAATGGTAATCGACCATGATGATGCAAACGACCTAAGTCAGGAAGTTTTCATCAGAATTTGGCACCACCTGGATGAATTCAGAGGCGAATCAGGCCTTTTTACATGGATTTACAGGGTGGCCACCAATGAATGTCTCGCTTACCTGAAAAAGAAACGGAGGCGTTTTTTCCTGCCCATCCACGATTTGGAAGGCGAACTGGCGGGAAAAATCGAATCTGGCAACCATTTCACCGGAGATGAAATCGAGAAGAAACTACAATTGGCAATTCTGAAACTGCCTGAAAAACAAAGACTGGTATTCAACATGAAATACTTTGAGGAATTGAAATATGAAGAAATGTCCGAAATATTGGGCACTTCAGTGGGTGCACTCAAGGCCTCATACCACCACGCAGTTCAGAAAATTAAAAACTCAGTTTTGTTAGACAACAACCAAGATGAAGAAGCATAATTTCGGCATGCCGGATGAGGCTTTTTTCCAAGCCCAGGCAAGTACTATTCTGGAAAAAACAAGTGGCCTGGAAAACTGGAGGCTTAAAGGAATCCGCAATCCGCAGGAAACATTTCCGGTTTCAGATTCCTTCTGGCTTAAAATGGAGGATGGGATCCGAAGTCGTATCAAACCAAAACAGACAAAGGTTTTTCAACTTTCATGGAAACCCGTCTTTGCTTCCCTGCTGATGGCAATTACCATCGGATTGGGCATCTGGAATTTCCTCTACAAAACTTCAGACAATGAAATCGCAGAAAACCATCTTGAGCAACTCAACCAAGAAGAAATCCTGATCTATCTCACTGAAAACGAGGAAAACCAGAAAATCACAGAACTGATCGCGGCGGGTACTTTTTCTGACATCAATGTTGAAATTCCGGTGGGCGCCGACTCTGAAATTGAAGAATATATTGACGAAGCCAACTTGAATGAATCTGACCTTGAATTAAATCTTTGATCTTATGAATAAGCAAGCAATTCTTACACTAACAATTTGTTTACTTCCTTTTTTGCCAATGCAGCTTGTAAGTGCGCAAGGTAGAAGGCATGAAGAAAAGAGCGAAAAGGTGATGGCTGCAAAAGTGGCTTTTATCACGAGCAGGCTCAACCTAAATACCAGTCAGGCACAACAATTCTGGCCTGTTTACAATGAATTTGAAACTGAAAGGAAAAAAATTCGCGCTCAGATGAAAGGCCTTCGCCGTGAAATTAAACATGGCGATGCCAATGAAGAGCAACTAAAAGGCAGCATAAGAAAGCATTTCTCTATCCGGCAGGAAGAACTCGACCTGGAGAAAGTATACTCTGAGAAGTTTATGAAAATCCTGAGCGCAAAACAGGTTGCCGAATTTTACGAAACGGAGAAGGAATTCACCAAACTCCTGCTCCGACGATTGAAAAATAGAAATGGCAATCCGCAGGATGGCCAGGATTTACCGGATTGATTACAAGCGATATCCGCTTTGTATCCAGCCGCCTCCAACCACATCATCGCCTTCATAAAAAACGGCGGCCTGTCCAGGTGTGATGGCAGATACATTTTCGTGAAAACGAACATGCATTTCATCGCCAAGCTGGGTGATTAAGGCTGGCGATCCCGAATCCTTGTATCGGATTTTCGTGGTGGTTTCCAGAGGTTTTCCAGCAAGGCTCTCATACTTCATCATCCGAATCTGATTCACCGTCATTGCATTTTTCATGAGGTCATTGTCGATTCCAAGGATAACACGGTTGGTTTCCTTTTCAATTCCAGTGACAAAAACTGGATACCCAAACGCAATACCGAGGCCTTTTCTCTGACCGATGGTATAGAAAGGATATCCTTCATGTTTTCCCAAAACCTCTCCACTTTCATTGACAAAATCCCCGCCGGCTACTTCTTCAGCAAGGCCCGGCACACGCCGCTTCAAAAAGCCACGGTAATCATTGTCGGGCACAAAACAGATTTCATAACTCTCCGGCTTGTTCACCAGATCCACAAAACCACGGTCAGTTGCTTGCTGGTAAATTTCTTTTTTGGTTAAGTCTCCCAAAGGCAAAATGGTTCGGGAAAGGGATTCCTGGCTTACACCCCAGAGTGCGTAAGATTGATCTTTTGAAACATCAAAACCTCTGGAAATAAAAAAGCGGCCATTCTCTTGCTTTAATTTTGCATAGTGTCCGGTGGCAATAAAATCGCAACCCAACATGTCTGCTCTACGAAGAAGCGCATCCCACTTGATGTGCGTATTGCACAAAACACAGGGATTGGGCGTGCGTCCATCGAGGTATTCGTTTGTAAAATGGTCGATTACATAGTCCCCAAATTCTGAGCGGATGTCCAGAATATAATGCGGGAAACCCAGGGAAACAGCGACATTTCTGGCATCGTTGATGCTATCCAGAGAACAACAACCGGTTTCTTTTTTTGAACCACCACTTCCGGTGTAATCCCAGGTTTTCATCGTCATGCCAATGACCTCATAGCCTTGCTCGTGAAGCAAAACCGCAGCCAGAGAGCTGTCTATTCCACCGCTCATGGCCATTAAGACCTTTCCTTTTTTACTCATGGGATTTAGGAAATGGAGGTTCGTACCCGGCTGCTGTAGGCACGCAGGGCGGCATTGTATTCCAGGCCTTTGGACTGCATTTCCTCTATGATGAAAACAGCTGCCATGATGTGCGTGAGTTTCTCGCCTTCATCAACGCCTTCTATCTCTATGTCAGGCTGCTTTTCCTCTAGAATGGCTTCTTCTGCAGCCTGAAGCTCCGGTATGGAATATGATTCCACGAGTTTTTTTATTGAAGGAAGCTTCATATAAATCAGGCCTGAAGGTTTTGAATCATTTCTAGAATTGATTCCTCCTTGCTGGTTGCCACCCCTTCTGCAAGTTCAATTCCCTTAAAAGTTGCAAAAAACGGAAGGTTGTTTACACCTGCTTTGTGCCTTGCATCCGGATTTTCTTCGGCATTTACCTCCAGAAAATGAACACCAGAAAACCGCTCGTCTTCAGACATGCGGCGAAATTTGGGAGAAATGAGTTTGCAGGAACCACACCAATCGGCATAGTACTTTACAACAGTTAGGGGATTGCTTCCCAGGGCAGATTCAAAGTCTGCATCAGTAGCTTTTATTACGGCCATTTTTAAATGATAAATGATTAGAAACTAAGACTTACTAAAGTTGATTTTGGCATAAAATGTTTATCCCAATTTTCAGGAATGCTGAAAAATAGGCTTTCTTTTTTCCAGAAATGCGGCTACGCCTTCCCGCATGTCTTCACTTTCAAATGCCTTACAAAAATTGGCTGATTCAAGGTCAAAACCAGAAGCACCGCCTCCGTTCAGGATTGCTTCCTGAGCCAATGAAGCTGCAATCCTCGATTTTCCAGATAAGCGTGAGGCAAATTTCTCAACGAATAAAACTCCTTCATGCTGGTCTTCAACCAAAAAATCGCCAAGGCCATTCTTGATTGCAGTATCTGCATCCATGTTTTCAGAGCCAAGTGTGTAATACAAGGCCTGGCCCTTTCCAATCAGTTTTGGCAATCTCTGGGTTCCGCCATAACCGGGGATAAGGCCCAGATTCAGCTCCGGCAAACCCATCACGGCCTTTTTGGTAAGCACCCTCATCTGACATGCAAGGGCAAGTTCAAGTCCGCCACCAAGTGCATAACCATGAATAAGTGCGATGGTTGGGAGATAATAGTTTTCCAGTTTGTCGAAAATTTTCTGACCATGCTGACTTAAATTCCTGGCTTCTTCCCCACTTAATGTGGTAAATTCGGTAATATCAGCCCCGGCAGCAAATGCTTTTTCGCCCGAACCGGTAACGAGCAACAACCTGGAGCTATCGGGCAATTTGGCTGATACAACAGAATCTATTTCTGTAAAAACCTCTGCATTTAATGCATTAAGTGCCTGAGGTCTGTTTATGGTTAGCACAGAGTAGTGCTCATGGTGTATTAGTTGAATGCTGTTCATACTATTTCTTTGGTTTACTTAATTGTTCGAGCCTATTTTTTTCTTCCTTATTCAGACTACGAATCCCCTTTTCTGAAATTTTATCAAGTAGAAAATCAAGCTCCGCTTCTTCAGAGGCAAATTTTCTGCCGGTATTGAGGGAAACAACCTTCCCCCCTGTTTTGGGACCAAAGGAAAATGGATTTTTGAATCGGAATGCGCCTTGAAGATACCGCAAATACAATATCCCACCGAGTGCGCCTCCAATGTGGGCTATGTTGCCCCCCGGGTTGCCCCCCGGAATTTCTACCAATGATATCAGCACAAAAACGAGCGCGATGTATTTCAACTTAACCGGTCCAAAAAATATAATGCTGATGGTGTAGTTCGGAACCAAAAAAGCTGCTGCGCAAATAATTCCATACACTGCACCCGATGCGCCATGCAGATGCCCTGAATTAGGAAACGAAGCGGCACCTAGACTTTGGGACAGCACCGCCACCAGAAGAAAAAGAAGTCCTCCTGCCAAACCTCCCGCCAGGAAAAACCATGGAATCCTTTTTGGACCGAGAAAATCCTGAAGAATCTGACCAAAAATATAAAGGCTAATCATATTGAAAACCAAATGCATAAGACTGGTATGCACAAAGGCATAGGTGATCAGGCTCCATGGTTTGAAAATAAAAATATCTCGCAGCGGTGAAAGCCCAAGATGATGGAGGAAGAATTCATCCAGACTTGTACCAGTGGAAAACCAGGAAAATAGATTGACCAGCTTTATCAGCAGAAATACCCCACAGTTGAGCACCAACATCTGCACAACTCCGTTGCGGTTTCCACGAAAAGCATCTTGTATATCACTTCTAATTTCTCCCAGCATTTTCAGAATCTTTGAGCTTGCATTTTCCAGATCCGCAGAATAATCCAGCCAACGAGCATTCCTCCAAGGTGGGCATAATGGGCAACATTGTCTCCGGGCACTTTTTCAACGGCATAATAGAGGGCCGCAACGGCATAAAAGGCAATCAGGTATTTGGCTTGAACAGGGATCGGAGGGAATAGAAGCATCATCCTGAGGTTGGGAAACAAATACCCAAAACCCAGCATCACGCCGTAAACAGCACCGGAAGCCCCCACCATTGGCGAATTTTCCCTGAAGGAAATTAGATCTCTAACAGCCCCGCTCGCTTCTTGAATGTACAGTGGATTTGCTGGATTTCGCCCATAGTCCTGAACAAAGGCAAGATTTCTCTCGGAGAGAAGACCCGGACTTTCAGCAAGCACCCTTGCAAAGAGATCGGGGTTGGGCGATGCAAGAAACTCGTTTGCAGCCTGTATAAAGGGATAAACCTCTGCCAAATGAATAAGGCTGTAAATAATTCCAGCCCCAACCGCTGTGGCAAAATAAAAAATCACAAACCTTTTCGGTCCCAAACGCATTTCCAGAATCGGACCGAATACAAGCAAACCCAGCATATTGGAAAACAAATGCGACCAACTGGCATGGATCAGGGAATAGGTAAGTAATTGGGTAGGAAGGAAACTGGATGCGAAGAGATATTTCAAGCCAAAAAGATTCACAAACAAATTGTGGTCCTGAAGGATTAATGCCGGAACCGCAAACATCAACACATTGACGATGAGAAGGTTCTTTACAATTGGCGTTAGATTAAACATGCTTTCGGATGGGAGAATTCTCCTAACGCAAAATTGAATGAATTATGCTGCTTCTGAAACAAAAAAAGCAAGCCTTTTAAAAAGAGTTTGAAAAAAATCTACTGGGTTTCTTCGCGCTTTTTTCGAAACTGAAGAACCGGCTTTTCATAGCGCGAAGGCACAATCAAAAATCCAAAAGCTTCACAATCCTCTTTGCTGTGTTTGCTATGGTGCACATAGTGCGCATTGATCATTCTGTTGAGGTAACGACTGCGTTTGGAAGGGCGCCAGCGAATACGTTGATGGACAATAAAATCATGGAACACGACATAAAAAATCCCATAAAGGAGGATGCCAAGCGCTATTGAAAACACATAGGGATTTTTGAAATGAATGCCATACATGAACATGGCAATGGAAGGCAGGCTAAATACAACACCAAACAAATCGTTTTTCTCAAGTGCATCGTTATGACGGGAATGATGGGATTTATGCCATGTCCAGAGAAAGCCATGCATGATGTATTTATGGGTCCACCAAGCAACAAATTCCCAAAATAAAAAAGTTGAAATGGCGATTACTGCACAAAGTAAAACCGTAAAAATCATCTGCAATCCTACTACCAGTTTTTAATTATATCCCTTACATCTTCCATCAGCCACATGGGGGTGGATGTGGCACCACAAATTCCGACCTTATCATTCTCACGAAACCAAGCCAACTGAATATCCCCGGGGCTGCTAACAAAATGCGTTCTTGGGTTTGATTCAAGACAAGCCTGAAACAAAACCTTCCCATTGCTACTTTTTAAACCACTCACAAAAACAACAACATCAAACCGGCCTGCAAAGTTTCTTAATTCCGAATCCCGTTTTGAAACCTGTCTGCAAATGGTGTTGTTCACATCCACCTCAATGCCTGCATCTGTGAGCGTTTTATGGATGGCATAAAAGCTCTCGGTACTTTTTGTTGTCTGACTATAAAGAGAAATTTTTGAAGGCATTGCTTCCAGATCCAGTTCTTCTATGGATTGAAAAACTTTCGCCTGCTGGTTTGTCTGACCCAAAAGGCCAAGGACCTCTGCGTGGCCATGCTTTCCATAGATGTACACATTCTCTTGCTTCTGAAAAGTATTCCTGATTCTGTTCTGCAATTTTAACACCACAGGGCAGGAAGCATCCACGAGAATCAGGTTGTTTTCCAAAGCCAGTTTGTAAGTGGCAGGTGGCTCACCATGTGCCCTGATCAATACTTTGGCATCTCGGATTTCGGACAATTGCGCATGGTCTATAATCTTCAGTCCTTTGCGTTGAAGACGAAGGACTTCCTCATCATTGTGCACAATATCGCCAAGGCAATACAAACTTCCCTCCTCTGCCAAAATATCCTCTACCATTTCAATGGCAAACACCACGCCAAAACAGAAGCCCGACTGCTGGTCGATGTTAACTTCAAGGTGAAGTCCTAATTTTGAACCAAGTGACGGAACTGAAGCATTGTTTAGGGGCACGGCCATTTGAAATTAGGTATTGAGAGCCGGTTTGAGGGGACCAAAAAGAAAAGTACGGGCGAGTAGAAGCAGTTTATGGAAATTGGTAACCCTGATTCTATGTTGAAGCAATTCTTCAGGACCTTTTTCCGTAATTTTTACGAGGAGCTTCCGGTAATAATTAAGGGCAAGCTGAACGCCGCGGCGACAATTTTTAGGAAGTCGGTTGATTCCTTTTTGGGCCAATTCAAATTCCTGCAAAATTTCCAATTCAATCTGTTTTTTATCCTCCTTACTGAATCTGTCAATGTCCAAACCGGGAAAATACACCCGCTTGCGGTCGACCAAATCAGATTTGATATCCCTAAGAAAATTAACTTTCTGGAATGCTGAGCCCAGTTTTCGGGCAGGAGAAACCAGAGACTGGAATAAGGCATCATCATCTTTACAGAAAACCCTCAGGCACATAAGCCCTACAACTTCTGCCGATCCATAAATATACTGTTCGTACAAGGAGCGGTCATATTTCTGATCGTGCAAGTCCATCTCCATCGAATGAAGAAATGCATGAATATACTCAGGCTCAATTTTATTCCGGTTCACCACATCCTGAAACGCATGCAGAATCGGATTGAATGAAATGCCATTGCGAATTGCGCGATCAGTGTCATCCCGGAGCATTTGAAGTTGGCCAGCCGGATCCTTGTCCTGATAGGTATCCACAATTTCATCTGCCAGCCGAACGAATCCATAAATGGAATAAATGTCATTGCGAA
>CAMDMI010000018.1 GCA_945902135.1 Spirosoma fluviale
TGGCAACATCCTGCATTTCTGTTTTCCTTCCGCGGTTCAGCCTCGTTATGCGCCTACCGACATTGCTTTGTGCTCAATAACCTTGCGCAAAGCAAGCGCCGATCCAAACATTCCAAGTATTTTAAAAGAACTACACCAACTTCTCCCCGACATTGATTGGAAAAAATGGACTTATCTGCACCATTTTTTCATACCGAAAGCAATTCCCGAACATCAAAGTGGCCCAAAAACACATTTTCGCCAAGAAGGAAATACATTTTTCGTTGGGGACATTGAAAGCTATCCCTCAATAAACGGTGCAATGCGAAGTGGCCGTGAGGCCGCCGAAAAAATTGTAGAGCTAAAAAGTAAGGCCTAAACTAGCCTAATTTGTCCATGAGGGCAATTCGATTGGCATGTTTCCCGCCTTCGAAGGAGGCTGAAAGAAAAACCTGAACCATTTGCCAGGCATATTCATTGGCTGTAAAGCGGGCACCCAAACAAATAATCTGGGCATCATTATGAAGTTTTAATAGGCCTGCAACTTCTGTATTCCAGGCAAGTCCAGCGCGAATTCCGTGGAACCGATTCGCCGCCATCACCATTCCCTCGCCACTTCCACAAATCAAAATTCCATTTTCCGCTTTTCTATCCAGAATCCCTTTTGAAACTTCTGCGGCCTGGTCCGGGTAATTAACCGATTCGATGCTATAACATCCAACATCAATCGGCTCGAAACCAGATTCCACCAGCTTGACTTTCAAAAATTCTTTCTGTTGGAAACCAGCATGGTCAGAACCGATGAGGATGGAATTGGTTTTCATTCTGAATAATCTTTAGATGAAATTCTCTACCCAACAATCAATTGTTGGCCTGGCTTTATCTGCTTGTTTTTCAAATTGTTGAGTCGAATAATATCTTTTACTGTAAGCCGGCCAAGCTTTTTGGTAATTGAATACAATGTGTCGCCTTTCTGAACCTCATACAACTTCGCTCTTGTTTTCTGTAAGGGATGTAAACCTGAGATTTCAGTTTTCGGTTCATCCGGGCACTTCATTTCTGCAGAAACAGGATTTGAGGCAACCAAATTAGAATCTCTGTTCGTCGTAATTGTTTTTTCAGAATTAACTGACCGGACTCTTACTTTTTGTCCCTGAGTCAGGGAATTACCCAATCCAGGATTCAGCTCTTTTATCCGATTAAAGTCTGTTCCAAATTTTCTTGCAACAGAAAATAGCCCTTCTCCCCTACCCAAAACATAAAATTCTGGTATCACCGTTTCAGAATCAATTGTGGTTCCAGAACCATTCTTAGCTGCGGCTAATTTTGAATTTATTCCATCGCCAGAAGAATCTGCCTGTCCAAAATCACTTTTACTTTTGCCGGGTCTTTTTAATGATTTCGGCTTTTCCTTGGAAGAAGCCAGTTTCGAATCAATTGTATTGCCTTTGGTTTTCAAATCTGCCTTACCGGAATCCAACTTTGTAGCAAGGGCATTATTATTCAATTCAGCATTATCTAAAGGCAAGCGATAACGGCCAGACTTTTTGATTTTATCTCCATGAAGATTATTCAACTGGCAAAATTCCTTTGAATTGATCCCTCGTTTTTTAGTGAAAGTCTTAATCGAAGATCCTTTTTTGATGTAAGCGTATCCAGTCTCAATTTCCGGCTTTACAACAACTGGCGGAACTACAACCCGGGCAGAATCAATATACAAATCCAGATTGGAAGCCAGCAAGTAACTATGTGAACCAGGAACCAAAAGGACGCCTCCAGGAAAAACTGTAGACCGAACTTCCGGATTGAATTGATGTAAAGAACGCGGGGCCATTCCCAGAATACTTTCCAACTTTCTCAAATCGAAAGTCTTACTAATCGGGAAAGAATCAAGTGGTAGACTTACAAGAACACTGTCGATATCAGGGTGGATGTTGTGCTCACGCGCATAGTTCATTGAATAAACAACTGCATGAAATTGAGGCACATAAGAACGAGTTTCCTGAGGCAGAAAATTATAGATTTCCCAAAATCCGCGCTTTCCAGATTTACGCATTGCCTTCATCACATTGCCGGGTCCGCAATTGTAAGCCGCAAGCGCAAGTTCCCAGTCGCCGAAAGTATTGTGAAGGGATTTTAGAAACCGGCATGCCGCATCTGTGGCTAGCCAGGGATTTTGTCTTTGGTCAAGATGGGTTGTTTGCTCAAGTCGAAAGTCTCTGCCGGTACCAGGCATAAATTGCCAGAGACCCAAAGCCCCAACTTTTGACTTCGCCTTAAAATTTAAACCGGATTCCACAATTGCCAGATATTTTAAGGCATCCGGCATTTCGTACTTTCTCAGGTAATACTCGAAAATAGGAAAGTAATAATTCTTCCTTTCGAGCATTGTTTGGGTGTAATTTCGCTTGCGTACAGTAAAATAATGGATGAAACCGCATACCGATTTATTCACAACCATTGGGATATCAAGGTCCAAACAGGAAGCTCTATCCTCAATGGTTTCAATATCAACAGAAGGGATATAAGAGTAAAAAAGGGTATCAGAAATATTGGCTTCAGGATGGAATTCATTGTGAGCTACATCCGAAATAGTATGGTGTAAACTACTGTCTGTCAGTGGATCTATCCTTAACTGCGCATCGACAGAGACCTGGCCTAGTATGAAGCTCAACAGAGTAAGAACCAACAGCAAAGGCAAGCCTGGCAGTGGGTTTATTTCTAATAAGAATACGGTTTTTCGCATTGTGATTTACTTGCAATTTATCGCCTTTGGAAGTTTCAAGCAAGACTATGTAAGCCATTGTCTAAAAATGTCCTAACAACAAAATTCAAACGAAGGAATCATGCTATTATTCTTTGAAAATTCAAGTTCAATTGAGGCTTGGATCAATTGGGAAATTGGAAACCATTTTATAATAAGGACCCATTTTTGCCAAGGTATCCTTCCACATTGAATCCGGATTGGTAGTTAAAATTTCAGCGATTGATCCATTGTACAACATCCAGTCCTCCCGGTCAATTTCGCCTTCTAATTGCCCCTTTTCCCAACCAGTATAGCCAATAAGCAATCGGCAATTTTCCGGTTGAAATTCCTTTGCTTTCACCGCTTCCAGCAGATCTTCATATCGTCCTTGCCAGCAGATACCATCGCAAAGTGGAACCGCCTCAGGTAGGCCTTCAATCCGATGAACAAAAAACATAGAGTTTGCATCCACAGGGCCACCCGCAAAAAAAGGAAACTCACTAAGCGGATGCACACCATCTTCCTGAAATGGATTTGAAGCAGGCTTGTTCAAGATAAGGCCAAAAGCCCCGTCTTCATCATAATGACATACAAGAATTACGGCCCTTCCAAATAATGGGTCCTGAAGAAAAGGCTCAGACAAAAGAAGACTTCCAGTGCGAAGGTATTCGGTTGACATTGGTATCAGTATGGAAATGCAAGCCTAAGCAAAAACTACTTCCCTGCAAACTGATTGACCCAAACAATTCAAAATTGCAGAAATAGTTTCTCAGAACTGCAACTAAAGCAATGCCAACATTTCTTCCGCTACAAGATTCAGAATCGGGTGCCGCCATTCAGGAAAAAAGTCCTTCAATGGCTCTAAGATAAATTTCCGAAGGTGTAAAGACTTATGCGGAATGGTGAGTGTTTTAGAAGTATAAATTTGATTTCCAATCGCCAGAATATCAATGTCTAAAGTTCGTGGCTGAAGAAGGCCTTTGTTTGTTCGACCATATCGGTCCTCAATTTTTCGGGTAATTGCATGAATTTCAGTGGCTTCAAATGAAGTATCGAAGGCTAAAATCCAATTTAAATACGCAGGATGTGAATCAACGCCCTCCGGCATCGTTTCTATAATTGCGGAAGATGTGATGACTGGTCCCAGTTCCAATGACAGGTCTTCGACAGCCGCCTTCAGGTAAAACTCTCTGTCTCCGACATTAGAGCCCAATGAAAGCAGAAGAAAATCGCTATTCATTTCGGGCTGCTGATATAAACCGGTTTTAGGTATGACGGCTCATCAAGCACAGATTGTACAAAACTTCCTGAAGCCAATTTTGATGCCGCTATTTTGGCTGCTGAAATTGAATTTGGGCTTAACCCAATTACTTGCTCGAAACCGGCCTCTGCTAAAATTTCTCGTGAAGCATCACCAGACCAGTAGAAAACTGGCAAGTCCTGACCAGACATTTTATCCACAGCCAATTTGAACTCTTCAATTCCTACGCAAACTGGTTCAATTTCAGGTTTTTCAGCAGATCGGCTCCACACTCCAAAAAACACTTCTCCTTTCCTGGCTTCAATTATTGGTAATACTTTCTGAGCAGATGGACACTTTTCAAAAATTTGAAAGGCTAGATTTTCGAGTGTTCCTATAGAAACGATTGGCACGCCAGATCCAAAAGAAATACCTGATGCCAAGGCCATGCCAATTCTGAGTCCAGTATAAGAACCCGGTCCGCTTCCAACGGCAATGGCATCGAGTTCGGAATAATTCAAGTTCGTAGCTTTCATGGCAAGATCAATTACAGGAGCTGCGAGAGCCTCCTGGGATTGCTCCATTTCAACCTTGGCTGAATATATTTCCGCATTATCCCGAAAAATAGACACCGAGAATTGGCGGCCACTTGTTTCTATGGAAAGAATTGATTGCATGGTTTAATACATGTAGATTATTTTCCTAACGAGGGTAAAAAGGAAAAAGGCAAAAAGTAAAATCGCCGACCATTTCGAATTCATTCGACCCGAAACCCAGGAGCCTAGAAGAGATCCTACCATCGAGATTGGAGCGATGCTTACAATTACTGGAATCAGAATTAACCCAACACGAAGTGATTCGAATTCCTGACTAGGATGCTCCAAAAGATTGAAAATCGAACTAAAAAAGGTTGAGAAGGCAATCACCCCAAATGAAATAGATTGCGCAACCCGAATAGGAAACCTAAGCATGGTATGAAGCACTGGCACAATTACAATTCCTCCCCCAAGTCCTGAAAGTGCAGAAACTACGCCCGAAAAAAATCCGGCCAAAAGCACTCCGTTTGGTTTTAATAAAAGCGTTTCCTCTACTGCAGTTTTATTTTTCCGAATTCGAAAAAATATCCTTAGCATCAAATAAAGCAGGATAACAATAAAGAAAACATCGAAAAAAGTTCTAGACATTAAACCAGAATTGACTACAAAATGCAGGAAAACCAGAGAAACGATTGTGGAAAATATCCCGATTGAAAGAACTCCTTTTCGGATTAAGTTATCAGAAGCAAACTTTTTAACACCAGCAGCGAAACTTGTAAAAAAAGTGCATGCCAAAGAATTCGCAATCGTTACCGAAACCAAATCCACCTCCTGAACCCCAAGCCTTCTTGCTGCTTCTGGAATTACGAGTACAAAAACCATTCCTCCCCCAACACCCAAAAGACCGCCAAGGAAACCTGCGATCAATCCCCAAATAAACAAGGCTGGTAAAAACAGTTCTGACATTGGGCGAAAATTGAATAATCTAACGAATATTATACTTGCCTGTTTGATTTCAAATCGAATATGCTCACGTTAAGCCAAAATAAACAGGAATTGGATTCCGGAAAAGGAGCAATTCTAGGCAAGGATTGCAATGATTTATGGCTTCTCCAAGGATGACTGTAAATTTTGTTTGTTATTAGATGTTTCACCTAAATTCATTTTTCTTCAACTATTAAAACAACAAACAGAATTTTCCATCAGCAGAATGTCTTTGTCGCAAACCAATTCCATACGAAACAACTTAACCTAATCAATTTTTAATGGATTTCAAGGCATTGAACTCTTGAAATTTTCTCAGATAGAAAAAAAAACACTGTGATTTTTATCTTGGTAAATGGGTAGTGTAATGCCTGAATCTGTTTCAATTGTAAAAATAAAAGCGTTGTAATTGCGTATCCAAAAACGCGGAACAGACGAAGGCCAATTTATCTGACATTTGTTAAAACCTTATATTCGCAAGCGATTTTGTACCGAAGTTAACAAGTTCAAAATTTAGGCTGAGAATGCTTGTATAAAAATTGGTTTTCTAAACGGATACCAAATCAAAAAAATAGATCACAAAAACAGGGAAGAAAAAGTAACGCCATGCCCTATTACACCAAACTTGGAGAAATCCCTCCAAAAAGACATACTCAATTTCGTCAGGAGGATGGATCCTTATACCATGAAGAACTTGTTAGTTCAATTGGTTTCAGTGGGATTTATTCCAATCTATACCATTGTTTTTCTCCGACTATGGTCATTGAAATGGGCCAAGCAAGTCCCGTAAAAATGGAATTTGACAAGGAATATGGGCTTAAGCAAACGCATTTGAAAACCAGTCAGATGGGTGATACCGGCACCGACTTTCTGAACTCGAGGCTACCCATGCTAGGCAACTCAGATGTGGTTCTGTACATTCTACAATCTGAAAATTTGTCAATGCCCTACTATTATAAAAATGGGGAGGCCGACGAGGTCATTTTTGTCCATTATGGAAGCGGTATTCTTGAATCTCAGTTTGGAAAACTTGTTTATATGCCGGGAGATTATCTTGTAATACCAAGAACCACGATTTACAGGATAAAACCCAACCCAGGGAAGAGCAGGTTCCTGATTACCGAATCTTCAAGTCCGGTTGAAACTGTAAACAGATACCGGAATGAAATGGGCCAACTACTTGAGCATTCGCCTTATTGTGAAAGGGATATCCGCACACCTTCTGATGTTGTGCTTGAAAAAGAACCCGGTAGGTACCTTGTTAGAGTAAAAAAATCCGGAGCCATTCACGATTTTATTTACAAACACTCGCCTTTTGATGTTGTTGGTTGGGATGGTTGCCTTTATCCATATGCTTTATCGATCCATGATTTCGAGCCAATAACCGGCAGAATTCACCAACCACCGCCTGTTCATCAAACATTTCAGGCTAAGGATTTTGTGATATGCTCGTTTGTGCCGCGGTTGTTTGATTACCACCCGCTTAGTATTCCGGTTCCTTACAACCACAGTAATATTGATTCTGATGAAGTATTGTATTATGTCGAAGGCAATTTTATGAGCAGAAGGGGAATTGATACCGGTTCATTCACATTGCATCCCGGAGGCCTACCGCATGGACCACATCCAGGAACCGTTGAAGCAGGACTCGGAGCAAAAGAAACCAAAGAACTGGCTGTGATGATTGATACCTTCAAGCCATTGTACCCAAGCAAACAGGCATATGAATTTCTGGATCAGAATTACCCTTACAGTTGGATTCCTTGAAAAATCGAATAATTAGAAAGCTCAGGATTTGTCTGGCTTTAGTCCCAATTTTCTTCTGTCTCCAGGAAGTCGTTGCACAAAGGAAAGTTATTCAATTCTCAGGTTTGGTCGTTTCCGGGGAACAATCTTTTGGTGTGCCATATGCATCAGTTTATGTACCAAAAACCAGCAGAGGGGCTTACTCTAATGAATTCGGATTTTTCTCATTTCCTCTCTTGATTGGAGATACTTGCATCGTCAAATCTCAAGGATTTCGTTCGCAGCGTTATGTAATTCCAGATGATGGTCGGGAGAGCATTTCAGTAATTTTATATCTCCAGGCAGATACAACCATCCTTCCGGAAGTTGAAATTTTACCATTCCCAACGGAGGAAGATTTCAAAAGGGCATTTCTATCCTTACGCCTTCCAGAAACCGACATGAACCGAATGAGGCAAAATCTAAACCCGAGGTTACTCGAAAGAATGCGTTTCAACCTGGGAATGGATGCTGGTCTGAATCACCATTATTTCTTTAAAGAGCAGACCAATAACATCGTAAACCAGAATTTCCTCCAGGGAAGTTCACAATTATTTAACCCATTTGCATGGGGGCAATTTATTAAATCTGTAAAATCTGAAAGGGACAGAAAAAAACGAAGAGAAGAAGACGGGGAAGAATAATCCTGTTTATTTTTCTTCTTTAAAACTTACTGTCCAATCTTGCTTTAATTCCCAAGTACCGGAATTACTGAATGGACCAGCAATGCGGCGAGTCCTTTTTTCTGCTCCTAAAAAACACTCAAGCATAATTTCCCCATCCATTTTGTGTTGAGGGTCTATGCTCGCCTTAATTTTAAAATTTGCAACATCTCCATTTGCCATACCAGGGAGTTTTAATGTGTCCTGGTTAAGGAAAATGCTTCCCTTGCCGTAGACTTTCACAGAATGGACAGGGTTTCCCTCATTTGTAATGCCAACCGAAATTTTGGTTCGGGCATCATCTGTTGCCATAAGGAAGCAATAACAAAGCGGCAAAAAAGCCAGAATGTAGGATGTAGCGTTAACGCCTTTACTTTCATTCGATTCATCATTGGCATTCTTCAACCAACCCCATAGGAACCAGATTACAGAAAGCACCCAGACAAAAATTCCCAAAACCATGAGTGGTTTGGTGATTCCTTCCAAAATATCAATTGAGAAATAAGCAATTAAGGTGGCCAGGGCACAAAAGCCAATGGCAGCAATGGCCATCAACCTTGAAAATTTGAGCAAATCACCAAAAATCATAAGAATTACTTTTCGTCTTTTTTAGTTTGATATTTAAAAGGGCAAATTATCTCCTTAATGGTATAGGTTAATGTCGCCCCAATGTACAGGTAAAAATCATTATCTGCGGGATTTCCCCTTTGAACGCCAGCAACATCCTTAATTGCCTCATTTCCATCAGGATCCATAGTTTTTAATTTGTTTATCTCCCGATTACTAACCCCATCAAGATAGTCTGTGAACAGAAACCGACCAGATGCTTCGAAACCCAGATTAAAATACTGCCCTAATTGCTGTTTATAGCCCAGACCAATAACCAAGGCCGGCTGAACGCCAATTTGAGAACCATTGGCAAGATTGCTTGCATTTTTAGGCTCAAATAGATTTTGAGTAGGCTGAAAAACAAAACAGGCAGGCCCACCAAAAAGATAAGGAGAACCGAAAACAAAACGATTCTTAGGATTCCGGTAGTTAAAGAAATTATATTCAGCGAAGGCACCAAGCTCTCCGATATAGGTATTAAATTCGGCAGGGTTTTGAAGTTTTATGATGTTTACATCCGGCGAATTCAGACTCGAACCGGAAACGGATGGAGCCAACAAAAAATTACCCCTAAGGACAACTGCCATACTTATATTATAACGGCCAATTAACTGCAAGCCAAATACCGGCTTGTTGGGAATTACCGAAGGATTCAAGTCTCCGCGATAATGGAGAATTCCGGCACCAGCGCCAAACTCAAAGCGCTGGGCATTCACACCAAATGAACAGAGAATCAGTTGAAAAAAAAGGAGGCATGTGAGCCTCCTGGAATATCGAAATTTGAATGCCATCCCGGTAGTAACGCAGGGAAAGTGTAAAATATTAACGGAATTTTGGTGGCTTCTGTTTGATCTCCAGTATGTACGAAAGATGAAGGGCTGTTACCAACCAATAATCTCTTCGCTTATTGCCTCTTGGAGCAGCACCACTTTCATCACCATTCAAACGCGTCCAATAGCGACGGTTAGAAGGCTCGTCAGGCTTGGATTCATCTGCAAGATAATACCGATGGTAATTAACGTCTTTAGTACTGTATACCTGAGGCTCAACAATAGCAGCAATTTTCTCAGCATCCTGTACAAAATACTCTTTATTTTTTTCATCCAGCCTACCTGAAATACTTGCCCGGTCTTTCACTGGAAATGCCCTCGCAAGAACTTTCAACGCATCAGTTCTTCTCTGAACTTCTGTTGCTGCATACAACTCAGCAGAACGATTCGACATTGAAATGCCTGCGTAGTTGCCTTGATTATACATTTCCTGGTAAACTTCCTCAGAAGGATATTTACCGCTTACATCATCGATATAGTCTGTAAATACAAAGCGATAGCCCAATTCAAGACTTAAATCCCATTTATCCAAAAGTCGATACCGAACACCAAGTCCAATCGGTACGCCAATTTGAAGAAGTGAATATGGTTTTGGAGTACCTGCAACGCCTGTAAACTGACCTTCTGTACCAAGAGGTTTTAAACTTATCCACTCACTTTTAGGATCTCCAGGTTTTGTAGGAACAGGTGTTTTTGTTCTAGGATTGTGTGTAAATACGCTTAGACCCAAGAGCGCATATGGGTTTACAAATGTTCTACGAAGATATCCCCTGTCGGTAGGAAATAATTCAAAAATACCAACGCCCGAAAATTCATAAATGGTGTTTCTAAAGCTCAAATTCCGTCTGAATCGGCCTAAGTCCGTGGCATCAGGACTAGATGCAGACGAAACAGAATAATCATCACCACGCAGTTGCATAAAGGTAACAGCACCACGGATAGTGACATTAGGATGAACCCTTTGCAAGTAATAACCAGTCAAGTACGTTTTGGAATACGCCATATTTGTACTTGTACGCGTATTATTTGGAGCCAAATCACCGAAATAATTCGCTATTCCGGCTCCACCTCCAAACGAGATATACTTTTTGGATTTACTAAAATCCGTCCTAACAGTAAAACGAGAGATTTGCTTGTTTCGTGTTTTTAAGGCAGCACGCTTTGCAGCACGGCCAAACTGACCAAAAACAGTAGTACTCCCCATTAGGAGCACAACAATCAATAGATGAAAAAATATTTTATTACAAAAAAACCTCATGGGCTGTTTGAAAATGCTTTGGAAGACTCGCAAATCTATAATTTATTTAAAATATAAAAAAAAAATGACGATTTAATTAATTGCGAATATCCTTTCCCCACAACAATTTTTCCCGAAGCGTATTTGGAAATCCATTGGGAGAAATCTTTATAAAGAGTGCTTTTTCAGAACTTTTACGAATATTAATAGGCTGATTTACTGGAATCGACTTCGATCTGGAATCCATTGAAACCAAAATTTTAGACGATCTCCCTTTTGGAATCAATGTTATTTCCATCTTATCACTTAGAACAATTGGCCGCATTGATAGGTTATGCGGACTGATAGGTGTCAATACAATTGCCTCACTATCAGGCCAAAGTATCGGACCGCCACAACTTAAGGAGTAGCCTGTAGAACCTGTAGGACTGGAAACTATGAGCCCATCACCCCAATATTCATTCAAAAAAACGCCATCAACATTTGTTCTGATGGTTATCATGGAGGCCGTTTCTTTTTTGATAATGGCAACCTCATTCAAGGCAAAAGGAAATTCTGAAAATGGATTTAATTGCCCTCCTGATTCTAATTCAAGAACCGCTCTTTCTTCCACTGGTATTATTTCCTGCTTCAAAAGAGAAGCCAATTCCATTATGCTTGAATCTGGAATACACGGGAGAAAACCCATTCTTCCAAAATTTACGCCAAGAAGTGGGATTTTGTTTTGAAGTGTGAAAAGCAAGGTATCCAGAAGCGTCCCATCTCCACCAAGACTTAACATTGCCGAAATATCAGCAGCCCCTGCGGGTTCACTGAAAACAGAATAGGGAAAACCAAAATCCGAGCGTTCCGAAAATGGCTTTAACAATTTGGCGGACAAACAAATCTCAAATCCTTCCAAATGAAGGCTTTTACCCAAATCGCTTACAGCCTGAAAAGGAATTCTGTGGTTATGAAGCGCGTGAAAACCTATTTTCATGAGAAATCAAATTCCCAAGTAACGCATTAACTGATCAAATCTCTCTTTGTCTATGGAGCTTGCTTCAATCGATTGGTGTACTTCAAGCACATTATATTCGAATCTCTCCAATGTGGCTACTACCCTACTTAAGTCTGGTTGATTGATTTTGAGATGAACAAGGAAATTCTGATTTAGAATTGGATCTGACTCCACCAAAACAGACAGCACCTTTGCCTGATTGGCTTCAACAAGTCTGGAAATTTCTGACAATGAATATTGAATTGCGGGGATACTTAGCACCAAAACTGCACCTAATGTCTGAAATGCATATGACTCAGAAAAAACAGCCATCAAGCTTTCCACGCGAAGAATTCCATCCAATCCACCATCATCTCCCAAAACCGGCAAAACCGGCAATCCAACTGTTTGAAAAATGGGTAAGGCTTCGAAAATATGCTGAGAACCTTTTAAAGAATGTACGGCTTTTTCCAATTGACATTGCCCTACAGTCTTGAGTGTTTCCTTTTGAATGTCAAGGTCTTCTAGAAAGAGAAATCCCAGAAAAGAACCATCTTGAACGACCGGAGCATAAATCAGACCATCCGAAAAATCTTCAAGGAAAACCTCCTCAAGAAGTGTATCTGGGGCCAGTACGGGAATTCCATGTTTTGTGAATTCAGCAACAACCATGTTTTAATTCTTGCTCAAAAATTTGAATAGAATCTCATTAAACTCAATGGGCCTTTCCATCATTGGTGCATGGCAACAACGGTCAATAAAACGAAGTTCTGAACCAGCAATCAGCTTATTAAATTCATGTGCCACATGAGGAGGAGTAATGGTATCATTTAGTCCCCAAATCAAAAGCGTGGGTGCTTTTATCTTATGCAGTTCGTGGGCAAGATTCTGGCGCTGCGCAGATTTGGCAATTGCAACAATGGCCATGCATTTCCCAACGCTCTTGGTAACTTCAAACACTTCCTGAACCAAATCCTCAGAAGCAGTGGCTGGATCGTAAAATGTATACCCAACCTTTTCCTTGACATATTCATAATTTCCTCTTTTCGGAAATGAGCCACCCATGGAATTCTCGAAAAGTCCTGAACTTCCGGTGAGAATTAATGTTTTAACTTTTTCCGGATGGGCAACCGTAAAAACCAACGCGATGTGACCTCCTAAAGAATTTCCCATCACATGAAATGTATCCAGTTTGAGTTCCTCAATAAAACTCTCCACATACTTTTTCAAACCTTCAATTGTGGCAGACAATAAGGGCATTTCATAAATTGGGAGCACTGGTACTAGAACCCTGTATCGACCTTTTAAGGCCATAATTGTAGGTTCCCAATTGCTCAAGGCTCCAAACAAGCCATGGAGCATTACTACGACCTCACCATTTCCCTCATCGAGGTAACGGAATTTGCCGCTGATTTTTAATTCTGAAGCCAAGTTTCCTTATTCGTTTTCTATTGCCGGCAATAACGACAAATTTACTTTGCTCCGAAAAAAATGCTCTGTGATTTTTAACACATATTTATCCAATTTCTAAGCATATCCAAGCCAAATTCAGAAAGATGGGCTTCTGGATGAAATTGAATCCCAAATACTGGAAAAATTCGATGTTGGAAAGCCATCAAAATAGAATCCTCCGTCTGAAGGATGGGGATTAAATCATCCGGGATGGAATCCACATAAAGTGAATGATAACGAACAACTGAAAACGAATCGGGAATTTGATTCAGCAAGGAGGAGTCATTCACCTTATGGACCTTTGAAATCTTTCCGTGCATTGGATTCGCTTGTCGGATTTGTGCACCAAAATAATAGGCCAGAGCCTGATGACCAAGGCAAATACCCAAAACAGGCTTTCTTGCCACAGCTTGGCCGATTAAATTTAAGAGCTGTGTCATCCCCGCAGGATTTCCAGGCCCTGGGGAAAAAACAACCCCATCCGAGTTTTCAATGTGACGTAAAGAAACCGAATCTCTGTCCAGGACTTGAACCCGCGCACCTAAACGAGCGAGGTAATCCCGAATATTATATGTGAATGAATCCTGGTTGTCTACCAGTAAAAGGTTTATCGTCTTTTTTTCCATTTCAGAAATCCTGAGAAAAAAAGAAAGACGGGAATAAGAAGGCTGCAATCAGAAAAACCAATCCCATCAGCATTAAGAACAGAGTGGCGCTGGAAGACCGAAGCGGATGCGACTCAAGAAGAGATGGCTTGAAAATCATCGAAAATGGAATCTTCAAGAAATACCCAGCAGCCAAAACTGTATTGACAATCCCCACCAGAAACAACAAAGCCACCATGCCGGATGGAAGCAAATTTAACCCTGCTGGCAGGCCGGACATAACGAGCAACTTTCCTGTAAACCCGGCAAATGGAGGAATCCCAATAATGGAAAATAAAATGGCAGTTAAAACCAAAACTGCCAAAGGGTGAAATCGAAAAAAACCGGCGGAATCTGAAATAGAAAGTCGGTCACGATATTGATTTTCAAAATATTGCGAGGCAAAAAATGCAGCCTGAATCGCAACGGCATAAGAAATCGAAAAATACAAAAGATGTCCGGCAGCCCCAGAAACTTGCCGGGAAAAAATTGCAGGAATCACTAGAAAGGAAGCCTGTCCAATGGCAGAATAGGCAAGCATTTCCCTCAGACTATTTGCTCGAAATGCAGCAATATTTCCGAATATTCCAGTAAACAAGGCAAGCACAACAAACGGAAGACTCAGGTTTACATCCAGAATTTGTACAAGATGAAGGCAAGCAAATCCTGCGGCCACCTTTGGGCTTGCTGCAAGAAACCCTGCAACCGGAGTTGGTGCGGTTCGGAAAATTCCCGGAACCCAGGCATGGAAGGGAAAACTACCCAATTTGAAAAACAGGAATGCCAGGAAAAATACAGCACCTGCAACAGGAAAAAAGGCCTCTGAATTTTGAAAACCTAGTATTCCATTGGGCATAGATTCTCTAAAACCAATTACCCAAGTTAAACCAAACACAGATACTGAGGTTGCAAGGGCGCCGATTCCAAAATAACGCAGTACACTCTCGTGGGAATTGTCTTCTGATTGATTACTGCTTGCAATCCCATATGCTGAAAATGAAAAAGCTTCCGCTGAAATGATCATGAGCCATAAGTCTGCGGCCTGAACCAGCATCATTAAGGAAAGACAAGCAGCCAGAAGTAAGGCAATAAAAACTACAGAAATATCTCCAATCCTGGCCTGCTTCCATTCCAACCAACCGAAGAGAGTAGCGGCGGTGGCAATACAAAAATAACGTTTTAAAATACCAGTCCACGGGTCAGTTCCCATGGACTGTAATGGTTTAATTTCCTGAACGGAACCTGAAAAGTAAAACGCTATTCCCAAAGAAATCAAGGCAATCCATAAGGAAATCCCCTTAGAATAAACCGGCAGAAGATATGTTAGGAAACAGATGATGAAGATTCCGAATAGAATCGACAGCTCTGGCAATAACCCTGTTTGCGCAAGCTGCGAGAAAAAAGAGCTGGCTACCACAACAGGCTGATTTTCTTGTATTCTACACTACTTTTCGGAAATAATCCAAAGTAAGTTTCAGGCCTTCAGACCTTTCCACCTTTGGTTTCCAATCAAGAATTTCTTTGGCACGGGTAATATCAGGTTGTCTTTGTTTTGGATCATCCTGAGGCAAAGGCTTGTAGATTACTTTCGAATCACTACCCGTGATGGCAAGGATTTCTTCAGCGAACTGATTGATGGTGATTTCTCCAGGATTGCCAACATTTACCGGATAAGCATAATCACTCATTAAAAGCCTGTAAATGCCTTCAACCAAATCCGAAACATAGCAAAATGACCTTGTCTGGGTGCCATCACCAAAAGCAGTCAGAGATTCTCCCCTGAGCGCTTGTCCGATAAAAGCAGGCAATACTCTGCCATCATCCAGTCGCATTCTTGGTCCGTAAGTATTAAAAATGCGAACGATTCTTGTTTCTAGTCCGTGGAAAGTATGGTAGGCCATTGTAATGGCTTCCTGAAAACGCTTGGCTTCATCATATACACCACGCGGACCAATTGGATTTACATTGCCCCAATAGTCTTCATTTTGTGGATGAACCAATGGATCTCCATAAACCTCTGAAGTAGAAGCTATCAAAAAACGGGCTTTCTTCGATTTCGCCAATCCAAGTAGATTATGTGTTCCCAAGGAACCCACTTTTAATGTCTGAATTGGAAGTTTGAGATAATCGATTGGAGAAGCGGGTGAAGCAAAATGTAGGATGTAATCAAGGTCGCCGGGAACGTGGACAAACTTGGAAACATCATGGTTATAAAATTCGAACTCTTTCAGGTGAAAGAGGTGTTCAATATTGGCAAGGTTTCCAGTAATGAGGTTATCCATTGCAATCACATGAAATCCTTCATGGATGAAACGGTCGCACAAGTGGGAACCCAAAAACCCTGCTCCTCCTGTGATTAATACTTTCTTCATCAGTTTGATAGATTAAGAGTTGCGGACTGGAAGACGGCCAATTGAGTAGTATTCAAAACCCAGTTCCTGCATCTGCTCTGGCTCGAATACATTTCGTCCATCGAATACAACTTTATTTTTCAAAAGTGATGCAATTCTATCGAATTCAGGTGTTCTGAATTCTGGCCATTCTGTTACTACCAGCAAAGCATCAGCCCCCTCAACTGTATCATAAAGATCAGTCCCGTATTCGATACTGTCACCAAGAATTTTTCTCACATTATTTTGAGCTTCAGGGTCATAAGCCTTAATACTTGCACCAGCTTCCAAAAGTGCAGTAATATTTTCCAAAGCAGGTGCTTCGCGGATATCATCCGTATATGGCTTAAAAGCAAGCCCCCAAACTGCTATTTTCTTTCCCTTTAGGTCGTTTCCAAAATATGCCATAATGGAAGGAATGAGCCTTGTTTTCTGCGCATGATTCACATCCATTACTGAAGTCAGGATTCGGAAATCATAATCAAAATCGGAAGAAGTTTTGGCAAGAGCCTGAACATCTTTTGGAAAGCAACTTCCGCCGTAGCCAATTCCGGCAAACAAGAACCTTTTTCCAATCCTGCTGTCTGAACCAATTCCTTTTCTAACCTCATCTACATTGGCACCAACCTTTTCACACAGATTGGCAATTTCATTCATGAAGGTAATCTTGGTAGCCAAGAAGGCATTGGCAGCGTATTTTGTAAGTTCCGCAGAGCGCTCGTCCATAAATATCACTGGATTACCCTGGCGAACAAGTGGCGCATAAAGGCGCTCCATAATTTTCTTGGCCTTGTCTGAACTGGTTCCGATGACCACACGGTCAGGCTTCATAAAATCTTCTACAGCCACACCTTCCCTCAAAAATTCAGGGTTGGAAACAACATCAAATTCAAACTTTGCATTGGCAGCAATTCTTGCGGAAACAAGTTCGGCAGTACCTACCGGAACAGTTGATTTGTCTACAATCACTGTATATTGATGCAAAATCGGACCAAGATCTGATGCCACGCCAAGAATATAGCTTAGATCTGCAGAACCATTTTCTCCCGGAGGTGTTGGAAGCGCCAAGAAAATAATAGCGGCCTCCTGAATTCCTTCCACAAGGTTGGTGGTAAATTTCAAACGGCCCTGGGCAATGTTTCTTTCAAAAAGAACATCCAAACCCGGTTCGAAAATCGGGATGATGCCATTTCGAAGGCTATTTACTTTTTCCTCATTGATATCAATGCAGGTTACTGAATTACCGGTTTCCGCAAAGCAAGTTCCGGTTACTAAGCCCACATATCCTGTTCCAACAACGGCTATTTTCATTTTTCTTATTAAAAAAGTAGTTTTTCAGAGCCCAAAAAAAGGACACTCTGCTGCCTTATCCAAAATAATATTGGAAAAACAGGGAACATCAAGATTGATTTGGATAAAATTGCCTCCGGAAATGAAAAACCTCCAAACCTTTATTACTGCCATTGCACTGCTTTTTCCACTGATTTGCTTTTCAGCAAGCGGAAAACCACTGCAAAAAGACAGCCTTAAAAAGAACAAAGTCCGCTGTTTAATAATAAGTGGTTATGCAGGGCTTTCGCAGCCTAGCGGAAATCTTGCCAGCGATTATGGAAGTTTTGGGGAAACCGGTGGAGGCCTTCATTTTATGAACAAGGCAAGTTGGATATTTGGTTTGGATGGCGCCTTCCTATTTGGTGGTGGAGTAAAAAATGATCCTATTCCGAATCTTAGAAACCCGGATGGCACTGTGAGCGGAACAGATGGTGCTGATGCTGTTTTTAAGGTTTTTCAAAGGGGAAGCATTCTTCCAAATGCGAAAATCGGGTACTGTTTTCATCAATCAAAACCCATCATTCCCGGTAATTCTTTAGGCGGATTCACCCTTATTTCTGGTTTAGGATGGATAAGACATTACACTTATATCCAGGATCTTAGTAAAAAATCGCCACAGTTTTCCGACAACTACAGAATTGGGTATGACAGACTTGCAAACGGTCCACTTCTTGGACTGCATGCAGGATATCTTTTCCTCCCGGATCATGGGAAACTTAATCTTCACTTCGAACTTGGTTACAGCCATGGCTTTACCAAAACGGCCAGATATTCATTCGTAGACTCCAGCCCTCCTGGCAAAAAACGCAATGATGGACTAATTCAATTCAGACTTCGGATTTGTTTTACAGTAAAATCCAGAGCAGAAAACACAAGCTATTATTATTAAAAACATGCAAACTGAAGCAACAAGCAACTTTCACCCATGGCACAATGTTCACTTTGGCGATAATGCGCCAGAAGTAGTAACCGCAGTAATTGAAATACCCGCCGGCTCTAAAGGAAAGTTTGAAATTGACAAGCCAAGTGGCATGATCAAACTCGACAGGGTTCTCTTTTCCTCAGTTATCTATCCAGCCAACTATGGCTTTATTCCGAAAACTTATTGCGGCGACCGCGACCCGCTTGATATTTTGGTTTTCTGTTCCATCGAGCTTCCTTCGTTAAGTCTTGTGGATGCACGGGTTATTGGAGTTATGCGTATGGTGGATCAAGGAGATGCTGACAACAAAATTATCGCGGTTGCGAATAACGATATGTCCTTTCAGCACATTCACGACATTTCAGAAATGCCGATTCACACAATTAACCAGCTTCGGAGGTTTTTTGAGGACTATAAAATCCTCGAGAAAAAGGAGGTTGTAATCGATAGTTTCCTACCGAAGCCTGATGCCTGCGGCATTATTCTTGAAAGTATTGATTTATATAAAAAGACTTTTACAAACTGATTATCAGCGCTTTTTATACTGCATTTTAAAGAGAAATAATTCCTCCGAAGGTTCGATTTTCATTACCGGCAGTTTCAACTCAAACTTCATTCCTGTAGAAGATGGGTTTATTCTTTCGGTTTTTCCATCCATTACAACCGGGGCCGAATAATCGAATCCTTCGGCTGAAGAAACCCATTTAAAGGAAAACATTTCTTTGCCCTTATCGAGGTAGTTGTGGTATTCAAGAGACGGCCAGGTAAGGAAATGCGTGTAATGGTTTACCAAGGGCCATATGTCCATTTTCAACAGTTTAGAAAGCTTTGCCGAAAAGGTATCCGCTGAAATGGGCTTGAAACCTATTTCATTGCCAATGTCGTGTAAGGCCTTAAACCAAATTTTATCATTCCCAACCGCATAACGCATGCTGTGAAGCATCCAGGTTCCTTTGTAATACATGTCCGAATCCTTCCATTCATTGAAATAAACGCCGCGTTCTCCAGCAATGGCTGTGCGGTTTTTTATATTCTTCCGCTGGTCAAGCAAATATCGAATTGCTTGTTTTTTACCTCCTCCCAATTTTTCCAGGTAAACTGCCTCTGAATAAGTGGCAAGTGCCTCGTGAATCCAAAGGTCCGCATGGTCGTCTGCTGATGTTCGATTTCCCCACCATTCGTGGGCCGTTTCGTGCAGAAGAATAAAATCGAACCCATAAAAATTATTCTGAAATTGATCTCCGTAAGCGATGCATGATTGGTGTTCCATCCCGAGGTATGGAGTTTGAACAACCTTATATCCATCCTTCACAAATGGATAATCTCCAAAACTTTCACTTAATACACGGATGACTTTTTTCGACTGAGCCCATTGTATTTTCGCCTTTTGTGCATCCTGACGGAGCGCATAAAAAGTCATCGGCAAAATCGATCTACTTTCCGGAAGCCGCATTGTATCGCTCCAGCTCTGGTAATCAGCGGCATTAAAAGTGATGTTGTAATGGTTGATGGGATAAGAAACTCCATATTTATAAATGCTGCTGGAATCGCCAGCTTTCTTCTTTCCAAGAAAACGGCCATTTCCAACAGCGATCAAATTGTCCGGAACTTCATATTCGAGCAATGCTGAATCAGGTTCATCTGCAGGATGATCTTTTGAAGGAAACCACAAACTGGCGCCGTCGCCTTCACAAGCCACACCAATCCAGGGTTTATCATTTTGGTCGCGAGACCAGACAAATCCGCCGTCCCATGGTGGATTTAGCGCAAGGCGTGGATGTCCATTGTATTGGATTTCAATCCAAAAATCCGAATCCTTCTGAATTTTAAATGGAAGGTCCACCAAAACAGAACTTCCTTTTCTTTTATACGTTGCAGGACCAGAAGAACTATTAATGGACGTGATATTCAATTCAGGATCCAAGTCCACCTGAATAATTTGGGAGGCGGAAATCCCTCTGCAGGTCCAGCGATTTGAACCTGAAATGAACCTAGTTTTAGGATCCACTTTGAGTTTTAAATGGTAATGCTGCAGGTCAAAACAGGACCGAAATTCGTGCCAGCCACCCCTCAGTGAATCCATTGCAGTGAAGTTTTGAGCATTGGCAAGGATCGAAGTGAGCAGAAAAATCAGGGAGCAGAGATTCTTTTTCATCCGGAAGGAATATGAAGTATTTTATTTGCAGACTTATTTGCGAAAAAACGGCTTTTTTCAGAAGCCCCGAAATTGAAAAAAAACGATGAAAATCTCCCATAGCTGGCTAAAAAAACTAATCCATCTTCCAGAAAATCCTGAAACTGTGTCTGCATGGTTGACAGGACTTGGTCTTGAAGTAGAATCTGTTGAGGAAGTTGAAAAGGTTCCGGGCAGCCTGGCCGGAATCGTAATTGGAGAAGTTCTGGAATGCGAAAAACATCCGGATGCCGACAAATTAAAAATCACCAAAGTTGATGCAGGCCAAGGCGAAATTTTACAGATCGTTTGTGGTGCGCCCAATGTTGCAGCTGGTCAAAAAGTAGTTGTGGCGCTTGAAGGTGCAAAACTGTATCCTTCTGAAGGTGAACCTTTCAGCATTAAGAAATCCAAAATTAGGGGCGTGGCTTCCGAGGGTATGATCTGTGCGGAGGACGAAATCGGCCTGGGCTCAAGTCATGCCGGTATCATGATTCTCGACACGCAGGTGGCCAATGGAAGTCCAGCTTCTGCGTTTTTTCAGCTTCAGGCAGAAACTGTGTATGAAATCGGATTAACGCCAAACCGTGTTGATGCAGCATCCCATCTCGGAACGGCAAGAGACATTAAAGCCCTGACAGGCAGACCTGTTGTTTTTCCTGAAATTTTCAATTTCAGCAGCAATACCGGCAATGGCCCAATTTCGGTTTCAATAGAAAATAAAGGCTGTGGCCGTTATGCAGGTTTATTTGTTGACAATGTAAAAGTTGAGCCTTCGCCGGAATGGCTTCAAAATGCATTGAGAAGCATCGGCATACAAGCCAGAAACAACATCGTTGATATTACAAATTTTGTACTTCATGAATTGGGTCAGCCAATGCATGCATTCGATGCAGATAAAATCATTGATGGAAAAATCATCGTTCGCAAGGCCAAAGCAGGAGAAAAACTCCAACTACTAGACAAAAGCGAAAAGAATCTGAGCGAAGAAGACCTCATCATTGCCGATTCCACAAAACCACTGGCATTGGCCGGGATTATGGGTGGCCTTGATTCGGGCGTAAGCGATTCCACCAAATCAATTTTTCTTGAAAGCGCTTGGTTTGCGCCAGATACCGTTCGGAAATCTGCTCAGCGCCACGGCGTTAAAAGTGATTCTTCCTTTCGATTTGAGCGTGGATGCGACCCAGATATGGCTGACAAAGCTTTGGCAAGGGCGGCATGGCTGATTGAAAATATTGGGGCCGGAAAGGTTTCCCTTCTTCCTTCCGACCATTATCCAGAAAAAGTAAAACCATTCGAAATCCGGGCAAAATGGCGCAACATCAACCGCCTCATCGGTATGGAAATCCCTCGGGACACCATAAGTATGATTCTCGAAAGACTCGACATCAAAACCCAGGCGGTTCCTGAGTATGGCCACGAAGGTTTTGAAGAAGAATTTGATGCAATTGTTCCGGCATATCGGGTAGATGTGAGTCGCGAAGCCGATCTGGTGGAGGAAATTCTTAGGGTGTATGGCATCGACAACATTGAAACCAATTCCAGCCTTAGCACAGATTTTATCTCTCCGGGAATCGACAATTTGCAGGAAACCAGAACAGAAAGGGCTGCAAGCCTTTTGGCTGATATGGGCTATTGCGAGATTGTTCAGAATTCTCTCGAGAATATAAACTTGCTCGAAGGCATTGAAGAATTCAAGGCTGAGGAAAGCGTTTCGTTGCTGAATAGGCTCAGCGAAGACCTGGCCGTGATGCGCCAAACGCTTCTATTTTCTGCCTTGGAAGCTGCGGCATACAACC
Source organism: Spirosoma fluviale (assembly GCA_945902135.1). GTDB lineage: Bacteria > Bacteroidota > Bacteroidia > Cytophagales > Flexibacteraceae > CAMDMI01. Next base: position 22,303 of record CAMDMI010000018.1, read on the forward strand.
TCAACCGGAGACAAGAAAACCTGCGCTTGTTTGAGTTTGGCAAAACTTACCGGATGAAGGAAGGAAACCATTCTGAGAAATATGAACTTTCCATTCTGCTTGCAGGAAAGTGGAGCCCGGCTTCATGGGAAAACAACAGCGAGGAAAGCAATTTTTTTCATCTCAAGAAAACCGTAGAAAACCTCCTGACCAGAATGGGCTTCTCGGGCTGGCAGTGGAAAAATGAGAATCCATCTTTTCTGGCTTATGGACAAACCCTTTATTACCAGAATAAACCTGCTGGATTTGCTGGTCTTGTGAATCAGGAAATTGCAAAAAGGAAGGAAGTAAAGCAGCCTGTTTTCTATTGCAGCATTGATTGGGATTTATTCCGCAAGGCAAAACAAGCCAAACTGAAAGTTCAGGAAATCTCGAAATTCCCGGCGGTAAATAGAGATTTATCTGTTGTCCTTGATAAGGCCACCGGATTCGAAAAAGTGGAACAAATCGTGCGCGGAAGCAACAAAAAACTCGTTCGGGAAGTGTCGGTTTTTGATGTTTATCAGGGCGACAAAATTGAAGCTGGGAAGAAAGCATACGCGATGTCAATTCTATTGCAGGATGAGGAGCAAACCCTTACCGACCAGAAAGTTGATTTCGTGATGGCAACCATCATGCAAAAACTGGAGAAGGAACTGGCCGCTGTTATCCGAAAATAGGCTTATCAGCAAAAATGAACACATTCTTCCGGCTCCTCTCTTTTTCAAAGCCGTATTCCAAATTTTTACCGGAATACATACTCTTCGCATTACTCTCCGTTATCTTCGGAGTTTTCAATTTTTCGCTGCTGATTCCGCTTTTGAATGTGCTTTTTGGCACAGTAAAAATGCCGGAAGTTTTGGTGGAGCCAAGTTTTAAGGCATCCGCTTCCTGGGTGATTGACTGGTTTAATTACCAGACATACAGTCTGATCAAATCCGGTGGAATGCGGCATGCACTCTTTTTCATTTGTGGCACAATTTTCACGCTGATCTTCTTTTCGAATCTTTTCAAATACCTCGCTCAGCGGGTCATGACGCGGATGCGCGTAACCCTCCTGATGAATTTGAGAAGTGCCATTTTCAAGAAATACACCGAGCTCAATCTTTCATTTCTCAACAATGAGCGGAAAGGAAACCTCATTACCATTATCGGAAATGATGTGCAAGAAATTGAGTTTACGGTACTTGTATCACTTGAGGCTGTGCTGAAAGAGCCGATTCTGATCACCGGTTTTTTCATTTTCATGTTTGCGATTTCAGCCAAGCTCACCTTTTTCACTTTGCTTTATCTGCCTGCTGCAGGGCTCCTGATCAACTTTGTGGGAAGAAAACTTAAAAGTGGCAATGGACTTGCTTTGATGAGTTCCTTAATTTCCGCCACGGAGGAAACCCTTTCTGGACTTCGCATCATCCGGATTTTCAATGCTGAAGGATTTGTACGGGAGCGTTTTGATCAAAACAATTTAGCTTTTCGCAACTTCCTAAAAAACTGGATGAACAAACGGGAGATGGCCTCCCCTGCCTCGGAAATTCTGGGCGTTATGTCGGCGATAGGCATAATCCTTTTTGGTGGAAGTCTGGTTATTTCAGGTGAAGGGGAACTTGACGCCTCTGCCTTCATTACCTACATTGTGATTTTCTCTCAGATTTTAGGACCTGCAAAAGGCATGTCGAATTCCTTTGCTACCCTTCAGCGTGGAATAGTAGCCGGAAACCGGATTTTTGCAATCTTGGATCAGCCGGCCGAAATCCGCGATGAACCCGATGCGCTTCCATTTGCTCAAATGAAAGAAGGACTTGAATTTCGGAATGTAGGCTTTGCTTACGGAAAGGAGAAGGTTCTGAATCAACTGAACTTTACCTTGAAAAAAGGCCACATGCTTGCATTGGTTGGTCCATCGGGTGGAGGCAAATCTACCACGGTGGATTTGCTGGTTCGTTTCTTCGACCCAACCGAAGGAAGTATCCTGCTTGATGGCACCGATATCCGAAAAATCCGTTTGGCAGACTTGCGCAACCAATTTGGAATGGTAAATCAGGAAACCATTCTATTCAACGACACCATTTTCAACAACATTGCTTTTGGAAACAAGCATGCGACCCAGGAAATGGTGGAAAATGCCGCCAAAATTGCCAATGCACACCACTTTATCATGCAGTCGGAAGATGGCTATCAAACGAGAATCGGCGACCGTGGCTCAAAATTATCGGGTGGACAAAGACAGAGGCTTTCCATTGCCAGGGCGGTTTTGAAAAACCCTGAAATTCTGATTCTGGATGAGGCAACCTCAGCCCTTGATACTGAATCTGAGAAGCTGGTGCAAGAAGCCCTTTCCAACCTGATGAAAGGCAGAACATCCATCGTAATTGCGCACAGGTTAAGCACCGTTCAAAATGCCGACAGAATTATTGTTCTGGAAAAAGGCCGAATTGCAGAAGAAGGAACGCACCAAAGTTTGTACGAAAATGGAGGCCTTTACCGCAAGCTGATTGACCTGCAAAATGTAGGTGGCGAGGTTTAGCCGTAAACCCTTCCCTTCCAGCTGAACTTTCGAAAAAACAGGACTGCCAATCCGGAGAACAGAAAATAGAAACTGTAAAAAACCTGGAAAATCAGGATTCTGGAAGCATTTTCCCTGAATCCGGGTTTGGGCAAAAAATCCTTTAGTAAAAGTGTTTCTGCTGTGGCTCTCAGGCAAAAGGTCCACAAAAGGATGGTTGTTTTACCTTCTAAAAGGCAGGCAGAAACAAAAACGATGTACCCAAAATGGAAGAACCAAAGCAGGCTCGCAGGAAGTAAATTCCCTGCACTTCCAGCTGTGAAAGCTTTGCTCGCCCAACGAAGGCGCTGACTGATAAATCCAGAAACTGAAACAGCAGGATTCACAGAAACAGCTGAATCTGGTATTCTGCAATAGCCTATTTTCCTACCCAACTTTGATAAGCTGTGAAGTAGGAATACATCATCACCACCGGGAATCTTTGACCATTGCTCTGGAAACACAATTGAGTCCAATGCTTCACGGGTAACAAGGTAACTCGCACCATTGCAAAGCATCGGATAACCAGCGGCGGCGGTTCCAGCTGAAACAGCGACAAGTGAAGCAAATTCCAGCGATTCAAAAGGTGCTCCGATGTTTCCATAATCCAGAACCTTCACTTCCCCACAAACCATAACAGCCTGAGAATTCTGCATGCAGGCAAGCATTGATCGAACCCAATTTTCAGGCAAATGGACATCCGCATCCGTAAAAAGTAAAAACGCCGATGTGGCCTGATTTCTACCATATTTTAGGGCCGCTTTTTTTCCACTTAAAGATGAAGGCAGTGTCAGAACTTTTAAAGAATCAGAGTTTTCCTCTGCCAGATTATTGAGAATTTTGAATGAATCATCTTCCGAATGGTCGT
>CAMDMI010000019.1 GCA_945902135.1 Spirosoma fluviale
TGGAAGCCAGAGAAATGGAATCAGCTTCTTTTTTGCCTGAGGGAAAAATTCCACAAGTCCTTAAAAACTGCCCTTCCAAAATTTCAGGAATGCAAAATCGAAATTTGGTGCTCATTATTTTGGAGAGTTTCGCCACTGAATATACTGGACTTGAGCCCGGAGGTGCTAGGCAGACCCCCTTTCTTGATTCTCTTGCTAGAATTGGTGTTTATTTTCCCCATCATTTTGCCAGTGGTCGTACCTCACGCGATGCCTTGCCTTCTATTTTAGGATCGATTCCTGCGTGGATGGATGAGTCATTTTCAGCTTCCCCTTATGTTTCAGTTCCGCTTGAGGGACTTGGCAACACTTTGACTTCGGCTGGTTATTCAACTGCATTTTTTCATGGTGGGAAAAATGGAACAATGTCTTTCGATATGCTTTCCCGCATTTGTGGTTTTAAGTCATATTACGGTTTGAATGAATATCCTGGAAAGGGTGATTTTGACGGAAACTGGGGAGTTTTTGATGCTCCATTTCTTCAATTTTCCGCCACTGAAATTAATAAAATGAAGCCTCCATTCGTCGCAGGCATTTTTACCTTAAGTTCCCATCAGCCTTATACCCTTCCGAAGGGATTTTCTGACACAGCCAATACTGGAGGTCAAGATGTGTACAAGGCAATCCGGTACGCCGACAATGCATTGCGCAAGTTTTTTCAAGCGGCTGCTGGTATGCCCTGGTTTGACAATACTTTGTTTGTGATTACAGCAGACCATACGCACTTGAATCTTCGTCCGGAATTTAATAATTATCCTAGCTGCTATGATGTTCCTCTGGTTTTTTACGCACCGGGCGCCACCCTTTCAATGGACACGAGCATGTGGGTTCAGCATACTGACATTCGTCCGACTGTGTTGGAAATTCTCGGTCATCCTTCCAGGCAATCTGACTTGCTTGGGCATAGTTTTGTTTCTTGCCAACCGCCTAATCCTATGCAATATCAGGATGGATTTTACCATGTGTTACACAAAGATGGAATCCTGGTTTGGGATGGAATTGGCATCCAAAGTGTTTGGCGCTGGGAGTCGCAAAGTTTGGCCAAAGAACCAAGGGGCTTGCGGACTCAAATGATGGCGAGGCTCCAGCACTATAGAAATGGTTTAAAAAATGGGAATTTGTTTCAGCTGAATCCAGCTGCAATGAATGCCTTAGAAAAAAACAATTGAAAAATGAAGAAGAGAAGACGGCCAAACAGGCTTAAAGAAAATGTGTTGTTGCTGGATATGGCTGCTGAAGGCCGTTGCGTCGCAAGGATAGATGAGAAGGTGTATTTTGTGTCGGGAGGAGTCCCCGGCGACCGCGTTGATTTACTGGTAGAAAAGGATAAAAAATCTTTTGCCGAAGCCCGGGTTTATCGCTTGTTGGAGCCTTCAGCAGACAGGATTCCAGCCTTTTGCTCGCATTTTGGCACTTGCGGTGGCTGCAAATGGCAAAACCTTAGCTATGAACGCCAGCTTGAATTGAAAACAAAGCAGGTAAAGGATGCCTTTGAGCGAATTGGTAAAATCACGGAGGGCATTTGGCATCCAATTTTACCTTCGGAGGAAACCCAGTTTTACCGCAATAAGCTTGAATATACTTTTTCCGATCAGCGCTGGCTGGAGGAAAAAGACAATGACATTGAAATGCGGGAAGGCATGAACGGTCTTGGTTTCCACATTCCTGGCAGGTTTGATAAAATTCTGGATGTTAAAAAATGCTACCTTCAGGCAGAACCCAGCAATTCAATCAGGCTTTGGGTAAAGGATTATTGTGAAAAAAACGGCCTGAGTTTCTTCAACCTGAGGGGGCAAACCGGCTTGCTGAGAAACCTGATGATCAGGACTACCGGAATCGGGCAAGTAATGGTTCTGCTTATTGTGACCGAATTCAACAAGGAGGTTACGGATTTGCTTGAAAATCTGTCGGAATCAATTCCAGGGATAGATTCTTTGCAGTATCTGGTAAATACCAAGCGCAATGATGCATACTCGGAACTGCAGGCTGTAGTTTTTAAGGGAAATGCTTGGGTGGAGGAGGAGATGGACGGCCTCAAATTCAGGGTAGGCCCAACTTCTTTTTATCAAACCAATGGAAGGCAGGCTTCTCGTCTTTATCAGAAAGTGGCAGAGTTCACCGGCGTACAATCTTCCGACCTTGTTTATGACCTTTATACCGGTACCGGCACTATTGCCCAATACATTGCCCGTAAGGCAGGGTTTGTTGTTGGAATTGAATATGTGGAAGCAGCAGTGAAAGATGCTGTGTCCAATGCTGCAAACAATGGAATTGCCAACACCCGATTTTTTAGTGGTGACATGGCAAAGATTCTTACTACTGACTTTGAAAAGGACAATGGTCATCCAAGAATAATTGTGACTGACCCGCCCAGAGCCGGAATGCACCCATCTGTTGTGGCTTCAATTTTGGAAATCAGGCCAGAAATCATTGTCTATGTGAGTTGCAATCCGGCTACACAGGCCAGAGATATTGCTCTTATGATGGATTATTATAGTGTTTGCGAAATTCAACCTGTTGATATGTTTCCGCATACCCATCATGTAGAAAATATTGTGCTTTTAAAAAATAAAAAATAAACTTTAAAATTATAAAATTTAAATTATTGTCAAGTTTATTTAATAACAATACAATAATCTAATATTAAGATTCTAAATTTCAAGAAAAACGGATTTAATGTATAGTAATGCATTTTTCTTCCAAAATTGGAATTGTAAAAATCATTAAGGTATATTTGGCCTTAATTGTGTAATTGAAATATAACCCGATATGCTAGAATTTTCGATTGAAAAAGTTTGCAAGGCCCGAGGGATAGAGAAGCCGTATAAATTTTTGATAAAAAATGGGTTTTTGCCTGCTACTGCTACTAAACTTTCCAAAGGCGATGTTGAATATCTTAGGCTAGAGTATATTGAGACAATCTGTTCGCTGCTGAATTGTACGCCTAATGACCTTTTTGAGTGGACTCCACAATCCAAAGCGGACGACATTGAAGACCACCCATTGAATGCAATCAGAAAATCTGAAAAGATTGACTTGATTCAAACCATTAAGTCACTTCCAATGAATAAGCTAAAGGAGATTGAAAGCCTGATTTCCAACATTAAGTAGTTCTGTCCAACCCAGAATAAAAAAGCCCCTACTCGGGGCTTTTTTATTCTTACTAGATTTTATCGATTGAACGAGGACTGAAAATGGTTGCTTGTTGCGATGCGGGTGGCAGGAATTTGACCCATTGTAGAAGTATCCTTCTTGAAAATGCCTTTCACATAAAGTTCGAGGCCTTTTCGTCTTGATGGCATTGCCAGAAAGACTAGGGCAAAAAGGAGTACCATTTTTGCTGAAAAGGATGTTTCTGCTTGAAATCTGCCGTTCATGACTTCTTTCTGTTTACAATCTTACATACCAGAATCGGGGGTCTAAGTAACCCAGATTAGAGTTTTATTTTGGCATTTATTTTAAAAACAACCTAATTAAAAGAATTTGAACTCATTTTCAATTACTTGCAAAAGCAGGCTTTTTTCAAAAAATTGATGTGTAATGTTGCAGTACTTATTTTTGAAATAAAAGATGTTTAATGCCGGGTGGCTTAATTACGAATTCGGTCAAAATACTGTTTCAGAGTACATTTTTGTGCTTTGTCTTGTTTTGTGCATTTTGGCTTTGCGAAGGTTTATCTCCAAATTAATCTCTCGCCTTTTCTACAGGCTTATCCGGCGAAAGCCAGAATTTGAAGCCCTGCGCAGTTTTGAAATCCTTTTATCGAAACCGATTCAATGGCTGATTACCTTGGTGGTATTGTACTTTGCAATCTCCAGTCTGGATGTGCCTGCTGCATGGCAGCTTACAAGTCCGGATCGGCCAGGAATTCTGATGTTGTTGAGTCGCTTTTACTCAATTGCCCTGATTTCATCTTTTACTTTCCTCGGAATCCGGCTTGTGGATTTTTTCTCCATGGAAATCCTTCAAAAGGTTACCGATGGCGAAGCAGTTCTAGATCGACAGCTGCTGCCTTTTATCAGGGAGTTGCTCAAGATTGTGCTCATCATCATTTCATTTTTCTTTGGGCTTGGTTTTGTTTTCGAATTGAATGTGGCCAACATCATTGCAGGACTCGGACTTGGTGGTTTGGCATTCGCTCTGGCCGCAAAAGAATCTCTTGAAAACCTTTTCGCCTCGTTTACCATTTTTCTTGATAAACCTTTTGTGGTGGGCGATTTGGTTACTGTAGGCGGAATTACTGGGAATGTGGAAAAAGTCGGATTTCGGAGTACCCGAATCAGGACACTGGAGAAGAGTTTTGTAACCTTGCCCAACAAGCTGATGATCGATAGTCCGCTTGACAACCATAGCCTGCGCACACACCGCAGGGCAAATTTTTTACTTAATCTTGAATACAGTCTGCCGAGAGAAAAGCTTAACGCATTTATTCATGGAATACGAGAAATTCTGAGAAACAACCCAAACTGCAGCGATGAGAGTCAGGCTTGTTTCTATGAATTTGGTGAAAGTGCCATGGCCATTCGGGTGTTATTTTATGCAGATACCACCGAGTACAACGATTATCTCCTCATTCGTGAAGAGATCAATTTGAAGATTCTGGAGCTTGCTGAGAAATCCGGAATCCGGTTTGCATATCCTTCGAGAACCCTTTTTGCACAAGAGGTTTCTGCCCATAGTCTGTAGATATTTACCTAATCAGGAAATTCGGTCGAACCCGGTGTAGGGATGCAGTACTGCCGGAATTTTGATGCCATCCTTTTCTGTCTGGTTGTTTTCCAGCAAGGCGGCTACAATTCTTGGCAGGGCCAGGGCTGAACCATTTAAAGTATGAAGCAAATAAGTCTTTTTAGTCTCCTCTGACCGGGCGCGAAGCTTAAGTCTGTTTGTTTGGAATGTTTCAAAGTTGCTTACAGAACTCACTTCCAGCCAGCGCTTTTGTGCTGCGGAATATACTTCCATGTCATAGGTAAGCGCCGAAGTTACGCTCATATCTCCACCGCAAAGTCTGAGTACCCGATAAGGAAGTTCAAGTTTTTCCAGTAAGCCCTGAACATGGCGGCGCATCTCTTCCAGGATTTTATATGATTCAGATGGATTGGCGATTTGAACAATTTCTACTTTATCAAATTGGTGAAGTCTGTTCAGACCTCGTACATGTGCGCCCCAGCTTCCGGCTTCCCTGCGGAAACATGGTGTGTAGCCCACACATTTTTTCGGCAATTCGTTTTCTTTCAGAATTACATCACGGAAATAATTGGTGATGGGTACTTCTGCCGTTGGAATCAGGTACAGACCATCTTCCTGTGCATGGTACATTTGGCCGTCTTTGTCTGGCAATTGTCCGGTGCCGTATCCGGAATCTTTGTTGATGAGAATGGGTGGTTGCATTTCCAGATAGCCCGCTTTTTCAGCCTCATCCAGAAAAAAGTTGATCAAAGCACGCTGTAATCTGGCGCCCTTTCCCTTGTAAAAAGGAAATCCTGCACCGCTTACTTTATTGCCACTTTCAAAATCGATAATGTCATATTTTTCAATGAGTTCCCAATGCGGAAGCGCCCAATCAGGCATGTCGGATGCTTCTCCTGAAGTTTCTACAACTTCGTTGTCTTCGGGTGTCCTTCCTTCTGGTACAGATTCATGTGGTACATTGGGAAGTACCACCAGAGCCTCAAATAAGGCGTTTTCTGCTACCGCATAATTCGCATCCAGTGTTTTGATTTTTTCCTTTACGGAAGAAACTTCAGCCTTTATTTTTTCGGCTTCTTCTCTTTGACCACCTTTCATCAGTGCCCCGATTTCGGAGGACCGCTGGTTTACTTCTTCCTGAAGTTTATTGAGTGCCAGCTGCAGCTCCTTTCTGCGGTCATCCAGCGAAATTGCAGCATTTACGAGGCCTGCGGCATTGGTAAGTTTTTTCTTTTCAAGTCCGCGGATAACTCTTTCATTTTCCTCACGGAGTGTCTGTATCTGAAGCATGGGTCTATTTCGCTTGGTTATGCCTTTTCTTTAAGGGCGCGTAAAATTAACTTATCCCGTTTTGCGCGGGCAAAATATTTCTGCCATCATACAACGAATACTTCCACCGCCTACGGCTTCAATTACCGGAATCGGAATTGAAATCAATTTTCCGTGTTTTGAGAGGGTTTCTTTTTGTTCGCTTGAAAGGCTATTGAATGCAGTTGAGGAAAGAACTGTGATGGTTTCTCCCTTGTTGCCAAGCACCTGAAGCAGGTTGCCGCAAAAACCTTCCTCCAGTTGTTGGATTGAAATTTCCACAAGTGAATGGTGCTTGATGATTTCAATTCTGACCATCTCCCGCTCAACAGAATCAGGAATGCATTCCAGACATGCAACCACCACATTGGCTCCGATGCTCATCACCACATTGGTGTGGTAATAAGCGAATCCCCTTGAACTCATTGTGTGAAAAAGTACAGGCTGGTAGCTAGTTTCATCGGCAAACTTCCGGCAGGCATCTTCTTGGGTTCTATCTGAAATGGCCGCGAACATCCTTTTATGAACTCGGTCCAGAATGAGGCTTCCTGTTCCTTCCAATACCTGATTTTCACCGAGTAATTTCCGCCAGTCCAGAATTTCTGAATAAGAAAATCCCTCATTCTCGAGTAAACTGATTACGCCTGAAATTTGCTCTGTTTCCCGTTGACGATTCGGCGTTTTCATCGGGAAAATGTGGATGGCTCCGTTGTCATCTGTGCCAAACCAGTTGTTTGGAAACACAGCATCCGGCATTTCTGGAAGGCTTGGATCTTTCTCCAGAACCAGAACTTGTACGCCTTCAGCCCTGAGCAGAGAAACAGCATTTTCAAATTCATTCATCGCTTCTTGCCGCACATTTCGTCCCGGAAGCATATTCTGGAATTCATTGTCCGCAGCCGTTTGGGCATTAAATTCAAAATCTGCCGGGCGGACCATCAGAATGGTTTTTGTGGATTGACTTGTCATCTTCAGAATGGAGTTATTCATCTTTCAACTTTATTTTTCTTTCCAAATACCTTTCCGGGAATTGCCTGATATAGGTTGGGATAGAATGTAGCACGGTAGCAATGTGTAAATTCTGGAATGTGTAGTGCCAGATTCGGAATTAGACCATGTGGGTCATAAATTATTTTAGGCGGATCTTCGGCCAGGCATTGGTACCAATAAATCAGACCCTCATAGGTTCGGGAATCTTGTTTGTCTAGACCAGAAAGGTAATGCTTGAAAAATCGTGTAGCTGCCGGATTATGAAGGTAATACCGGAAATCATTGTCCAGTAATAATAAGCTTTGACCTTGAAAATTTGCTGAAAAGCCTTTTGGCGGTTCTTCTGCAAAAAGCTTGAGTTGAAGAACTTGTTTTCCGAAACTGGGGTTGGAAATCCGGTAAAATGAAAACAGAAAAAAGGCGGCAAGAGAAATTCCAGCGAGTTCGGTAAAAAGTTTTTTTCTGGAGTGAATCACAAATTGAACCATAAAATACGAGGCCTGAGGCACCAAAAGCAAGAGTTGGTCAGTAGATCGGGTGTTTCCCAAAAACAGGCTCGCAAATCCGGCTATTGTGGAGAAAAAGAACACATTGAAACCCAGTCGGTGGAAGTTAACACGGGAATTCTGGTTTGAAAATGCCCATCCCCAAATGGATACCAACAATAGAACTGCTGCCTGAATCAAAATGATGTTCAAACCAGCAAGATTCAGAAATGGCTGAAAACGAAATTGTGAAAAAAAGCAAAGCTTGAAATCCTGGCTTCCTCCTCCGTAAATAAAGCAGGCGTAAACCAAACCCAGTGGCAGCATTGTGGCAGCGGCAATCAGGAAATAATGGTTAATTCTTAATCCGCTGAAAAATAGGGCTGAAATGTAAATGGGAAAGATAAAAATGAGAGATGGCTGGTAGGACAAAAAGGCCAGACCAAGCCAAAGTCCAATAACCATCGCATCGTCTGAATTGGCTCCATCCTTTAAAATCTTGAAAAGCTTTCCAAGAGAAAAGAGTAGGAAGGAGCAGGAAATCAGCACAGGAGATAAAGAAACAGCATCCGGCCCTGTGTGGATAAAGATGATGTAGAAAAAGGCCATTAAATAATTTCGGTCTGAAACCAATTGATACCGGAAAGTCATCTGGTTTAGCCAAAAGGCTTGTGAAAGAACCAGCGCAGAACCCAAAACGCGCAGCATATGAAAATTGAGTAGGCCAGCTTTGGCGAGCAAGCCATACATCATTGCCGGAATGGGCGCAGTATCATCGGCGGCCTGCGCATACAATCGCCAGCCATCCGCAAGTCTTTCTCCCAGCCGGATCCATAATAATTCCTGCACCAGAATGCTGTCGTTAAACAGCAAAAACGGAGCCTGCATAAGGCCGAAAATTGCCAGAAGTATGAGCAATCTCTCTCCGGAGCCAATCTTGAAAAGCTGAACCATGTTTCCTGCTCCAAAAATGGTTGTATTTTTCGGAATCTGACCCCGACTCGTAAATTGTGTTTAATTTTGACACCCATTTCAGGAATTCCTTCCTGAATGATTCCAATAAAAAAACAGTTTCGCCATGACACAAAGACAGCAGAAATATGCCCGACTTCTACAAAAAGAAATAGGAGAGATATTCCAGCAAGATACAAAGTCGATGTTTGGCGGGGCTTTTATCACGGTTTCCGGGGTAAATGTGAGTCCGGATTTGAGCATCGCTTCTGTTTATCTAAGCCTCACACTTACAAAAAAGCCTCAGACAATTCTTGAGGATGTTCGGGAAAAAGGGAAACAAATTCGGCAGCAACTCGGTGGCAGGATTCGGAACCAGGTTCGGATAATTCCAGAACTGCGCTTCTTTGCTGATGAAACCCTTTTGGAGGCTGAGAAAATGGACAAATTAATTGCTTCATTGCATATTCCGCCTGCTCCTGAAGGGGAGGAGGATTGATTCTTCAGGCCGTGCAAATCAGGTCAATTCGGCTCACTAATTTTAAAAGTCATTCCGATGCTTTCCTGGAGTTTCCGGAAAGAATTTCGGTGTTTTCTGGAAAAAATGGCAGCGGCAAAACCAATTTATTGGATGCACTTAACCATGTAAGTCTGCTTCGTTCGGCCTTCCACAGGCAGGATGCCTTGAATATTCACTTTGGCGAAGATTTCTATCGCCTGGAAGCTTCGCTCGAGGAGCATGGAAAGCAGCACAAACTTGCTATTGTCTGCGAGCGGGATAAAAAAAAGCATGTTAGCTGGGCTGGTAAAAATCTGGAGAAGATTGCCTCGCATGTGGGCCGGGTTCCGATGGTTATGATTTTACCGGACGAGCCATTTCAGATGAATGAAAGTGCTGAATGGAGAAGGAATTCCATTGACAATACATTCTCTCAAAGTTTTCCTGAATATCTGAATCACTTGTCCAGATTCAAGCGCATTCTTGCCCAAAGAACAGCCTTGCTGAAGTATTTTGGGGAAGGTCGTCGATTTGATGAGGCGTTGCTTGATGCATTAGACGAAGAACTTGCTGTGGAATCGGGGTTGCTTTACAATTTTCGGATGCTGCATTTGCCGGCTTTGATCGAGGCACTTCGAATGGAATATTCTTTTCTTTCCTCGGGAGCTGAGCAAGTTGATTTGCACTATTCTAGTCAATTGCACACGACTTCGGCCCTGGATTTATTAAAGACCAGCCGGCGGCAGGACCTTGAATCTGGCCGTACTTCTGCAGGTTTGCACCGTGATGATTTTGATTATCAGCTGGAGGGCGTTCCGCTTCGAAAGTTTGGTTCTCAGGGTCAGCAAAAATCTTTTCTGCTCGCCATGAAACTGGCTCAATACAAGTTTCTTAGTGCGCATTGCGGCAAAGCTCCCTGGCTGCTGCTGGATGATATTTTCGACAAGCTTGATGAAGAGCGGATTTCAAAACTTTTAGAGCGGATTTCTGCCCCGGAAATGGGTCAAGTTTTTATTACCGATGCCAGAGAGGAACGAAGCAGGGAACTTTTAAGCGGAATTCCCTGCAATTTTATTTCCCTGGAGGAAATCAAGAAGTAAAGCCAAGGCCAGATTCTATCTGTTGAATGAGGATGTGGATAACCTTGATGTGAATTTCCTGAATTCTGTCTGCATATCCAAAGTGAGGCACACGAATTTCTACATCCGCAGAACCAGCCATTTTTCCGCCGTCTTTGCCACTTAAAAGCACCACTTTCATTCCTTTATTTCTGGCGGCCTCCACGGCCTGAATGATATTTCGACTGTTTCCGCTTGTGCTGATTCCGAGTAAAATATCTCCCTCATTTCCAAGGGCCTCAACCATCCGACTGAAAATAAAATCAAAGCCATAGTCATTTCCCACGCATGTTATATGACTGGGGTCCGAAATGGACATCGCTGCGAGGGCAGGCCGGTTGTTTCGATATCGACCAGAAAGTTCTTCCGCAAAATGCATGGCATCGCAGTGTGAACCGCCATTTCCACAGCTCATTATTTTCTTGCCGCTGCGAATGGCATTGGTCATGATTTCTGCAGCGCTTGCAATGGCGTGGATATTGCCATCATTGGCAAGGAAATTCTCCAGGACAGATTTTCCTTCCAGCAGGTTGGCCCTTATTTGTTCTTTGATTGATTCAGACATTGACTGCAAAGAAAATATATTTTAATGGTTGAGACATGTCGGCAGCATTACTCTAAAAAGACAATCAAAGCCAGCACTGCCAGTGCCAAAGGCGAAAGAAATTTCCATGCAAGGTTGCTGAGCTGGTCTACCCGGAGTCTGGGAAGCGACCAGCGAATCCAGATCATCAACAAGCCGAGGATCCAGCATTTAGAAAGCAACCATAAAAAAGATGGTTCTGACAAGATTCCGAATTTTGAAATTACAGGAACAATCGAGTTAGACCCACCAAGAAACAGGTATGAAAATGTGAGGGACAGCAACAACATCACGGCATATTCCCCAAGAAAAAATATTGCCCACAGAAATCCGCTGTATTCAGTGTGAAAACCTCCAATGATTTCGGATTCGCCTTCAGGAATATCAAAAGGAGCCCGGTTGCTTTCAGCCAGAATGCTGAGAAAAAATATGGGCATGAGTAAAATGCATACCGGGTATTGCACCAAATTCCATGAAAGGATGCCGCCATAAGATTGTAAGGCAGCAAACCAGCCTCCTTTTCCTGATGCTGATTGCATAGACTCAAAATCTGCGAGATTGCCAGAACCTGCCAGCCATACCATCGAAAGCACACAAAGTCCGAGTGGAACTTCATAGGATACCATTTGGGCGATGGCCCTGGCTGCTCCAATCATCGGGAAACGGCTTCGGCTTGCCCAGGCCGCCATCAGGATTCCGATTGCTTCCAGAGAAACAACTGCCAGAACCAAAAATATTCCGGCAGAATTTTCTGAAGGTTTGAACAAGGATGGCCAAAGCGGAAGCAGTGAAAAAGCAGCCATTACAGGTGCAAAAACCAGAAACGGGGCAAGAATAAATAAGAACTTATGTGAAGCGGACGGAATAATTGTCTCCTTTCTAAGCAATTTTAAAAGGTCGGCAATGGGCTGCAGGATTCCAGATTTTCCGGTATGCATCGGACCCATACGGTCTTGCATAAAGGCAGACAACTTCCGTTCGGAATAAAAAAGGAAAAGGACCGAACCAAGGATAAAGGCTAGGCTAAGGGCAAAAAAACCGAATATGCTCAAGATATCATTCACAATGAATTTGGCATTTATTATGATAATCTGGCTTCCTGCCGCTCAACCCGTGCAGCCAAAAGGATACTTAATTCATACAAAAGATAAATTGGAAGTGCCACAATAAGCAGGCTGAAAAGGTCCGGACTAGGGGTAAGGAAGGCAGCAATAATTACAATGATGATAATGGCATGGCGGCGGTAGGCTCTGAGAAAACCTGGTCCGGCAATTCCGGCTTTGGCCAATACCAGAATCACCATTGGAAGTTGGAACATCAACCCACAGGAAAGCACCATCATGATCAGGGTTTCAATATAGCTCATCAGGTCCACTTCATTTGCAATGCTGGGATCGATTTGATAATTGGCCAGAAAGTTGATCGAAAGTGGTGCAAGAATCCAGTAGCCGAAAGAAATTCCCAGAAAAAATAATAGGCTCACATAAAAAACAGCTCCTGTGGTCATTGACCTTTCTTTCGGATAGAGACCGGGCTTTACAAATTGCCAAATTTCCCAGAAAACATAAGGGAAGGCGATGATGAGACCAGCCACAAGAGAGACCCCGATGTGGGTACTGAATTGGCCGGTAAGCGTTCTGCTTTGAATCACAAACGAAAGCTGTTTTACACAGAGAAATGGTTGATCGAGGTACTCAGCCATCCTGCATAGCATCCGATATGTCCAAAAATCAGGTCTGGATGGTGCCAGAATAATGTCGTGAAAAAGAATTTCTTTGGAGAAAAAAGCCAGAATCATAAAAAAGACCATAGCAGCCAGACTCCGGATGATGTGCCATCGCAGGGCCTCCAGGTGGTCCAAAAAGGACATTTCTCCTTCTCCTTCGTGTTCTGACTGTGGAAGTTCTTCTGCCATGCGGTTGCAAATTTGCCTTTGTTTGGCCTAATATCAAACCAAAGCTTTGCGGCACTTGTTAAAAGAATTTTTGGTCGCAAGGCGGGCTTTTCCATTTTTGCATCAATTAAGAGCTACATGGAATCTGGAATCGGCAGTCGAATTGATCATTCAAAATATGGAGAGGGGATTCTCTCATCAGTAACACCTACAGCATGGCGTTTTGCTTTCTTTGGCAAAGGCATTATTGAAATAAGCAAAGACGAGGAAATAGTTTGGCTTGAAAAGGTACAAGTTCAGGAGCAAATGATTGATCCTTATGATTTAAGGTATACTTTAAAGAAATTACTGGACGAGTATTCTGATCTTTCAGAACCCATTTTATTGGGTGAGCGCTGGAAAAAAGGAATGATGATTTTGCAACCTGCCGATCGTAGCCTAAAGCCAAAGGAAATTCCCGTTGAAACTTTTTTTCATAAAATTGTGATGTTGCGCGACCGGCTTCGGGTTCTTGAGCAAAAAATTAATGCGCACAAGATTCTGGAAGATTCAGAAAAAGTAGAAATGCAACAGTACATTACCAGAATTTACGGTTCGCTAACCACCTTCAATGTTCTTTTTCGCAATACTCAGGATCAATTTGTTGGCGATAAAGGCGAAGGTTAAAATTTTAATATCATGAAATATTCCGTCATCATTCCGGTATTCAATGAAGAGGCCAACATCGGCATGCTCTACCGGCGCATGGCGGGTGTTTTGGAAGTACTCAGTCCATCATTTGAACTTATATTCATTAATGATGGAAGTCGGGATAACACCCTCGCTTTGGTAAAAGAACTTGCGCAATCTGATAAGCGCGTGCGTTTCATAAACCTCAGCCGAAATTTCGGTCATCAGATTGCCGTAAGTGCTGGCTTGGATGCTTGCAAAGGCAACCGGGTGGTGATCATCGATGCGGATTTACAAGATCCACCGGAGCTAATCTTAGAGATGGATGCGCGCATGAATGATGGTTTTCAGGTTGTGTATGCCCGCAGACGAAAAAGAAAAGGGGAAAGTGTGGTCAAGCTTTGGACAGCCAGGATTTTTTACCGGATTCTTGCGAACATCGCTTCCATCGACATTCCGCTGGATACGGGTGATTTTCGGATAATGGACCGGAAAGTTGTGGATGTGTTGAAGTCGATGCCCGAGCAAAATAAGTTTCTTCGGGGTCAGATTTCATGGATTGGATTTAAGCAAACCTTTGTAGAATATGACCGTTCCGAGCGCCAGGGTGGACAAACAGGTTACACCTATGCGAAAATGTTTCGCTTCGCGCTCGACGGAATAACATCTTTTTCTGATGCGCCTTTAAGGCTGGCTTCCTGGATGGGATTTGTGGTTTCTGGAGTGGCCTTTATCGCCTTGGTTTATGCGCTTTACGGCAAGTTTATTTTGCATGAATCTGAACCAGGCTGGGCTTCTGTAATTGTGAGCATTCTTTTTCTAGGTGGCATTCAGCTCATATCTCTCGGATTTATCGGAGAATACCTGAGCCGGATCAGTTCCAATGTGAAGAACCGCCCACTGTATGTAGTGGCAGAAAGTAATGTAGAAAACCCGGACGAATAGAGTTTGCCGAACCTGGGTTATTTCCCTGAAAGAATTTTCTGATAACGAACCTTGTCGTTGAGAATTCTCAGGGCTTCCTGTACTTCTGGATCATCATCGAAAGAAGCTTCTTTAATGCCTTTTTCAAAATAAAACCTCGACACGATTTCCTGCTCCAGCACTTCCCGGATTTCGTCCTTGTGTTTTACAAGATCATTTTCTTTGTTGTGGGCCATTCGGGTTTTAAGACCTTCGAGCTGGTCTTTGATTTCGTCGTAATATTTTTCTTTCTGGGCTGCGGAAGTGAGTTCCTTGATGGAGGTTTCTACCTTGGTGGTATAATCATACTCTTTGTCCTTTAACCAATTGATAAACTCCTGATAGTCGGAATCCGAAAGGCGAAACTCCTTTGCAGGGCCAATTCCCGAAAGATGACTTAAGTAGAACTTTGAAGCGAAATCAAAAATCAGGTCTTTGGTAACCAGGCTGCTGGTAATGGATGCGGGAGTTTCTCGCTTTACTTCCACATCAGGCGAAACGCCTCCGCCATCATACACAACGCGTCCATTGGTGGTTTTGAATGCAATCCTGAGTGAGTCGGCTACTTTTTTTGCAGTGCCATCGCTGTTTCTGTTTGAATAATCAATTGCCTGAATGCAGCGACCGCTGGGAATATAGTATTTGGCTGTGGTTACTTTTAGCTGGCTGTTGTAGCTGAGCGGCCTTGTGGTTTGTACAAGTCCTTTTCCATAAGATTTTTGGCCAACCAAAACTCCGCGGTCATAATCCTGAATTACACCTGAAACGATTTCTGAGGCTGAGGCTGAGCGCGGTGAAATCAATACAACAATTGGAATCTCAGTGTCGAAAGGAGCATTCAAAGCTTTGTATTCCTTCACCCACTCCGCTACTTTTCCTTTGGTATTTACTACCAGTTTATCTTTGGGAATAAACAGGTTCGAGATGTTTACTGCCTCATTGAGAAGCCCGCCTGGATTGTCACGCAAATCAAAAATGAGTTTATTGGCGCCCTTCAATTTCAGGTCTTCAATTCCTTTTTTTACCTCTCTTGAAGCATCTGCAGTAAATTCAGTCAGTTGGATGTAGCCGGTTTCATTTTCCAGCATTCCAAAATAAGGGACATTCTCAATTTTAATTCGTTCTCGGGTAAATTCGATGGTTTCCGGTTTGTCCTTTCCCAATTTCAGAACACTCAATTTTACTTTTGTACCCGCTTGTCCTTTTAAAAGTTTGCTGATGTCGTTTGTAATTTTCTTTCGGACATCAAAGCCATCAATTTCAAGAATTTCATCCCCAATTTTTAATCCTGCTTTGTCAGCTGGAAAGCCATTATAAGGCATAAGGACAATATTTCTATCCTTCCTTTTTCCAATTACCGCCCCAATGCCACCGTACATGCCGGTTGTCATAGTGCGATAGTTTTCAATTTCGTCCTCCGGAATGTAATTGGTATAAGGGTCCAAAGTATTGAGCATGGCATCGATGCCTGCTTTTACCATTTTGCTCGGATTAATGTCGTCCACATAGTAGGAGTTTACCTCCTTCATCAGTGTGGCGAAAATATCCAGATTCCGAGCAATGTCGAAGTACTTTTCGTTCGGTGTTTGTGCGGCAATAAACCCGATTGCAGCAATCAGAAAGAATGGTTTCCAGATTTTTTTCAGTAGCATATTCATAGTGAGTCTAGTTTTCCGGAAATCAATTTGATGGATTTTTGCATAGCTTCAAGAATGGTTTCCCAACTTTCAGCTTTTCCTGAAATGTAAAGAAAGGCAATATGAAGTGCTTTTGTGGGGATTTCGGATGGACGACTGGAAATTTTTTCTAACAAGGGATTCTTGCTGAGCCGCCAGGCTTCGCGTACCTGCCTTTTAATCCGGTTTCGTTGGTTGGCTTTCTTGAAGCTGCGTTTCGGAACAGAAACCAAAATCGAAACCGCGCCAATTGAGTCTGAGTTTTCGGAAAACATCGAGTTTCCCATTACCAGACGAAATGGATGTGCCTGTAAGCGTTGTCCTTTGGAGAAAAGCGTATCAATATGACGCTTTCCGCACAAACGCTCAGATTTAGGAAAATCCAATCCTTCCAATGAATGGTTATAATTCGTGAACTACGAAAAAAGCCATCCTTTCGGATGGCTTAACTATGGCTTTCCGTAAGGATAGGAATTATTTTCCTTTCCTTTCGTCGGATACGGTGAGTTTCTTTCTTCCGCGAGCACGCCTGCGGGCAATTACTGCCCTGCCGTTGGCTGTTGACATCCGATGTCTAAAACCGTGCTTGTTAGTTCTTTTGCGCCTGCTTGGCTGGTATGTCCTTTTCATGCTTGCATCTGTTTTTCGGGAGGGCGAAATTAGGGAAAATTTGTTTCCGAGGTAATACCAACACAGGAAAAAAATAAAAAATCTCTGGATGTCCAATTCACAAGTGCTGCAAGGACCTGAAATTCAAAAAACTAAAGAAGTTAATTATGTTTTTTCTTTATGTTTTATTTCTACCACAAGACTCTTACTTTTGCGGTCCGAAACAAGAGCAAATTCTACCTCTATACATATGTCAGCGAATAAAGGAAAAATCACCCAGGTAATCGGTCCGGTAGTGGATGTGGCATTCGATTCTCAAAAAGGTCGTCTTCCAAAGATTTTGGATGCAATGGAAATTACGAAGGAAAACGGACAGAAAATTATTCTGGAGTGTCAGCAACACCTTGGCGAAGATCGTGTTCGCACAATTGCATTGGATTCTACAGAAGGCCTTCTTCGTGGTATGGAGGTTACAGATCTTGGAACTCCTATATCAATGCCGACTGGTGAAGATATCAAAGGTCGTCTATTTAATGTGGTGGGAGAGGCCATCGATGGCATCCCGGCTCCAGAAGGAAAAGTAAAACTTCCAATTCACAGGTCAGCGCCTCGTTTTGAGGATCTATCTACTTCTTCTGAAGTTCTTTTCACTGGTATCAAGGTAATTGATTTGCTTGAGCCTTATGTAAAGGGCGGTAAAATCGGTCTCTTTGGTGGTGCCGGTGTAGGAAAAACAGTATTGATCATGGAGTTAATCAACAACATTGCAAAGGCTTATGAAGGACTTTCTGTGTTTGCTGGTGTAGGCGAGCGTACCCGTGAGGGAAATGACTTGCTTCGTGAGATGATTGAATCCAATGTAATTAAGTATGGTGAGGATTTCAAACATAGCATGGAAGAAGGCGGTTGGGATCTCTCTAAAGTAGATACAGCAGAACTGGCAAAGTCTCAGGCAACACTTGTATTTGGTCAAATGAATGAGCCTCCGGGAGCCCGTGCCCGTGTAGCGCTTTCTGGTCTTACAGTTGCGGAATATTTCCGTGATGGTGATGGAACAGGACAAGGGCGTGACATTCTTTTCTTTATTGACAACATTTTCCGCTTTACCCAGGCAGGTTCTGAGGTTTCGGCCCTTCTTGGTCGTATGCCATCTGCGGTAGGATATCAGCCAACCCTTGCTACTGAAATGGGTGCCATGCAGGAGCGTATTACTTCTACAAAGCGTGGTTCCATTACCTCTGTACAGGCTGTTTATGTGCCAGCGGATGACCTTACCGATCCAGCGCCGGCCACAACTTTTGCCCACCTTGATGCAACTACTGTATTGAGCAGAAAAATTGCTGAGTTGGGTATTTATCCAGCAGTGGATCCACTTGATTCAACTTCCCGTATTTTGAACGAAGCCACACTTGGAGCAGAGCATTATGGATGTGCCCAGCGTGTGAAAATGATTCTTCAGCGTTACAAAGAACTTCAGGATATCATTGCCATCCTTGGTATGGATGAACTTTCTGAAGAAGATCGTCTGGTAGTAGGTCGTGCCCGTCGTGTGCAGCGTTTCCTTTCCCAGCCGTTCCATGTGGCTGAACAATTTACTGGACTTAAGGGTGTATTGGTTGACATCAAAGAAACAATCAAGGGATTTAACATGATTATTGACGGAAAGCTTGATCATCTTCCTGAAGCTTCTTTCAACTTGGTTGGAAACATTGAAGATGCCATTGCAAAAGGAGAAAAACTCCTTGCGGAAGCCAAATAAGATTTTTCATTACATTGTTTGGAGATAAGATGCAGGTAGACCTAATCACCCCCGATAAGAAAGCCTTTTCCGGCGAAGCAAGTTCTGTCTTGCTTCCCGGAACGGATGGATACTTCGAAATCCTTGAAAATCACGCTCCTCTGGTCGGTGCACTAAAAAGTGGCATGGTCAGAATTCGCTCCGGTCAGCAAGACATGGAGTTTGGAATTTCTTCCGGTGTGGCGGAAGTATTAGGCAATAAAGTGTCTATTTTAGCTGATAGCCTTACATAACAAGGCATTCAGTAAAATTTCTAAAAACAGATACAATCTCTGTTCTACTTTAGCGTTTGGGAAGCATTGACTTTCTGACAATTTCAGGTTTATGAATAATATGAAAATCACCTTGAAAAACACTGCTCTTTTCGCAGTGATTGCTGCCTTTGCCTTCGCTTGCAGTCAGGGCAAACCTACCAGCATAAAGCCGGGAAATCAGAGTACTACCACTGGCTTGGTTTATGGCCGGGAGGATGGGGACGAGGGTTTCATCGTAAAGGACTTTAAAGGTCAGCCTCCCGCGCCCAACATGATTTACATTGAAGGTGGCCGCACAGTGCTTGGTACTGGCGAAGAGGATGTTATGTATTCCCGTGACAATGTGGAGAGAACGGTTACCATCATGTCCTTTTTCATGGATGAAACCGAAATCGCCAACGTTCACTGGTTGGAATATATGTTCTTCCTTCGTCAAGATTCAGGTCAGAACCCAGAACTTTATACCCAGGCAATGCCTGATACCAATGTGTGGGTGAAGGAGCTTTCCTTCAATGATCCATATCGCGACCATTACCTCCGGTATCCAGGTTTCCGCTACTATCCTGTAGTTGGCGTCTCTTGGGAACAAGCCACCGATTATTGCAAGTGGCGTACCAATGTTGTAAACTATAAATTGGCACAAGATGCCGACATCGAAATCAGTGCTACCGGCAACGGAAGGATTCCGTTGGAGTCTGGCGTTGTGGTTCCTGACTATCGTTTGCCCACCGAGGCAGAATGGGAATATGCAGCTCAGGCGCTTATCGGTGTTCAATATGGTGATGAAAATCAGACAAACCGTAGACTTTATCCGTGGGATGGACACTCACTTAGAAATCCTTATGGCCGCGAAATGGGTAATTTCCTTTGTAATTTCAAAAGAGGTCGTGGTGATTACGCCGGTATTGCCGGTAAGTTGAATGATGGTGCCATGATTACAGACCAGATTTATTCATATCCTCCCAACGATTACAACTTGTATAACATGGCAGGAAATGTGAATGAGTGGGTAATGGATGTTTACCGTTCTCTGTCTTTCCAAGACATTGAAGACCTCAATCCACTTCGTAGAAATGAATATAAAGATCCGATCAAAGGAGCCTATGATGCAGAAAACTCTTTAATAGGAAACTTTACCAAAGGAAACGAAAATCCAAGCAATATGGACATTGGCCGTACCAACAAACATCCTCGTGTGTACAAGGGTGGTTCTTGGGCAGATGCGGCATATTGGTGTTCTCCTGGTACTCGTCGCTTCTGGGCTCAGGATTCCAGTTCTTCAACAATTGGTTTCCGTTGTGCCATGATTCAGGCCGGAAGAAATTACTAATTGAGCGATTGTTTTTCATCGAAAGCCCCACCAAAAGTGGGGTTTTTGTTTTTTAGTCCTTTTTGGTTTGCAGAGCAGTGTTTTTTTGGT
The DNA here is from genome assembly GCA_945902135.1 of Spirosoma fluviale. GTDB lineage: Bacteria > Bacteroidota > Bacteroidia > Cytophagales > Flexibacteraceae > CAMDMI01. Next base: position 19,946 of record CAMDMI010000019.1, read on the forward strand.
TCTTTGCAATACAATATCTGCCCATACTGATTGTCTGTGCTTCATCTTATCCGGAAATTATTTGCACCAAATTCTAACAGAATTCCACGGATCTGCAGCATTGTGAATTTTTGCAGCAATGATTATCGATTCCTTCATACTTGTCTCAAAGAGGTTTCAGCTTTTTCAGCTCAGGTTTTGGTTCCATGGTCTGACCATTTTTTTGATGGCCGCCCGGAAAATCTGGAATTGATTCAAAAGGCAATTGATGAAAATCCGGGCGCTGAATTTGTTTTTTTACCCTATGACGGTGCTTTGGGAAAACCAGCACAACATTGGGTTACTCTCGCCCGCTGGACTGCTTTTCAAAAAGTAGCGGAAACAATGGATTATGTTTTGTTTTTGGATGCCGATGAAATTGTTGAGGGACAGCGATTCAGAAGTTTTTTAGGGCAATTTCCAGTGACGAAATTCAATGTGCTCAAACTTGCCAATTATTATTATTTCAGGGAATCCCGGTTTCAGGCAGTTCAACTTGAAGATTCTGCCACGCTCGTTCGGAAATCCTTAATTACGGAACCAATGGTCATGGATTTTGAGGACCGGAATAAGGCCTGGGAAATTATCCCGGAGCCAAAGCAGCGCATGGTTTTTCATGCCGATGGCAGACCTATGATTCACCATTTTTCCTGGGTGCGAACCAAAGCGGAAATGCTTAGAAAGGTTGAATCCTGGGGTCACTCGCACGAGCGAAACTGGGTTGGGCTGGTAGAGGCAGAATTCTCAGCAGAGTTTTCAGGCAAAGACTTTGTTCACGGCTATCAATATCAAATTGTTGAACCACCCTTTCCGGAAATAGGATTATGAAATTAAAAGTGATCTATAGAATTTCAGATGCCGGAAATCCAAAACCAAAACTGCAGGGCATTGGCAAACAGAAATGCCTGGAAAATGTGATTCAGGTTTTCGGAAAAGAGTCGATTGTGGTTCAGGCAGATTATTGCACTGAGGCAAGTCTTCAAATTCTTGAGCAATTGGGACTTGATTTTCAGACATCTTCTCTCGGAAATGCAGAAAGCTGGAGGCTGGTTGCTTCCCGTGCATTGAAGGAATCAGAAGCTGGGACAGCCTTGTATTTTCTGGAAGACGATTATCTGCACATCAAAGGGGCTGCAGATGTAATTCTCGATGGACTTACCCGCGCAGATTATGTAAGTGTGTATGACCATCCCGACAAGTATATCAACGGGCTCAATCCCTTTGTTTCGAATGGCGGTGAAGAATCCCGGGTGCTGCTTGGCAAGCATTGTCATTGGAAAAGAAGCAATTCCACAACGATGACATTTGCTGTTCGAAAAGAAATGCTTGCATCAGATTGGCCTGTTTGGGAAGAATTTACCTCAGCCGGATTCCCCGATGATTTTAATGCTTTCCTTCGGCTTTCTTCTATGGGTTCCTGGGAAAACCGCATTTTTGGTTCCGGGAGAAAATTGATTACAAGTCTACCGGCATTCGCTACGCACACAGAATTAGAGTGGATTGCACCTTTGAGAAATTGGACTTCAATTTCAGAAAATGAGCGCGGCTAAACTTGCCTTGATCATTCCGGCCTGGAAAACCAGTTTTCTGCAGAAAGCACTGGAGAGTGTGGAAAGACAAACAGGTTCGGGTTTTTCGGTCTATATATTTGATGATGCAGGTCCGGCTGGTATTTCCGAAATCGTGTCGCCTTTCTTGAAAAGAAATCCAGAATGGAGCTATCATGGATTTTCTGAAAATATGGGGATGGAGAATCTTTCTGCCCACTGGAACCGTTGCATACAGAAAACTACTGAAGATTGGGTGTGGTTGTTTTCAGACGATGATGAAATGGAGGCCGATTGCATACCGGCATTTTTCCGGGCAATTGAATCATTCCCAAACCATCAGGTTTACCGCTTTGGACTTTCCATCATGGATGAAAAAGGACAGATTTCTGGAGGGAATGTGTCTTCTCCAGAGATTATTTCCGGATTTGATTTTGGTCGGATGAGATTCTTTCGGGAATTTTCGAGTGCAGCAGTTGAATTTATTTTTGCCCGTAAAGCTTTTGAATCCTTTGGGGGTTTTCCTCAATTTCCTGCTGCATGGTGTGCGGATGATGCGGCATGGATTTCATTTTCAGGAGAGGAAGGTATTCGTTTAATTCCTGGTCCTTCGGTGCGTTGGCGCTTCAGTCCTTCCGGAATTTCTGGTTCAGGTGGAGCCTGGACAAAAAAAAAGACAAAGGCTGCGATCTTATTTATTTGTTGGTTCAATGATCGGTTCCCAATTGAATCTGCACTTCCTTCATTTCGTGCCGAGCAGGTAATCTGGTTGCGGCTTCAATTCGTGCATCAGTATTATTTGCCAGGTTTCGCTGAGGCGATTGGAATGGTTTTTAGACTAAAAATCCCTGGGCTTTCCTCAAAGTTGCGGGCCTTTCAGGATCTGTATTGCTTGTCTTATGTGTATGCCTGTAAGGTGGTAAAAAAAGCTCCACCAAAAGGTTTCAGGTTGTGGCTAAGCCAAATCCTTCCGGCTTTTTAGCCTGCATTCAGGATGTCGTGCATCCGGATTACCCCGAGTATTTTGCCTGATACTGAGTCAGTAACGGGAGCCACATATATTTGTCTCTGGGGATTTTCCATCAAATTAAGAACCTGTCCCAAACTCATTTCAGGATTGCAGCAAACAGGATTTCGGGTCATGATGGAGGAAACAGGTTCCTGTAAATTGTCGTTTTCGGAAAGGTATTTACGCACATCGCCATCTGTAACAAATCCTTGTAGCTGCTGGTCTGTTTCGCTTACACAAATCCCGCCAAGGTTTTTTCGGGTTAGTACCAGAATGGCTTCTTTGATGCTTTGTGTGGGACTGATTATGGGTAATTGCTCACCTGAATGCATTACATCGGCAGCCTTGAGAAGGAGGTTTTTTCCAAGTTGGCCTGCGGGATGGTTGGAGGCAAAGTCGGCTTCTGTGGTTCCCCGGATTGTCATCAGCGCTGCGGCAAGTGCATCTCCAATCACCAATGAAACTGTTGTGCTCGCCATGGGTGCGAGGCCCAATGGACCGCCTTCCGATTCCACAGATGCATCGAGTAAAGCATCCATTTGCATGGCCAAAGGCGTTTTTATATTGCCAAAAATGCCGATGCACGGAACTCCAAGTTGTCGTGCTTTGGGCAAAATGCGCATGAGTTCTGGAGTTGTGCCACTTTTAGAAAGCATCAGTACCACATCACCGGCGGATAATATTCCCAAATCACCATGTAGTGCTTCGTTGGCGTTTAAGAACAATGCGGGACTTCCGGTACTGGAAAGTGTCGCAGCAATTTTGTGCCCGATCAATCCGGATTTTCCTACACCGCAGACGATGATTTTTCCATTGCATTTTGTCAAAAGTGGCATCACCTTCGCAAAATTCTCAGCGTTGCGGTTAAATGCCGTTGTTATTCCCGAACTCGCGGATTCTGCTACAGCAGCAATTACTTCGTTAAGGGTTTTCATCTAGAAGATAATTTTCTCCATAATTTTTTCGAGGTCCTTAAGGAATACCATATTCGGTCCGTCACTTGGTGCATTGTCTGGGTCCGGGTGTACTTCCATGAAGTATCCATTTGCGCCAAATGCTTTGGCAGCCATGGCCATGGCTGGAACAAATTCCCTGTTTCCGATGGTCTTTCCGCCTCCAGCTCCTGGTCTTTGTACAGAATGGGTGCAGTCCATTACCACCGGACAACCAATTGCGGCCATGTCCGGAAGGTTGCGAAAATCCACCACCAGGTTGTTGTAGCCAAACATGGTTCCCCTTTCGGTTAGTAAAATTTGTTCATTCCCGGCAGACCTCACTTTTTCAACCGGATAGCGCATATCCTGCCCGGAAAGAAATTGGGCCTTTTTTATATTCACAATTTTCCCGGTTCCGGCTGCTGCAAGCAATAAATCTGTTTGTCGGCAGAGAAAGGCTGGAATTTGCAGAATGTCTACATACTCGGCGGCAATGTCTGCCTGATGGCTTTCGTGTATGTCCGTAATCAGTGGAAATCCATATTGATTTTTAATTTCGGCCAGCATTTGAAGTCCCTCCCGCATTCCTAAGCCACGGTATCCGGAAACCGAGGTTCGGTTGGCTTTGTCATACGAGGCTTTAAAAATCACAGGGACAGCAAATTTATCGCGCAGCCTATCAACTTCGGCCGCGATGGTTTGCAGGATGTCCATATTTTCGATTACACAGGGACCAAGTACGAAAAACGGTCCTTTCCTGAGGTCTTGGAAATTCATGGGGTAAAGAACGGCTTTTTTCTGTTTTTAGTCGCCCGAAAATGGATGAAGCCGGCACTTGAATCTTGTTATTTTCC
>CAMDMI010000020.1 GCA_945902135.1 Spirosoma fluviale
TCTCCAACAGTCCAAGAATAAACACTTCCCGCAGGAACAATTTCAGCACCTCCGTTTGTTGGTGAAATGCTAAATGTTCCTCCGGAGCAAATAGTTGCAGTTTTATTGGCAATTACTGGTTTTGGATTTACCGTAACGGTTCTGGTGGCTGTAGCATTGGCACATCCACCTCCGGTTACCGTGTAAGTGATGGTGGCTGTTCCGGCAGCAACACCCGTTACAACACCGGTACTGCTGTTCACAGTGGCTGTACCCGTGGCGTTTGATGTCCAGGCTCCGCCAGCATTTCCGTTTGATGAGAAAGTAGTTGTTCCGGCTGCGCAAATTGTCTGTGTTCCGCTTACAGTTCCGGCATTCGGTAATGCAGAAACCGTGATGGTTCCAGTTGCATTTACAGAACCAGCACCACCTGTGAGAGGGATGCTATAGTTAAATGTTCCAGCTGCAGAAGGCGTTCCAAAAATGGTAATGGTATTGCTATTCCATGATGCAGCAACACCAGCAGGAAGTCCATTGGCACCAGCAGTTCCGGCATTTGCAATACCTGTAGCGCCTGTTGTTGTATGTGTAATGGAAGTTAATGCGGTATTGATACAGAGTGTAGGTGTGGAAGAAGCCGCTCCAACTGTATTAACTGCCTTGAAAGTGGCAATACAAGAAGACCATTGTGAACTTACATTGACTGCTCCGCTTGTTGTTGCAGTTTGAGTTGTAGTAACAAATTTTTCAACCCCTACAACTTTCGTATTTGATGAAGTTGGTGAACCTGTCGCTTGTGTAGATTGGAAAGATAAAAATGAATTGGTAAACCCTGACCAAAAATAATTGCTTGCTGATAATCCACCAACACCAATAAATAACTGGTTGGCGGTAGTGGTGGTTGCTGTGGTACCTGTTGAAGCTGTGGTTGAATTGCCAGAAGCACCTGCCACCTGATCCAATGCACCTACCGCCAGAATATTGCTGTATTCGGCCACAGCAGCAGCTGACCGGACGTTCTGTTGGTTGAAGGTAATTACTTTTCCAGCACCAGATACATTGAGTGCATACCAAATTTCAGTGGTAACTCCTATGCCAACTTTTTGGGTTGCCCTTGTCCAGGTTGCTCCTGTTTGGGAAATGCTGGTTACTTGGTTTGATGCAGAACCTCTTGTTGAAATTACTGCGATTAAAGCGTGGCCATTGACAGGATTTGAAGATAATGTTGCTGTAAAGGAAGTTGCTGCATTTCCGGTTCTTCCCGCACTGTTCTGAATTCTGGCGATGGGGTTTTGAGCAACTGCAATTCCTGAAAACAGCAGCATCAAAAACAGAAACACCTGCTTCATGGAAAGAAGAGCAGAGAATAAGCTGTGGTCTGGCTTAGACGCTTTCGTTCGAGACAATGAAGTCTCTCGATTGTGGGAGTTTAAAAATTGAATCAAGTAACCTATTATGTGTATTCGGGCAGTGCTCGGTAATCCTTTTCCTGGATTGCCATGGACTGTATTGTTCTTATTCGAAAATCCAGCGTCCAATCTGGTGCTGCCTGGCGGTGGACCGCCATCTCTGTATGTTGCGCAGATACAAGCCTCGCTTGTATTTGAACGGTGTTCTTTAGTTGTCATCATAAAGAATGTTTTTTAATGAAATAGGGTTGGAAGCAGCTTGTATCCGTGCCGTATGCCATTTGCTTGTATTGAGTTTCGCCACTAAAGGCAATTGTCAATGCAATGTTTTGGTCTGCGGTTCGGATGCACCCTGGCACCTCAACAAAAGTGCAGGATGAAATTTCAGTGTTTTGGTGCCTGAGAACGGAAAACGCAGTGATGTAATTTATGCGGGAAAACGAGAAGATTTTATCAAAATTCAGGTACTTCAATGGAGGACAAGCACAGGCAATTGAGTTGGTGGTAAAAGGCGAAAAATAAGCAAAATTCAAGGCAATACATTGCCAAGTCTCCATGGCATTCGCGGACGCAGTTTGTAAAAAATTGTGGTTTGTGTTTGGGTTCACGCAGGTACATGTACCAAGCCCGTGCCAGAATCACAAACTACTTAAAATCAACAAACTAAAAACTAAAATAAGCGAAATTTTATCCGCCATATGGAAGGTTTTTCCGAAATACGGAAAATTAAAATCTCCTCTCTGAAGGTTTTATTTTTTGGAATCTCAAATAAAAACTACTTTAAGCTACCCTTCAAATCTTCCAGAACTTTTTCTAAAATTATCTTAAAATACGCCAGGTGGTCCTTGTTTTTCTCTGGTGTAAATTCTGTGGCTTTTTCAAGATTTCGCACCGTTTCTCTTAACGCATTTATGCCCAAGTTGTCCAAACTTGGTTTCATTTTATGGGCAGTATCTGAAACAGTCTTCCAGTTTTTGTCGGCAAATGCTTTCTGCATATCCTTGATTCGGAGCGGAGTTTGTTCCAGAAACAGCCGCAGCATCTTCTGTAAAAACTCTTCATTTCCGCGGCACAATTCCCTGAGCTTTTCCAAATCCCATAGCGCTGCATTGCTGGTAGCAGGCTCGAATTCCGATTCAATTGCCGGAGAAGACCTGCCGGCGAGGCAAGCCGAAACCACCGAAACCAATTGCTCTTCGCGGAATGGTTTGGGCAAATAGGCATTCATTCCGGCTTCCATAAACTTATCGATTTCGCTTTTCATGGCATGGGCAGTAAGCGCGATAATCGGCACGCTGTTTCCGGCTCGCCTGCGAATTTCTCGACTGGCCTCCAATCCATCCATTACCGCCATTCGAATGTCCATCAAGACCAGATCCGGAGTTTCCAGCAGAAATTTATTCACCGCTTCCTCTCCATTTTCGGCTTCCTCGATGATGGCGCCAAGGTTTTCTAGCAGGGTGCTGGCCACCAGACGGTTCAACTCATTGTCGTCTACAAGCAAAACCCTAAGACCTTTAAATACAGCCGATTCTTCTCCCCACTGCCTTCCCACGGTCTGAATCGCAACATCTCCCTTGAGAAACGGAATACGAAATGTGACAGCAGTGCCCTTGCCTTTTTCACTTTTCACCTCAATCTCCCCGCCCATCAAGTCCAGCAATTCCTTGCAAATATTCATACCAAGGCCCGTGCCACCAGCTGTTCGAGAGGTTGATTGGTGCTCCTGACTAAACTTTTCAAACAAGCTGCCAAGGAAACTTTTGTCCATCCCAACACCGGTATCTGCCACCGAAAATTCCAAAACCTGAAGTTGGCCAAGCTCCTTTTCCAGGCGGCAAGTCACCCGGATTTCACCCCTTTCTGTAAATTTAATGGCGTTGCTAATCAGGTTATACAGAATCTGGTTTAGCCTGTGTGAATCGCCCATCAACACCGGCGCAATTCCACTTGAATTGATGGCCAGAAAAAGACCCAGGCCTTTTTCCTCTGCCTTGTGCTGCATTACATTTTCCATCCGCTGCAGCACTTTCCGAACCTCAAAAGGAATGTTTTCCAGATTGAGTTTTCCTGCTTCCATCTTAGAAAGGTCAAGGATATCGTTCATCAAGGCAAGCATATTGTCGGCTGCATGGCGGATATTGCCCAGGTAAAACCGCTGCTGTTCTTGCAGATGGGTCTTCCCCAAAAGCTCAGACATGCCTGTAATCACATGCATTGGGGTACGGATTTCATGGCTCATATTCATCAGGAAATCCTCCTTCACCCGGGCCGAAGCCTCTGCCAGTTCCCGGGCCGAAATCAGCTCAGATTCTAGTTTTTTTTGATCTGTAATATCAAGATGAATACCAATCGATCCGATATGAACGCCCTTATTGTTGTAATTCGGTGCTCCGGAAACCAGCCAGTATCGACCAGTTCCTTTTCTATCTTTTACTTCAATTTCATAGGCATCCGAAATACCAGCTTTCCTCAACCTGGATTTAGACCTGATTATGCGTGAACTACTTCCGCTGAGCAAAAACTGACCGGCATTCTTTCCCAGCAATTCTGCTTCTTCATAGCCGGACATGTCACAAAAACTCTGGTTGGCATATAAAATATTGTCCTCAAGATCAACCTCTAGAATCCCGAGGTGCATGTTGGCAAGAATTCTACGGTATTTCTGCTCCTTAAAATCTGTGGTGATTTCCCCTTTTTTCTGCCCGCCAAGAAAAACAAGCTCATGCCCCTTGGCAGCAGAAATAAAATGTCCTTCTAAATTAATGCCCAGCTTTTCGGGAATTAACTGAAGAAAAACCGGCTTGCCAACCTGCGATACCAGCTGCCAAAAATGGAGAGATTTCAGCTCCGATTGAACCAGCACATTGAAACAATTTCTGAAATCCTGGGGCAATGTGCCACCCAGCATGGCGGTCAGCGATGGGTCGGCTTGGATAATTTTTCCATCCTGATTAAGAACAAAATAATGCGAGAATATGCTACCAAGTTGCTGCAATCCAATGACCAGAGAATGGTCTTTCTGTGCCGAATTGGAATTGGATTGATTTTCTGAATCCGGCATTTCAGTATGGCTGATAATTATTTGAGGACAATTTCTTTGTCCTTGATCATCTGGTAAATGGAACTCTTTCCAATATCCAAACGCCTGGCCACATCAACTACATTGTTTTCGTAACGCTGCAGGTAAAATGAAATGATTTCACAAGTGTATTTCCGAAGGGTTTTTTCCCTGTCCATCAGGTTGTGATCGGGGCTCATGGTCATGAAGGAAATGTCTTCCGAGCGAATGGCTTTGCCATCACTCATTACAACCGCAAGTTCCACCACTGCCCGAAGTTCACGAACATTGCCGGGATACGGATAGGTGAGCAATTTCTGCTTGGCATCTTCTGTAATTTCAAGATGCCGCATTTTATTGGAAGTGGTAAACGCATCGCAAAAATGCCGGGCAAGAATAAGCACATCATTTCCTCTGTTGCGCAAGGGTGGCATTTCAATTGGCAGACCAATCAATCTGTAATAAAGATCTTCCCTGAATTTTCCATTTCGAACCTCGTCGGCGAGGCTCTTCTGCGTGGCACAAATGAGGCGAAAATCGAGGCGAATGGTCCTGTTGCCACCAAGACGCACAAGCTCGCGCTCCTGCAAAACCCGCAAAATTTTGCTTTGCAGGTTGATGTCCATTTCACTTATCTCATCCAAAAACATAGTACCGCCCTGTGCTTCTTCGAAACGGCCTTTTTTTGTGGCTGCAGCGCCGGTAAAAGCGCCTTTTTCATACCCAAAAAGCTCACTTTCGACGAGGTCTCTAGGGATTGCAGCCATATTCACAGCCACAAAAGGCATTTTGCTTCTCTCAGAATTGAAGTGAATAGATTTGGCAACCAGCTCTTTTCCGGTACCGGTTTCCCCGGAAATTGAAACATTGATGTTGGTACGGGCTGCTTTTTGCACCAATGATGTAACCCTTTCAAGCGAAGGACTTTGGCCGATTAAACTGTTGGAAAAACTAAACTTTTCCTCCAGCTGCTCTTTAAGTTCTTCAACTTCTCTTTTTAGGTCCGAATTTTCCCTAATTCTCTGGAGAGATTTCCATAGCAAATCACGGGTATTATCTCCTTTTATAATGTAATCGGTGGCACCGGATTTCAACAAATCTACCGCCACAGAAATCTCTTCCTGGCCACTGATGATGACAACCGGAACAGAACTGTTTTCGGACTGAATGCGTGCCAGCAATTTTGCTCCACTCAGGTCGGGCAAGGAAAAGTCAAGACAAACTACATCCGGATTTTTGTACAACTGGGCAAGAAAATCCTTGGCTGTCGTGAAAAGTTCTATTTCATAATCAGGATTCAGGGAAAGATGGTGCCGGAGTAATTCTCCGTACCAGACATCATCTTCCACAATAAAAATCCTGTAGGCCATATTTGACTATTTGCGCAAATATATTGCTTTTTTATTGCCCTAAATCATGATTGATTAGCAATTCGCCATTGTTGGTGTTGTCGCCAATAAGTAAGGGCGAATTGCAATTCGCCCCAACGGAAATGCAAATGTCTCGACACGAAAACACCTGACCGCACGGGAACACCAACGAAGGCTGCCCTTTTTTGTAAGCATCGCGGATTCGGATGAATGGATTTCGCGGATTTTGGGGTTTTCCGGCTGCGGCAATCGTAGGGGCGAATTGCACTAGTCTCGCCCGCCTTTGGCAGGGCGGAATTCGCCCCTACGGAAATGCAAATGTTAAGGGCACATATCTGCGTGTTTGCCCGGTTTTCCGGTAAATTTCCTGTCCATTTTTACACTTGTTTGTGTAAACCCATTTTAGGACGAGACTTTCTCTTATCAATCCCCGTCTCCTTCAAAGAGCCAGAAACTTCCTTCTCCAAGACCCACAATTCCATCACGGTACAAGGCTCCAAGGGCTTTTTTAAACACTTTTTTGCTCATCCCGAGTTGTTCATAAACAAGGTCGGCAGGCGACTTATCGCCGAGCTCAATGCGCCCACCAGCTGCTTTGAGTTTTTCCAGAAGTTCAGTGGAAGCAGAATGTACTTCCAGATAACCGGGCCGCTGAAGCAAAATATCCAATTTGCCATCCGGCCTTAGTGCATTGACAAATGCATCGAGTTTCTGGCCACTTCTTAATGGCTTAAAAACCTGGTTGTGGTAAATAATTCCCTGGTAATACCAATCTACAAGCACAATAAAGCCAAGTTCATGCGGCTCCATCACCAGCACTTTCACCGGCCTGCCTTTTGAATAATCTTCATCAGCAGGAAGGAGTTCTTTTCTCCACAGCATGGTGGCCATCAACCTGTCGCTTCGTCCATCTTCAATCAGCCGCACAGGCACCCACATTCCCGGCCGCACGATCCCATTTACCAGATGCAAGGGACAAAATAATGGTCTAGGCTGACCCCAGTCAAAAAAGACGCCGGCCCTGGCAACTGTTTCAACCTGCAAAAATTCTACTTCCCCCAAACGCATAGGAGGCAAATCGGCAGTTCCCCAAAATCTGCCTTCATCATCTCTGTGACTAATGAAAAGTTCCATTTCGCGGCCTGCCACAAAAGGCACAGCCAGATTCGGAACCATCCAGATTTCTTTGTTTTCCGGTTCACCGGTTTCCATGACCAATCCTTCCGGATCGATTTTGCGCATGCGGCATTTTACTATTTCACCGGGTTTCATAAATCAGGGCTTTAATGGTATAGAGTGTGCTTTTCCTGTGCAAGCATTGGGAAATCCAATGTGCATTAAACTAGAAAGTGTGGGGGCAATGTCTTCAATTGCAAAAGGAAGAACATCTTCCCCTGGCTTGATTTTCCAGCCCATCCAAAGACAAGGCACATGAGAATCATATGGATAAGGCGCGCCGTGCGTGGTTCCTTTTGCACTGCCCTGGTTTAATACACCGGGTTTCAGTAGGATTTGCACTTGTCCGGACCGACCAGGATAAAATGAGGATTGAAACTTTTCCAGCAATGGAGGCTCCGGCCATGGCTTTTCTCCATGAAGCTTGAAAGCCCTTAGAACGCCGGGCTGTTTTTCCAGCCACTTGATGAAGGCCGACTCAATGGATTTTTGTTTGCTTTCTTCAAGATTAAAGAATCCATCCCGGAAATACACTTGCAAATTGTCCATTCCCGCAAGCCAGTCCTGACCAGCAATCCGGATGGAAATGGAGCGCAAGCTGTCCAGCGTTTTGTTGGAGGAAAAGTTTCCAGCCGGAATTTGTTTGTCCCGAAGGAAGGCGGGTATTTCCATAATCCCATGGTCGGCACTGAGAAAACAGAGATAGTTGCCCTTCCCTACTTTTTGATCCAGAAATAAAAAGAGCTTTTCAAGATCCCGGTCGAGGCGGATGTAGGCATCCTGCGTTTCAATGGCGAATGGTCCGTAAGAATGACCAATGAGGTCGGTTGAAGAAAATGAAACCGCCAGAAAATCTGTGATGCTGTCGTTTCCAAGTTGTTCCGCATCGATAAGCGCCATCGCCAGCTGATTCGTCAAAGAATTTCCGAATGGCGAGGCCGCAACGGCATCGGGCGTATTCAGGTCTTTTAAGCGGTAAGGAAAAATCGGCGCCCGATTTGGCACGAGTGGATTTTCCCAAATTTTATCATCTTCTGTGCTGGCCTTATACCGTTGAAGCGGAAGCAATGGCTTCCAGACAGAATCCAAATAAGAAGCCATCAAGCCTGAATTGTTGAATTTCTGCAGCCATGAAGGCAGCTTTCCATTCAAACTTTTGTACCAGCTGGAAGAAACAAAATTCCCATTCTGAAAATCAAACCAAAATGCCGCATTGGCCCCATGCCCCGCTGGGAAAATGGCCCCGCGGTCTTTCAAGCCAATGCCAAAAGTTTTTCCCTGAAAATTACCGGCGATTTTGAATTGGTCGGCAATGGAACCAGCCAGCATATTGGCAGGCGACATTTTACCTTCGATGCCGTCTGTGCCAATGCCAAAAACCGAATCATCCTGGGAACAATATTTCCTTTTGGCTCCGGCCTCGAACCAGGTATTGCCCACAATTCCATGCAATCCTGGCGTTGTGCCTGTGTAAATGGAAGCATGGCCAGGACCAGTATAGGTGGGCGCATAGGAATACAAACAGGAAGAAAAGGAATATCCCTCCCTCAACATCCTTTGAAAACCGCCCTTCGAATAACAATCGGCGTACCGATACAGAAAATCATACCGCATCTGATCCACCACAATGCCCACAACCAGTGCAGGTTTTAGCGGCCCAGAATTGCGATTATCTGCGAATACCTTCGGGCAAGAGAGCCAAAGGGATAAAATCGAAAAAGAAATAAAGCGTCGCATGGGCCGCAAATTGCCTCATTTGGCTCAATTCACCGCACATGGAAATACCAATTTCCAAAAAACCGGATTCATGGGCCGCAAATCAATTCAGGCGCTTATTTTTGCACACTCTCATGGACAGCACAGAAGCGGGCAACAAGCAAAAAGCAATTTCAGAAATTTTGGTTCTCATCGGACTGTGCATCCTTGGAATGCTGGTTTTCTCGGGACTTGCAATTTTTGTCGGGGCCTTAATCACGGGTGCAGATGCTTCTGAGCTCAGCGGCATTCAAGGCCTGGAAAAATTTGGAAGTACTGGACGCATGGCCATGTTGGTGATGCAAGGTCTGATTGCCTTAGGAAGTTTCGTTTTACTTCCTGGGCTGATTCGATTTTTAACACCCTTTTCAAGCAAGCCGGTTTCCATCCGACCCAATGCCACCATTCTGATTCTCGTTGTTGGTCTTTCTATTTTGATGCTGCCTGTAAATTCCTGGCTGGCCGCTTGGAACCAAAGCATCCAACTTCCTCAATTTTTGAATGAGTTCCAGACTTGGGCTTTTCAAAAAGAAATGGAAATGGAAAAACTTACCATGTTTTTGGTGGAGTTTTCTTCTATTAAAGAAACCCTACTTGGATTTTTAGTCATTGCCATTCTGGCTGGAATCACCGAAGAGTATTTCTTTCGCAAACTTCTTCAGCCCCGAATCTCCACCCTTTTTGGGAACCAACATGTCGGCATCTGGCTCACAGCCTTTATTTTTTCTGCCATTCATATTCAGTTCTACGGACTCATTCCTCGGATGGCATTGGGCGCACTTTTCGGATATTATTTTTATTGGACGGGCAACATCCGGCTGCCGATGCTGGCCCACATTTTAAACAATGCCATAACCCTTGTCGGGCTGGTGCTTTACCAGCAAAAGGTAAGTTCCCTCAATGTGGAAGACCCCGCCCAGATTCCCTGGTTTATTGGTGCCATTTCGGCTGGCGTAGTTTGGAGCATTGCCAGTATGGTGCAAGAAGAAGCTGATAAAATCCGCAGCCGCAAACAAGGCGTTTAATAATTATCTGAATGAAAAACATCTTTTCAAAACTGAGCAACCTACAACAACGAATTATTGTGGCTTTCATCGGAATGGCCATTTTTATGGGCATGTTGTTTTACGGAATTGCGGGTACAATCCTGTTTTTTAGCATGCTCATTTTCGTCTGCTTGTGGGAATTTTGTAGCCTTGCGCCCTTCCCTTATTCCAGTTTATCAAAAATAATAATTGGCCTTGCGGGATCACTGGCTTTTTGCATTCTGGTTTTTTCCGACCTTTTCAATTTAGCCCTCGGAAGCTTGCTTTTCCTTCCGCTTGTCCTGGTTGTTTCCAGTATTTTTTCTTCAGATGAAAAACCGTTTGAAAAAGCCGGCTGGACCATGTTTGGCTGGATTTATCTGGTGCTGCCCTGGTATTGCATGGTTTCTATGTTGAAGGAACTCACCTACGACCCAATGCTCTTCCTTGGAATGTTCGGTCTGCTTTGGATGGCCGATTCGGGCGCCTATTTTGCAGGACGGACCATTGGCAAAACCAAATTACTGCCTGCTGTTTCGCCAAAGAAAACCTGGGAAGGACTCGGAGGCGGACTACTGGGATCGTTGGTGCTGGCCTGGATTCTATCTCAAAGTCTAACACAATTTACCCCCGGCCAATGGCTGGTGCTGGCATTCTCCACCACCCTTGCCGGCACTTTGGGCGACCTTGCCGAATCCCGATTAAAGCGCAGCCTCGAAATGAAAGATTCAGGTTCATTGCTGCCCGGGCATGGCGGATTTCTGGACCGTTTCGACGGTTTTTTCCTCTCGGCTCCTGTTAATTACCTTATTGTTGAATTCCTTTTCTGATGGAGCAAAATAAAGAAGCCGCCTGGTTTGAAAACTGGTTTGATACCAGCTGGTACCACACCTTGTATCAGGATCGAAATGAAACTGAGGCCGAGGGCTTCGTGGCCAGTCTGATGAAAGTGCTGGACCTTCCTGTGCCCTCAAACTTGCTCGACCTTGCTTGCGGAAAAGGCCGGCATTCCATTTTTCTCCATTCTCTTGGGCACAAGGTGCTGGGTGTTGATCTTTCTGCCAATTCGATTTCACTTGCAAAGCCCTTTGAAGAAGAAGGACTTGGCTTTCAAACCGGAGACATGCGCCAAGCACAGGGAAATGAAGAATTTGACCTTGTACTGAACCTGTTCACTAGTTTTGGATATTTTGGCTCTGAGGAAGAAAACCTCAAAGTATTGACGGCCATCAAAACTTCCTTAAAACCAGGCGGCCTTCTTCTGGTAGATTTCATGAATACGGCCCGGGTTATCCAAAATCTGGTTCCAGAATCAGAAACAGTAAAAGGAGGCATTCACTTCAATTTGAAGCGAAGCCTCGAAGATGGCAACATCTGCAAGCGAATTAGTTTTGAGGCAGATGGCAAAAAGCACAAGTTCATGGAACGAGTGCAGGCCATTTTAAAAGATGACTTTTTAAGGTATTTTGAAAAAACCGGCTTTGAAATCGTTCTTTTGTCAGGCGATTACAACATGGGGCCATTTGATGAAAATGCCTCTGAACGAATGATTTTTTTGATCAGGAAACCATCCTGAATTCAGCGTACGATTTAGAACAACCAAGAAATAATGTCACAGAGAAAAATCCGGAAGGAAGACGCCCTGAAATACCACTCAAATGCGCCCGCCGGCAAAATTGAGGTAAACCCTACAAAACCCCTTACCACCCAGCGCGATCTCGCCCTTGCTTATTCACCAGGAGTTGCAGAACCTTGTCTTGAAATTAAGGACAATCCTGAAAATGTGTACAACTACACCGCCAAGGGGAATCTGGTTGGCGTAATTTCAAATGGTACAGCAGTCCTCGGACTTGGCAACATAGGTGCACTGGCATCCAAGCCAGTAATGGAAGGAAAAGGTGTTCTGTTTAAGAAATTTGCCGGCATTGATTGCTTCGACATCGAAATCGACTGCACCGACCCGGATGAATTTATCCGCATTGTAAAAAGCCTGGAGCCCACTTTCGGAGGCATCAACCTGGAAGACATCAAAGCCCCTGAAAGTTTCCGCATTGAACAGGAACTAAAGGCGCAGTGCAAAATTCCAATCATGCATGATGACCAGCATGGCACGGCGATTATTTCGGCCGCTGCGCTTCTGAATGCACTGGAAATCACCGGAAAAAAGATTGAAGAAATCTACACCGTGGTGCTTGGTGCTGGTACCGCCGCCATCGCCTGCAGCAAGTTTTACATCTCACTTGGACTCAAAAAGGACAATGTGGTGATGATAGACAAAGAAGGTGTGGTGCATGTAGATACTGTTAATCCGAACGACCCAAGGGCAGAATTTGCCACGAACAAAAAAATAAAAACCCTGGATGAAGCCATTTCAGGGGCTGACTTTTTTCTCGGGCTTTCTGCCGCCAATGTGCTGAAGCCTGAGCAACTGGCCAAAATGGCCAAAGATCCAATCGTTTTTGCGCTGGCCAACCCCGACCCGGAAATCGAGTACGAACTGGCAATGGCAACCCGTTCCGACATCATCATGGCTACTGGTCGTTCGGATTATCCCAACCAGGTAAACAATGTATTGGGCTTTCCATACATTTTCAGGGGCGCTCTCGATGTGCGCTCCTCCGCCATCAATGAAGAAATGAAACTGGCCGCCACTTATGCCCTTGCCGCAATGGCCAAAGAACCGGTGCCGGATACAGTTTATAAAGCGTATGACAATACAAAACTCGTTTTTGGTCGTGAGTATTTGATTCCAAAACCCCTTGATCCACGCCTGATTACAAGAATTGCGCCGGCAGTTGCCAAGGCTGCAATGGACTCTGGTGTAGCCCGACTCCAGATCGAAGATTGGGAGCAATATGAGGCCGATCTTTTGCAAAGGGTAGGCATGTCACAAAAACTGATGACCAAAATTGTGACCATGGCCAAGACAAGTCCAAAGCGGGTGATTTTTGCTGAAGCCGATAATTATAAGGTCCTGAAGGCTGCACAGATTATTCAGGATGAAAAAATCGGCACGCCAATTTTACTCGGCAACAAGGCCAAAATTGCCCAGCTTATATCCGAATTCAGTCTTGACCTGAGCAATTGCCAGATACTGAATCCACGGGAAGAAAATGAAATGGTCGAGCGTTTCGCCAACATACTCTACAAGAAACGGGCGCGCAAAGGCATGACCAAATATGATGCCTTAAAAGCCATGCAGGACCGGAATCATTTCGGTGCCGCCATGCTGAATGAAAATTCTGGGGATGTACTTATTTCTGGTCTTACAAAAGATTACGCACAAACCATCAAGCCAGCCCTCAAAATTATTGGCGTTGCAGATGGCAGCAGCCGTGTAGCTGGAATGTACATTCTGAACACAAAGAGAGAAACTTATTTCTTTGCCGATACCACTGTCAATGTAGATCCTTGCGTAGACGACCTGGTTGAAATTATTGGCTTAACCGCTGCCAAGGTTCGGATGTTTGGAGAGGTTCCGAGGATAGCACTCCTCTCCTATTCCAACTTCGGAACCAACCGTGGAAAGGAACCTGAAAAAATTCAGCAGGCACTGAAAATTGCAAAAGAACGCTGGCCAACCTTGATTATTGACGGTGAAATGCAGGCAAACATTGCACTGAATCCAAGCCTGATGAAGGAACATTATCCTTTTTCAGAACTTTCGCATAAAGGAGCCAATACCTTGATTTTCCCAAATCTTGCAGCTGGAAATATTGCCTATAAACTGCTTCAGGAAATTGGTGGCGCAGAGGCGATTGGACCGGTTTTGCTGGGTATGAAAAAGCCTGTGCATATTCTTCAATTGGGAAGTTCTGTGCGGGAAATTGTGAACATGGTTGCCATTGGGGTTGCAGATGCCCAAATGGCTGGAAAAGTTTAATTGTATAGAATGAAGTCAGTTGCAAGGCATTCCATTCCGGTATTCTTGTTCTGGCTTCTTTTTTTTGCTGCAATCAGACCCATGTTCGCTTTGTGGCAGCCCGTATTGTCGGCCTTGCCACTTCCTGAAATACTGCAAAGCATGGCGCATGGATTGTACATGGATTTCTCCATGGCAGGCTATTTTTCCATTATGCCCATTTTCATTTTAGCCTTCCGACCTTGGCTAAAAGATTCTCTGCTTTTTGGCATTCTGAAATATTACCATTTTTTTCTTGTGCCCCTGGTGGCCTTACTCGCATGCACCGATCTGGAGATCTACCACATCTGGGGCCACAGACTTGATTCTGCCATTCTCCCCTACCTGGCTTTCCCAAAAGAGGCATTGGCCAGCGCAATGTCATCCCCACTTTTGCTGCTGTGCTCAATTTGGATTTTACTTTCGGCCTTGGGAATTTATTCATGGCTGAGACTTTCTTCCTGGTTGAGGAAAAACCTTGCCGGAAGTAAAATCTCAAGTCTTCCTATTTTGGTGTTGAGTGCGGCTTGCATCATCCCAATCCGGGGTGGATTTCAACTGGCACCAATGAACCAAAGCTCAGTTTATTTTTCTTCGAAAAGAATTCTGAACCAGGCTGCTGAAAATCCGATTTGGGTTTTTTGT
Organism: Spirosoma fluviale; assembly: GCA_945902135.1. GTDB lineage: Bacteria > Bacteroidota > Bacteroidia > Cytophagales > Flexibacteraceae > CAMDMI01. The sequence continues at coordinate 14,322 of CAMDMI010000020.1, forward strand.
CAGTCTTTGCTGGAAGGAAACAATGAAGCCCTGGAGAAACTTTATGTGGTTCATTCCATGGAGGATGCGAACAAATTTCGCGACTCATTGTTCGAAGACCATGGTCAGACAAGGCAATTGCTTTTACCCGGCAAGCCGAATGTTGTGTTGATTGTCTGGGAAAGTCTTAGCGCAAAAGTTGCAGGTTGTACAAATGGCATCGCTCCTTCCACACCAAACCTCGACAAAATGGCCCGTAAAGGTTTGAATTTCAGCAATATTTACGCCAATGGCGACCGCAGCGACAAAGGACTTGTTTCCATTCTCTCGGCCACGCCCGCATTTGGGAAAATTAGCCTGATGTCGCACCCCAACCTTACAGCCAATCTTCCATTTCTCAACAGGCGATTTCAGGATCAAGGCTACAAAAGCGCATATTTATACGGAGGCGAACTCGAATTTGCCAACATGAAAAGCTACCTTCTGAATGCCGGATTCGATAAACTGATTGGCAAGGAGGATTTCCCGCCTGAAACCTATAATTCAAAATGGGGCGCACACGACGAAGTGGTTTTTGATCGGCAATTGAAAGAAGCAGACAAGGAAACTCAGCCATTTTTTCACATGCTCTTTACGCTTTCAAGCCACGAGCCGTTTGAAGTACCCGGAGAAAAAACCCCACTTGGCCTTTCAAGAGATGCTCTTTTTTGCAGGGCTCACCGATACACCGACCGCTGCCTGGGAAACTGGGTAAAATCAGCCAGTAAAAAACCCTGGTGGAAAAATACCTTGGTGATTGTGGTGGCAGACCACGGCCATACTTTGCCAGGAAATTCCAGAGATTCTGACCCTAAGAAATACCGCATTCCGATGGTCTGGTTTGGACCGGCACTTGGAGGACAAAAAGGCAAGGTGAAAAAATTGGGCAATCAAACGGATTTGTTTGCAAGTCTTTGCTGGCAGATGGGAGACAGTTCCAGCCTTCCACCCTTATCAAAAAATCTCCTTTCAAACGAGTCAAAGGACTTTGCCATGTATGCTTATCGCAATGGTTGCAGCCTTCTAACACCGAAACAACAAATTCATCATGGAGATGAAATGAAACCCGACCGTGCTTCCCTTTTAAGGCAATTTACCTATTCATATTTGTTTGGTCAAGCAGAAAAAAACCAGGCACAAAAATGAAAATAGGAATAGATGCAAAGTGGTTTTTTTCCGGCCCGGTCAGCAATCAGGTGGTTGTGCGGAATCTGGTAGAAAACCTGGTGCGGGAGAATCCTGGTCATGAGCTATATTTTTTTCTGAATAAAAAACACAGGAACCTTCCCTTCCCCTTTGAAGGACCTCAAATCAAAACTGTTTTCGTTTGGGCAGGAAACAACATGCTTTCCAACTTACTCCTGCTGCCATTTTGGGGCAAAAAACTGGGCTTAGATGGAATTTTATACCAGAACTTCGGAAGCATTCTGGGCCCTAAACCCTGGGTTTACATCCATGATGTGATTTACCTGAGTCACCCGGAATTCTTCTCCTTGCCAGAACGGCTGTATTTTTCCCTGATGCCGCTTCTCAGTCGCTTTGCAGATAAAATCATCACCATTTCAGAAAGTGAGAAGAAACGGATGCAGGCCTACGGCCTTGGGAAGCGAACTGAAATTTCAGTTTTGCATCATGGAAAAGAACCCGAATTCAAACCTGCCCGGGAACAAAATTCTGAAAAACTGGAAGCAGTTCGACAACAATATCAGCTTCCGGCACAATACCTGCTTTATGTGGGCAGACTCAATGCCCGCAAAAATATCGGGCCTTTGCTTCAGGCCTTGAAAGAAATTCCGGATGCGCCGCCGCTTGTAATTGTAGGAGAAGCAGATTGGAAATCCGAACCAGGTTTGAAGGAAAGCCTCGATAAATTCAGCCGGGAAAACAAAGTTCTGCTTTTGGGAAAAGTGCCGTTTTCGGATCTTCCTTCAATCCTTTGCATGGCTGAAATTTTCTGTTTTCCATCGCTGGCTGAGGGCTTTGGCTTACCAGTTTTAGAAGCAATGGCTTCGGGTGTTCCAGTCCTGACTTCCAAAGATTCGGCAATGTCAGAAGTCTGCGCAGGTGCTGCCATACTTGTTGACCCCATTGAGCCCGGATCCATTCGTTCTGGCATTTCCGAATTGCTGGAAAAACCGGAGATTCGGAAAGAAATGTCCGAAAAAGGCTTGGAAAGAGCGAAAGAATTTGACTGGAAGAAAACTGCTCAAAAGCTATTTCAAATCCTCGAAAGCTAATTTTCGACAGGCAACTCCGCTGCTTTCGATTTGGAAACAGCAGCAAAGAAGGAAACCAGAACCGTAAACAGAAAAATGCCGGACTGCCTTTCGAGCATGCTTTCAGTAATCATTGAAAAGGCAAAAACAATAACCAGCAGAAATAGAGGAAAATCTTGATTTCTGTCTGCTCTTTTTAGCATGGAACCGAAAATTCCCAGAAGAAAAAACAAACCAATTGGCCCAAGTGTGAGCAGGGTTTGCAGGAACTGGTTGTGGGGATTGTAAGATGCTTTCAGGGCAATTTCAAAATTGTTCTTCCTATAAACCTTGAGGAGTTCATCCTCGCAATCACCTGCCCCGGTGCCAAGAATTGGAAAATTCATGTAGCACTCCAGGGTGTTGCGCCATTTTTCAATCCGCAGAGATCGTCCACCCCACTTATTCGATTTATAATCAGATTTGACATCCACCATTTCGGCAAAGCGCCCGGCATTTGTTTTGCTGCACATGATCACCACAACGGTCAACAGTGAAAAAAGCAAAACCGAACAGACAATGATGATTTTCCGACCCCAGAAATGGCGCAAAAGGATGAGCAAAAATCCGCCCACATACACCATGAGTTCTGTCCTTGATGAAAGTAACACAACCATCAGGTACAAAAAAGCGGGCGAGGCAAAATGGATTCTGGATTTTTTAAATTCGCCTGAAAGGAACAATTGATACCAGGCAAGCGAACTGAGAATTAGATAAAGGCTTAAATAAATCGGCTGCAAACCACTGAGCGTTGCCAGCTTTTCGTATACGAAGTTATCCCATTGAAAACCGCTTGGAAAGAAGAATGCAGACTGAAAAACACAAGCAATTGAAACCAACAGTCCGGTCCAATAAAATGCATAAAGCATTCCGTTTATTGATTTATTCAGATTTCGGTTTCCAAGGAATATTGAAAGGGGCACAATCAAAAATGGGAGTTTTGAATTTAGCTCCTCAAAATATGCCCCCTTATTTTCTGACCAGAAAAAAGAAATGGCAGTTAGAAGAAAGAATCCTATAAACATCAAACTGAGGTAATCCTTTCTTAAAAAGCCTATAAAAGCGCGAAACTTTATTTTGGGAAAAAAATGAATAATTAAGGCACCAAGCGCCGCAGATTTTATGCCGTTGGGCAAAAAAATACCTACAGAAAACAAAAATGGGAATACGCGGTCCAATTCAAATCTTCGAACTCCCATGCCTAGAAATTAAAAATAAAAAGCTCGCCCATCCAGTTTCAATGATAATCAGAAAAAAGGATTCATATACATTGGATCATTAATTTTCTGAATCTTGCCCGACCGATTTATACCCAGAATCAGGAATACTAAGCAAGCACTTAAGAAATCCTGTATTTCGATAAAACCACGAATGGCGAATGGCCTTGTAAAATAAGAAAACAGTGCATTTTAAACGATTAATACGGCTGGCTTCTGTAAGCAACAAACTGCCCAAAACGAATTCTTCAAAGCGAAAAATTTTCTTTTCTACGGGTTCTATGGAGTATTCGGCCAATTCATGGCCAAGTTGAAATGGAAGCAGAAAAAAGTCCTTTCCGGAATTGGCCAGCTTCTGCATGATATAAGTGTCTATTCCATAAAGCTTGAATCGTTCATCAAATCCGCGGAATTCGTTCAACAGAAAGCGGTAGCGAACAAACATGCCACTTGCAATTGCAGTCATTCCTTTTGCACTCATTCTACCACCCCGAACAGAATCAAGGTAATTTCCCTTGAAACCATTCCATTTACCTGGACTCACAATAATCTGATTGTGCTTTACCAAAGGCAGGAATAAATCAACATCGGGATGAAGTGCTTCTGCAGTGAAAAAAGAATGGAAAAAATCAGGTTGAAAAAAACTATCCTGATCGAGGATGAGCATAGAATCCTCGTTTGTCCTTGCCTGAATGCCGAGATTGTAAATTTTAGCCAATGAAATATTCTGAGGAAAATGGAAATAGGCAATCCAATCACTGTTTTTTTCAACAAAAGACCGATCATCCAAATGCAGTTCCTCCGGGCTATTGTCGAAAATATAAACTCTTATATTTTTGATGCCAGATTCTTTTGCTTGACAAAGGGATTGAAAAGTACTCGACTCTGTGAGTGAGCGCCTGTAAAGGACCAAAACAGCCAAAACAGCGGGAGAACCATTCTTTCTTTCAAGCACTTTTAGTTTGGTGGTTTTTGTTTGAAAAAAGAAGAAATGCAAACCAATAGAACAAAGCTATAACCGGACCACCATTGGTAAACTGAAAAACCATTGAATATAACAACATCGAAGAAAATGCTGAAACAGGCTGAATGAGAAAAAAATCAGAACCAGAATCTTTTGAAGGCAAATTCGAGGCCAGAATTTTACCCAAATTAAGACAGATTGAAACAGGTATGAGTAAATACAATATTGAAAATATCCCAAAAAGAAGCGCCGATGAAATCACCAATGAGTCAAAAAGAGTCATGGTAAGTGGATGTCCGAATCCGAATCCCCAAAAACTAAACTCCCTTAGAAAAAAAGCATACTGATCCAGACGGCCATTCGCTGAAGGTTCTGTAGAAAATCCAGAAAGCAGCCAAAGAAAGGTAATCAAAATGAGCGCCCCAGGAACCAGGAATGGGCTGAAAGGTCGATTTTTATTCAAGTACTTCGGACCAAACCATTGAAAAAGTCCACCGCCGAAAATCACCCAGCCAATTCTGGTTCGACAGTAATACAAGCCTAAAATGAAAATTATCAAAATCAGACCAAGCAATAATTGACGGGCATTTGCAGGCCAGTTCTGAACGAAAATCCGAAAACAGAGCAAGGCTGCAAATCCAAGGGCTGCAGATTGAACAAGAGGACTGATGAAAAATCCAGAAGCCCTCAAACCCCCATCTCGTATGTAATTGAACCTTGCAGCTTCTACCGGATGGCGTTTGTCTACAAAATCATAAAACCACAATTGCTGTAAATCCCCTTGAAATTGAGAATCGAGCCAAAGTGAATAAAGCACTGACAAAAAGCAAAAGGCCAGAAGGATATAAGCCGGAATCAAGACATTGAACTTTTCAAAAATCCCTGTTTTAAGCAGGATAATGAGGGCAAATGGGAGCAAAAGATAAAGCCTGAATCCCTGTATAATCTGATCAGCAGGATTTGAATTGATCACTCCACATATCAGTCCAATTAGACCGAGAATTAAAAACACCCAAAATTCAGATGGCATTTTTTTCTTTTCCCGGATGAAGAAAAAACAAGAAAACAAAAAGATAAGTTCCTGCCAGCCCTTCATCGTCCAGCGCAACCAAATGGGCAAAAACTCATCTGAACAAACAGAAAACACATCGTAAAGAAGTATCTGTATGGTAATGACCGAAATAAAAAGGCCAGACTTCCTTTTCCAAAGGGAAAAAAAGATCATGGAAAGCAACAATATTTGAATTAAAACAACGATCATAAGGGTTGAATCAACTTTTTTCGAAAGCCTTCAAGTCTAAACCAGAGGAAAGAAATGGCGACAGACAAAAAACCATAATTAGCCCTTATGATTGAATAAAATTCATTCACTCCTTTAGGATCTCCGGAAACTCCACCCGCCTGGTGCCGGGCCAAAGGTTTTGAACCGGGGAGAAGCTGAATCTTAGAATTTGTCTGATACAAGCGCTGATTCAAATCGAAATCAGCGAATATTTTAAGAGATGAATTATACCTGAAAGAGGATTCCCTTTTATAAAAAGTTCCCTGATGGGGCCAAAGATTCCGAAATTGGAGTAAAACAGAATTTCTGCCCTGAAACTGCAAACCATTATCCAGAAGAACTGAGCCTAAAAGCACATCTGCATCTGACCCACGCAATATTTCATTTGGAATCCAGAGTAATTCATCCCCATGATTTAAAAACAAAAGATATTTTCCTTCAGCCATTTCCCAAGCCTTGTTCATCGCATCGTAAATGCCCATGTCTGGCTCTGAAAGGAATTTTGTATTTTCTGGCATCTGAGCAATCATTGAATTTAGAATTGGCTCATCGGAGTTTCCATCGACCAGCACAAATTCAACTTCTTCAGATAAGAATTGACTTATTCCAGAAATGGTCTTTAAAATTTCGGAACCGGGATTTCTGGTAACTGTTATTATGCTAAGAATTACCTTCCTCATCCTTTGAAAAAGACCCCATCCATCTGCAACAACTGACCTGTTTTGGGATCAGAGAAACCAGGAAGAATCGTAAATAAAGAAAAACCTAGCTCCTTCAGCCGAGCCATTATCTCTTCAAATAAAAGGCCGCCTTCATACAAGGGAACCAATGAAAGTTCCATTTGAAGAACTACTACCTGATTGAGAATTCCGGCACTGCCATTCAAGGCTTGCATCTCAAAACCCTGTACATCAATCTTTAGAAAAATCTTATCCTCTGGCTGAATAAGGCCATCCGACAGATATGAATCGAGGCGCCTGAGTTCTGCTTTTACCTGGCTGATTTCTGCAGAATCAGGAGCAGCTTGGCGATGTCTTTCCAGCATCGGTAAAACAGAACTGCTTTCCAGATTACCTGCAACATGAACATCAACAAACCCATTAAAATCGCCAATTGCAACCGGCAGGGCCTTCCAATTGGAGAAACGGGCCGCTTTGCGAGCAAGTTCTTTGTATGGCTTTGGCACTGGCTCAAAACTTAAAATTCTGCCTTTGTATCCGCTGGAAATCAATTTGAGGGATGTCTGCCCGGCATTGGCCCCGACATCAAGAAATAAATTCACCTGAAATCTATCAATTAGCCGCTTAAGCATGATTGCAGGATTTGTTGCCACATCATCCTGAATCAAACGAACACCAAAAAAAAGAGCCAATTTGTTAAAATTCCGAAGGAAAAAATCTATCATATTCTCAACCTTTTACTCACCTCTTTATTGCCTTTCTCAATTCTTCCAGCAAACCTGCTTTCCAATACGCAAAGGTGTAAAGAATTACCCCTGAAAAAGCAAAAATGCATGCCTGAATGAATGAAAAACTTCCAGCCGCCTTCCAGAAAAAGAACCAAATCAGAATAAATCCAAAATGGGCAAACACCATCCAATGAAAACCCTTGGGAAAAATGAGCGGGAAAGGAATTCGTTGTCGATAGAAAAAATCCACAATCAGCGGAATGCTACAAAGAATCAGGCCAGCTGACCAGGAAGCAACAACACCGAGTTGAAATCCAAGGATACCGGAGAGATAACAGAAAGCTGGAACCAATATAGCCAAGGCCAAATGGTGAATCAAAACTGGCTTTAGCTTGCCGAAACCAATATTGGCGAAATAAACAGGGACTGAAATTGTGTTGATTATCCAGCCAGGAATCAAAATAAGTGCGACCTGTAGAAACTGTTTATTAACAGAATCAAGCCAGATTACCGAAAATAAAGGAAGCGCGGCTGCAAGAGTGGCCAAAAAAAAGTTTGAAATACTAAAAATAAGGTGGTGGGATTTTAAGAACAAGGCCAACCTGTTTTCCTGGTCTTCCTCCTTTTCCATGCTTGCAAAAACCGGAATCAAATTTTGATTGAGTGCCACTAAAATTCCCCTCACCTGAAGAATGAGTTTACTGGCTAATTCATAAATACCTGCAAGTGGAAGACCGCCAAAACGAACAATTAACATGCGCAAAAGCGGATCGTTAAACAAACTGCTAATGGAAATCACCTGAAAAGTGCCGTTGTATCCAAAAGTTTGTTTGAAGAGCGCTTTATTCCAGTAAATTGGAATGAGGTAAATTTTTGCTTTCAGATTGACCCTAACAAAATTCCAGGCAAGCAAATAAACCAGGAAATTTGAAATCAGATTTGCATAGAACAGGCCTTTTAGCTCAAAATTAGGAACGAGCAAGCCTGCTAATAACAAGTTCATTAAAGATGCTCCTGCGAGGAGGTAATTTTTAAGGTAGGCCCGTTGGAATCCTTCAAGCGCTGATAGAAAAACCCCGCCCAATATATTGGTTAAAAAAACCATGCTTGCCAGGGGAAGAAGCATTTCAAACTCAATGGCTTCTTTGGTTCCTAATTTCAGAAACAGGAGAAGATCGGACCCACCCAAAATCAGAAGGCAGACCAGAAAGGAGAAAAAAATCAACAGTGAAGTGAATATTGTTCCAATTAAAGAAACAACCTTTTTTGGCTGATTTTCAGTAGAAAAAATTGAAACATAACGGACCAGACTTCCAGAAAATCCGGCATTAAAAATCCCCAGCGTACTTGTAATGGAAAGAACAACAGAATACAATCCAATCCTTTGCATTCCGAGAATGTGAATCAGAAATTTGTATAAAAGAAACATACAGATGCCCGAGAAAAGGACCTGGATAAAGGCCGAGAGCATATTTCTTTTCATCGTAATTGCCAAGAGAACTCCATTTAGTTTGATTGCCCGTTAATAATCCTGATTTTTCGTTTGCAGGTCTGCAGCAATTTATTGTATTCGAACAAGGGTATTAAGGCTGAAGATTCTTAGATCAGAAAATTACATAAAATCCTAAATGCTATAAACTTCACTCTGTCATCAGTTTATAGAAATTCCTTGCAATAATACCCCTTGATGCCGGATATTTCGAAAAAATGGATGAATTCCGATTTCGAAACTACTTTTAACCTTCAAATATGAAAATCGGCATCTTAGGCACACGCGGCATTCCCAACCGATATGGCGGATTTGAACAGTTTGCAGAAATTGTAAGTCAGGCATGGCTGGCGGAAGGCCATGAGGTGTATGTGTATTGCGGACATCGCCATGAGTTTCAGGGAACTGAGTTTAACGGCGTACAAAGAATTGTGATCCAAGATCCGGAACACTGGTTGGGAACAGCAGGACAATTCTTTTATGACCTCGGATGCATCCTTGATGCAAGGAGACGGAATTTTAATGTGCTGCTTCAGCTTGGTTACACGAGCAGTTCCGTTTGGGCGCCCCTTTTGCCCAAAAAATCCCTGGTTGTAACCAACATGGATGGCCTGGAATGGAAAAGGTCGAAATACAGCCCGGCGGTGCAGAAATTTTTGAGATGGGCTGAAGCCAGGGCTGTTTGGTCTTCTGATGTGCTCGTATCAGACTCTCCCGGCATCAGAAATTATCTGCTTGAGAAGTATAAAAAGGACAGCGTTTTCATTGCATACGGCGCAGACATCCCCGAACAAGTCAAGCCGGAAACCATCCTTAATCAATTTGGACTTGAAGCATTTGGCTACAATCTGCTGATTGCCCGATTTGAACCGGAAAACAACTTGGAAATGATTTTGGAAGGCATTGAAAAAGCCAACTTCCCAAGGCC
>CAMDMI010000021.1 GCA_945902135.1 Spirosoma fluviale
AGCTTAGAAAAATCTTTTACAAACACCTCAAAACCACCTGTCTGGCCGGAAGACCATCCGTTTATTTCTCGCAACAAATCAAGGGACACAAACGCAATATTTTCATCCACCTCTTCCAGTCCGGTATTGTAAATCTGTGAAACACACAACTTGCGGTAGCGTGGCGGTTCTTGGATAAAAAATGCAACCACTTTAGAATCATCCTGCAAATCCAGACTTCTGGCAATTTTTTCGCTTACCCAGATTTCATCTTCACCCGGAACTGATTTAGCAGGAACCTTCAGATTTTGCTGAAAAGCTGCAAGGTTGAAATCAGCATCAATTCCTTTCAAAACCACGCCGGCAACTTCTTCCTCGTTGCTTAAAAGTGCAGGCTTGTAGGAAAACGATTGAACCGATGCCACTTCCGGCATCTTTCTTAATATTTTCAAAAAAGGACTTTCGCCATCCAAAGGCGCTTCTTCGTACAAGGTACCCGTTGAAAACTGTCGAAGGCTTAAATGACCGCCAACGCTAAAAATGCGCTTATTGATTTCCTTTCGGAAACCAGCCTGAATCACCACAGAAACCACCAAAATGGCGATTCCAAGTGCCACCGAAATTCCTGAAATCCGAATAACCGAGGACGAAAATGACCTTCCTTTCCGAAACTGGAGCCGGGAAGCAATCAGACCGGAAAGGAAAGGATTCGCCATTTTTTATCAGGATTTTAAAACGCCAAGCTCTCTGCCAACTTTAATAAAAGCGGCTATGCAAGTATCCAAGTGTTCGCGCTCATGGGCAGCTGATATCTGAACACGAATACGGGCATTTCCATGGGCAACCACCGGATAGAAAAATCCGATGACATAAATTCCTTCTGCAAGAAGTTTATCGGCAAAATTCTGAGCCAGAACCGCATCGTAAAGCATAACCGGACAAATCGGGTGGGTTCCAGGTTTCAAATCAAAACCAGCTTCCTCCATCCGTTTCCGGAAATACATTGTATTTTCTTCGAGCTTGTCTCGCAAGGCTGTAGTTTCGGTGAGCATATCCATCACCGCAATGGAAGCGCCTACAATTGAAGGTGCCAGCGCATTGCTGAAAAGATAAGGTCTGGAACGCTGACGAAGAATTTCCACAACCTCCTTTTTGGCGGCGGTAAATCCACCAGAAGCCCCGCCAAGGGCCTTGCCCAATGTTCCGGTGATGATGTCAACACGGTTCATTACGCCTTTCAGTTCATGGACACCACGGCCACTGGCACCCATAAAACCGGTAGAATGGCATTCATCGATTCCAACCATTGCTTTGTATTGGTCAGCAAGGTCACAAATCCGGTCGAGCTGCGCGATGGTTCCGTCCATTGAAAACACACCATCCGTGAAAATCAGAATTTGTTGGGCCCCGGCCTCGCGGGCTGCTTTCAGCTGCGCTTCCAGGTCTTCCATGTTGTTGTGCTTGTATCTGTAGCGCATTGCCTTGCACAAACGAATGCCATCGATGATGGAAGCATGGTTAAGTTCATCAGAAACAATGGCATCCTGTGGACCAAGAAGTGGTTCAAAAAGTCCGCCATTTGCATCGAAAGCAGCGCAGTAGAGAATGCTGTCTTCAGTGCCAAGAAAGGAAGCAATTTTTTGTTCTAGCTCTTTATGAATGTCCTGCGTACCACAGATAAAACGCACGGAACTCATTCCAAATCCATGGGAATCAATGGCAGCTTTTGCCGCCTCAATTACTTTTGGGTGGGAGCTTAAGCCAAGATAGTTGTTGGCACAAAAATTAAGAACTTCACCGCCCGGACTGGCCTCAATTTCAACGGCCTGCGGGGTAGAAATGATGCGTTCTTTTTTAAAAAGGCCCTGCGAATGGATTTCTTCGAGGGTATGGCTAAGTTTATTTTCGAGGGTGTACATGGAGTAAAATTGCTTTTAAAAATCCGCCTTCAACGGAAATGCAATGATACTGAAAGCAGACTTGGTTTTGAAAATGACAAACAGAAATGTGAAGCTGAAAAACCAGACCAAAGTCTATTTCATCAGCAAAGGCGGACTTGTGAGGGTTTGCATGAAAGCCTCAAGCTGTTGTTTTTCTTTTTCACTTAATGAGATTCCACCTTTCACAATTGAATCGGTTCCGATGGCGGAAGGCACAAATTTTTGAGGTTCAACATAAAAATCAATTACCTCCCTCAGACTTCGGAAAGCACCATTGTGCATATAGGGGGCAGTCATGGCCACATTTCTCAATCCAGGCACCTTAAATTTACCTATGTCCGCGGAATCTTTGGTTACCTCAAATCTTCCTGCATCACTCCATTTTTTACCATCATATAAACCGATGTTCCGGAACTCATCTCCGGTAAAATCCTGTCCAAAATGGCAATCGAAACACTTGCCTTTGCCTACAAAAATTTTTTGCCCCGCTTTTTCGTCAGCAGATAGACTTCCTTTTCCATTCATGGCAAGATCAAATTTTGAACCGCTGGTCTCCAGGCTGGTTTCAAAGGCTGCAAGGACTTCCCGAAGTGCAGGTTCATCTGCCGTTTTACCATAAATCTTCTGAAACAAAACCTGATACTTTTCGCTGGCCCGCAATCGGCGCACGGCCTCTGAAACAGGCAGGTTCATTTCATTCGGATCCTGAACAGGAAACAGGGTCTGGTGTTCCAAAGAAACAGCCCTTCCGTCCCAAAACATAAATTCACGGGAAGCCATATTTAAAACTGAAGGCGTATTGCGGCGGGCCCTACCCTTCCCCACGCCACGGCTAAAGGCAACAGAATCTGCAAAATACAATTCAGGCTTGTGACAGGAACCGCAGCTTACGCTGGAGTCTGAAGACAAAATCGGATCAAAAAATAATTGCCTGCCAAGCGAAATCTTTTCAGATTTTTCATCCGTCCCCCGACGGAAAGAAGAAATAAAAATGAAGAGAAACAATGCCGGCAAAAGGCCCGTAAGGAAGGTTCTGCTTGGAATCATGTATTCTTTTTTCGAAAAAATCCGGGCATGCAAAATGGCGATTATCCCGAAATTTCTGCCTAAGCAAAATCAATTTTGACAATCAGGCAGCAATGTTTCCTATTTTGCGCCGTTATCAACTTCCAATTATAAAGAATGGATTTCAGCAAACCGCTTACCCGATTCCTAATCAAGGCCGTGATTTTGTACCTTGGTTGGCACCTGCTTTGGTTTAACTGGGTTGAACCTGACGGCACCGTAAACCACTACCTTACCTACAACACCGCATCGATTAGCGCCCTTGCACTAAATGCGTTTGGTAGCAGCAATTTCACCTTGTCGCCTTTTTCAGAACAAAACACCTATTTGTTTAAAGACAACATTCCGGTTGTACTCATCGAACACGGATGCAATGGCCTTATACTGATGGTCTTGTTTGCTGCATTTGTGGTTGCCTTTCCAGGACCATGGAAAAAGAAAATGTGGTTTGTGCCCTTGGGCATCATTTCCATTTACCTGATTAATTCTCTCCGGGTAATCGGGCTTGCTGTAAACCACATGGTTTCAAAGGAATCGTTTGATTTCAACCACAAATACACATTTACAATTTTGATTTACGGAGCCATCTTTTTCTTCTGGATGATTTGGGTAAATCGCTTCTCAGGCATCAATGTCAAGTCAAAATAGGACATTAGCAAACAAAGCACTTCTTGCAATCAGCTTTGCAGGATGGCTTTTTTTATACCAGTTTTCCAAGGAAATTTTCGTTTGGGGCAGGCCAATTATCCTGGGCTTTTATCAGACTGGAGCCGGGGAAATATTGCTGATGGTCTTTAAGAAAGGTTTGCACTTTTCAGCCGACAATCCTGATTTCTTCATTAAGATACTTTTCTCCCTGATTTACATAATCAGTTACCTGTGGTTTATGGCTTTGTATTTTGGTTTCAAGCAGATTCGCTCCCTGCTTATTACGGTTTTCTCTGGATTTGTTGTCCTTTCCCTTGGTCTGAATATTCTTGGGAAAGCCTTGCACATTGAGTCTGCCGTGCTGCTTTCTAGGAATACCAACGACTTAATGGTTTCTCCATTTATGCTAGTGTTTCTTTTTCCTGTGGTGAAACTCTATCTGGCTGACCTCAAAAAATAGCATTTGAAGTTCCGGATTGGCATACTGGCATTTCTGTTTTTCCTCCACAACGGATTAAAAGCACAGGATTATCAGTATTCCCAATTCTATGCTTTGCCGCTTTATTACAACCCGGCTTTCGCCGGAAGCAATCTTGATTCGCGTTTAACAACCGGCTATAGAAGCCAGTGGACAGGATTGAATGGATGGAAAGGATGGGTTTCCTCCTTCGACTGGTATTTAAAAAAGGCCAGTTCGGGCATAGGGCTTTTTCTCAGCAGAAACTACCTTTCCAAACTTGGCTACAACCAAACTTCAGGCATGTTGCAATATGCTTACCGGGCCAAATTGGGAAAAGAAGTTCGGGTAAGTTTTGGCATTGGACTTGGCTTCGGCCAATACACTTGGGACCCAAACCTTGGCGTTTTTGGCGACCAATTGGCGAGAAATCCGGTTTTACCCCAAAGCAATGATCCATTGGCCGGCGGAAGTATTGGAAGTGCACTTTTCGACATGCAGCTTGGGGTGCTGTTTTACTCCAAAAAATGGTGGGCATCTCTTTCTGGACTTCACCCACATTCTCCCTCCTTTTTCCTTTTTAAGGAGAATAGTCTGGATCCAAGGATTTGCCTTTCTGGGGGATACCGATTTGAGCTTGAAAAGCCAATAGACTACAAAGGACAAGAGATTCCGCGTTCGATTACACCTGCAATTTTGATCCGGGCGCAAGGACCAGCAAGTCAACTCGACCTTGGGGTTTATTACCATCGCCCCCCCTTTGTACTGGGCGCCTGGTACAGGGGACTTCCGATACCTACTGGAAAATTAAATAAACTAAACCAGGATGCAGCAACCCTGCTCACCGGTATCAAGCAAAACAACCTTACCATTGGTTATTCCTACGACATCAACCTGAGTGGCCTTACCGGTCCTTTAAGAGGAAGCCACGAAATCACCATGACTTACGAATTCAACACCAAATACTTAAGCCTGAAAGGAAGCAAACATCCAAAAGGTCTTCCTTGCCCAACTTTTTAATTTTTCAATACAAGCGCTTTCGCAATAATTTTTACATTTGTGATATGCAGCGCCTGATTTTATTCCTTCTTGGATTTTGCATCATGGGTTCCGCCATGGGTTTCAACCCGGGTGCGAAGGCGTGCAAAATGGCGCAGAAGACCAAAGACAAGCATTGCCCTTGCTCCCCTAAAGATGGGAAGAAAAAATGCTGTCAGCCTAAACTTAAACCACAAAAACATCTTTCCTCGGGCATTAAACATAAAGTAGCGCTGGGCAGAATTCTACTCCCCTTTGTGCCTTTTATTCCGCCCTTCATTTTTCTAGAACCACGCGGACCCGAAACAGATACATCAGAGGTTTGGCTTGAAATTAAGCCACCGGACAACGGTCCACCTATTTATTTACTCAACCTGAACATTCGTTGCTGATACCGTACAAATACCATTGACTTGGCTTTTTGTACAATTTTATCAACGCAACATGAAAATCAAATTATCCAGCATAATTGCCTCAGCCTTATTCTATTTCCTTTGGGTCTGCAATGCATCAGCCCTGAAAAATGAAGACAAAATTGTCTTTCATTATTTAAAATTATCTCAAGCGCTTAGCCGCTCCGATTTTAAAAAAGCTTCGAAGCAGGCCGTAAGTTTGGCAAGCGAATCAGGGTCCTTTCCCGCATTAAAAGCCGGCGCCGATTTAATTCGAAACGCTAAAAACCTCGAAAGCATCCGAGAAGGATTCTCCGTATTTTCTGATAGCCTGAAAACGGCTGTTGAAAAAGGCCAGCTTATTCCTGGTGAAACCCTTTTTGTGGTGCATTGCCCAATGGCTTTCAACGACAAAGGTGCGGATTGGATTTCGGATCAGAAGAAGGTGATTAACCCCTATTTTGGAGATGAAATGCTGCATTGCGGTTCTGTAAAAGGAAACCTCAAATCCTCGAAAAAATGAACAAGGGCTTGGTATTGATGCTATTTGTTTTGGCATCATGTGCTGAAAACATCCGATCAGCAGAAATTAAAGTTTCCGGCAATTGCGAGATGTGCAAGGAAACCATTGAAGAAGCCCTGCAAACCCCGGCCATTCAATATTCTTCCTGGAATCCGGAGACTGGAATTCTGGAAGTGAGATTCGATGCCAGCAAAACCAATTTGAAGGAAATTCGGGAAAAGGTTGCTGCTGCCGGTTACGACACCGACTCTGTAAAAGCGAATGATCAGGCTTATTCCAAATTGCACGAATGTTGCCGTTACAGAGAATCTGCAGAATAAGCATTTTACTTTTCGCGGAATTATTGTTTCAATCATCCGCTTTACATTCTCAGGACCAGTCAAGTTTGAATGGCCGGGTTTTGGATAAATCCACCGGCCTTCCAATTGAGAATGCGGTAGTCCTATTGTTGCCATCCGGCAAGTCCACCTTTTCAGATTCCTCCGGAAGATTCAGTCTGAACTTTTCTAACAACTGGACTCAATTGCTTATTTCCGCCAGTGGTTTTAAGCGGGATACTGTTTTGCGTTCAACAAAAAACTTCCTGGAAATACGGCTCGAGGAAATTGAAAAAAAGGGAAAGGAAATTCTGGTACTGGAAGAAAGAAATCCGGGACAAACCGGATTCAAATCGGCCTCACTTCAAATCAACATTGACAGAAAAGAACTTCGAAAAGCAGCCTGCTGCAACCTCTCGGAGAGTTTTGAAACCTCGCCACTTGTGGATGTTTCTTTTCCAGACCCGGTGAGCGGTGCAAGGCAAATTCAAATGCTGGGCTTGGCCGGACAATACACAGCTTATTCCCAAGAAAATCAATCCAATCCTCCGGGCGTGCTTGGTCCTGGCGCCACGGCTTTAGTTCCTGGCCCATGGCTGGAATCCATTCAAGTTCAAAAAGGAATTGGCACACTTGCATCAGGATACGGCGGACTTGCAGGTCAGATAAATACCAACTTTCTCAAAGCCGATACCGGGTCGAAAATTGAGCTGAATGGATTTGGATCCTCTATGAGGAGATTTGAGGGAAACCTATTTCTGCCAATAAGAAAATCAACTTCAGGAGGAACCGCTCTTTTTTTCCACGCAAACACAACAACCCTGAACCACGACGGAAATGGCGATGGATTCAGGGATTTCCCAATCGGCAAGCAAGTGAATGCCATGTTGCGGTCTTATCACAGTTTTGCCCGTAACATAAGCATGCAGATTTCAGCCTCGGTTTTTAGGGATGAGCGCCTTAGCGGAAGTATGAATTACGAGTCAGGCCTTCCAAAAAATTTCGAAGGATTTGCCTACAAATCCGAGATGGAAGGATTGGGTTTGGCAGGAAAAATTGGAAAGGTTTTCAACACCGAAATGTATTCCAGTCTGGGAGTTTTGTGGTCTGGCGGAATTCGAAAAAACAACACCAGCGCAGGCAAAAACCAGATAGAACTTCAAGAAAAGTATTTTAGTCTGGAACCGGTTTTCCAGGCGGACCTCAACCGAAATGGTGCCGGAATAAAAATAGGACTTTCACTTTCCGGCAGAAACCGCGAAGAATCCCTTACCCAATTTCAATACAACCAAAAATTTGATTTCAACATCCATGAAATTCGAACAGGCGGATTTGCTGAAATTAGTTTGCCGCTGAGTCCGGAATTGTTGTTGGTGGCAGGCAGCAGGTTGGATTTTCACAATTTGTATGGACTTCGTGCTTCACCCAGAGTGCACTTACGATATGAAACGCCTTCCGGCATTGTGCTCAGACTTGCCGCAGGAATCGCCTGGCAGGATCCCGAAATCCTTGCTCAAAATTTATCTTATTTTTCTTCCGGTCGAAAAACCGAGTTTCAGGGCATCGAATCGAATCTTCCTTTTGGATTAAAATCTGAAAGGGGTTCTGGAATTGGGCTTTCTGCCAGCCAGAATTACAGGATATTAATAGGAAAAGGCAGCATTACGGCCGATGTATTTCTATCAGAAATTAAGAATCAAAGCATAACGGATGCTGAAAAAAGCGGAGTTCTTCGATTTTACACATCTACGGGGAAAGCAGAAAGTGTGAGTGCCGCCATTCAGGCCGACCAAAAACTTGGCCGATACTTTTCTTTCCGATTGGCATACCGTTATTCCAATGCGCTTTCCGACTACACTTCCGGGAAATTATCCAGACCAATGCTGGCCTTTAACCGCGCTTTTGTCCATCTGGATTTTGAGCCTGGAAGGGAATTTCGAATCAACGGAACCATGCAACTAACAGGCAGTAAACGCTTGTATGGAAGCATTGAAAGAAGTCCGGCCTTCCTTACCCTGAATATGCAGGTTTCTAAAAAATGGACAGACAAATTTGAATTGTATCTTGGGGCTGAAAACCTCGGAAATTTTAAACAAGAAATATTGGTTCTGAATTCTGGGGCGGTTGGATCTTCAAGCTTTGATGCCGCCCGGATTTGGGGCCCTTCCATTGGCGTAATGGTTTATGCAGGATTCAGAACTGCATTCTAAAAATTGAATATTAATTTCTCAATACCTGAGAATTGACAATTTATTAATCAGTAGGAATGATAATTAAATAAAAACACTACTTTTGCTTTTTAGATAAAAATCACAAACTCAATAGCTTGGAGGCAGTTATTCAGCGGATTAAGTCCTTTATTCCGGGCAGGTTCTCAAGGTTTCTTCCAACTTTTATAGTTACGGGAGATGTTCTTGTGTTACTGTGTTCCTTATTTGGAAGCATTTCTCTGCTTGGCAACAATCCTAATCTGGTTTTTGATCGTCCGGTTTATCTCGGTTTTCTGGCCTTTAGCTTAGTTTCGTGGCTGGCCTGTCTCATACTATTAAAGTCGTATACAATCAAGCGAATCAATTCACTGGATCGCTTGGCTAAGAACACCATCATCACTTTTTTATATCATATTTTTCTGGTTTCCGCTTATATCGTGGCCACAGAAGCTTATTTTATTCCAAGAAATTACCTCTTATCGTTTTTCTCCATGTTCATTCTTGGGGTGTCGATGTGGAGATTTGGTATTTATTTTATTCTCGGTTACCTCCGAAAACTGGGCCTCAACTATCGAAATGTGGTGATTATTGGCTATAATCCTTATGGCCTTTCTTTGAAACATTATTTCGATCAGAATCCTACCCTTGGGTACCGTTTCAAAGGCTTTTTCGACAATTGGCCGCAACGCCATAGTTCCATTATCGGAAAGTTTCAACGCAGCCTCGAAGACTTTCTCAAAACTGAGAACATCGACGAAATTTATGTATGCCAGAGTTACCTGAAGCACCGGTATTTTCGTCATCTTGTTCGTTATACAGAAAACCATTTCTTAAAAATCAAGCTCCTACCAGATATTAAAGGACTTGTTTTTGACGACCTTGAATTGGAATTCTATTCTAACCTTCCAATCATTTCATTTAGAAAAGAACCACTTCAAAATGAACTTAACGCTGCTACAAAGCGAATTTTCGATGTTGTTTTTGCGAGTTTTGTTTTGCTTGGAATCTGTTCCTGGCTTTTCCCTCTCATTGCAATTCTAATAAAGCTTGACAGCAGAGGCCCGATATTTTTCAAACAGCAAAGAAGTGGCCGCGCAGGAAAAGATTTTTTATGCTTTAAGTTTAGAACGATGGTGGTGAATCCTGAGGCCGACACCAGGCAAGCCACCAAAAATGATGACCGCATTACCCGGCTTGGAAGATTTCTGAGAGAATCGAATATTGACGAACTGCCTCAGTTTATCAATGTTTTGCTTGGAGATATGTCGGTAGTTGGGCCAAGGCCGCACATGCTGAAGCATACACAGGAATACAGCAAAACAATTTCCAACTATATGCTTCGACACCTCATCAAACCCGGGGTTACCGGTTTGGCGCAGGCAAAAGGCTACAGGGGTCAAACCGACGACAACTACAGCATGAAAAACCGTGTCAGGGTTGATATACTTTACATAGAGCGCTGGACATTCTTGCTCGACCTGAAAGTAATCGGACTTACGGTTAAGAATATGTTCAAGGGTGAGGATAACGCATATTAAATGCGCGGCATTTTGGAAAGGCGATACTCCATTCTGGACCTCATCTCATTTTCTTCGCAGGTTTTTTCCGCAATCGGATTTTCTGAAGAAGATACCCAATTAGCTGCTAAATGTCTTACCAGAGCCGATTTAAGAGGCATTGATTCCCACGGAATTGCCCGGCTTTCGGGCTATGTAAGACTGTTTCATGCCGGAAGATTAAATCCAAGGCCTGAAATGAAATTCACCTCTACATTTCCAGCTGTAGCTGTTTTGGATGCCGACCAGTCAATTGGTTTTATTTCGGCCAGTGTGGCCATGAACCATTGCATTGAGATGGCCAAAATCAGTGGTTGCGGCATGGTTGCCGTACGCAATTCGAACCACTTTGGAATAGCCGGACAGTACGCCTTGATGGCAGCAGAAAAAGGTCTTGCCGGCATGGCATTTACCAATGCAAGTCCATTGGTAGCACCTACAAATTCCTCTGCCAGAATGCTTGGAACCAATCCAATTGCGGCAGCATTTCCGGCACTTGAATCGAGGCCTTTTGTTTTGGATATGGCCACCACCACAGCCGCAAATGGCAAGCTCGAAATTCTGCAACGAACAGCCCAAAAGGCCCCCGAAGGATGGATCCAGGATTCAAATGGTAAAAGCTCTGACAATCCAGATGAACTTAAAAATGGCGGTGCCTTATTGCCACTTGGGGGAGAATCGCAGAATGGTGGTCATAAAGGATATGGTTTAGGATCTGTTGTGGATATTCTTTCCGGGGTATTCTCTGGTGCAAATTTTGGCCCATGGGTTCCGCCTTTCGTTTCTTTCTTGCCGCTGCCTGAAAACCCTGTTGGAGAAGGAATAGGCCATTTTTTCATCGCATTCAGAACCGATGCTTTTCAACCAGAGCAAGTGTTTCGCCAGCGAATGGAAGATTGGATGAAATCCATGAGAAGTGCCAGTAGAATTGGCGAAAACGAGGTAATGGTGCCTGGCGATCCAGAATGGGAAGCCGAAGACATCCGAATGAAAGATGGGATTCCTGTCCATCCAAAAGTGGTGGAAGACCTTCGAAATCTGGCCATTGAATTAAAAATTTCAAGTACCCTTTTCGAATGATTGCCCTGATTCAGCGGGTTCGTTTTGCGCGCCTATCCATTGGAGGTAGTCTTCACGCTTCCATTGAAAATGGCTCCCTCGTTTTGCTTGGTGTTTCGGATATTGATGAGGAAAAACAAGCCATTTGGCTCGCCTCAAAAGTGGCCGGCCTCCGGATTTTTTCAGACCAGGAAGGAAAAATGAATCTGGACATTTCTCAGGTAAATGGAGAATTGATGGTGGTAAGCCAGTTTACCTTACTCGCAGATGCAGCACAAGGAAACAGGCCATCATACATCAAAGCAGCTAGGCCAGAAAAGGCAATTCCGCTCTATGGGCTTTTCATCAAAGCAATTGAAGCCAAACTGGGGAAAGAAGTAAAAACGGGCCTTTTTGGGGCCGACATGCAAATTGAACTTTGCAATAATGGGCCCGTTACCATTTGGCTGGATACGGAGCAGATAATGAAACCGGGCCGGTAATTTAAGGATTGAGCAAATCCGAGCGGCGCTTCATAACCGGATAAAGATTCCGGTTTTGAATTGTAACCCACTCCTTGGTGCGGGGCAGATATGCAAGAGAACGATCCGGATCCGAGGTGAGGTATAATTCAAGTTTGTTGGAAAGTGCGGGGTTTTCATCAACCAATTCCAGCGACCATTCGCAGCCAGCACTGAGCAGGGAATCTCTTCTTTGTTTTGGCAAGCGGTCCAGAAATCGCTCGATATAAACCCCACGAAACGAACCCAACACTGAAGCTGCTTCTGCCGTATCAAACCTTGTGGCGGCTTGCATACTGAGATTGCCATTAAGTTCCAGACGAAAACTCTCCAAAGGCATTCTTGTATATCGAACCTCTACCGAACGGATGGAAGCAGGGCTACTTGAAAAGAGTAATCTGTCCCGCCATTCATTGGAACTCACATGGTAGCGGGGACTTAAAAATCCATTAAATCCCCTCAAGTAGGCCACATAAGGATTGCCATCTTCAAGCTGAAGGAAAGTTCCTTTATTCCCCGGCGCATCATCCCCAAGCCGGTAAGACTTATACAGATTGCCACCCACATAAATTGAAACCTTACGGCCTCTTTTCTCCATGCTTTCAAGTGCGGTGGCACCTTCTTTTGCGGATAATGGACGGAGCATTTCAACATTGCGAATGGTTGTAAGCAGGACATCCATCAGCACAGGCGCAACTTTATATTTCCCATTCAAAATCCAGCCTCCATTTTTCTGGCGGATCACCTCAGCTCTTTCTCCGATAATCGGTTCAATCAGAATCCTGTCTATGGAGGAAGTATCTGAAACAGAAAAATTAAGGTCGAGTTTGTTCAGAGTAGATTTCCGACTGTTATGCTGATACGAAAACCAGGCACCGACACCCAGCACCAAAAGCAAAATCAATAAAATGGCGTTCTTTTTCATTGTTAGTTCAGCCTGTATTTACGGTTACGCAACCAAAGTCGAATTAATGCAAAGAACAACACCAGCAAAACAGGTCCTAGCACATTGATCGTTTGCCAAAATGGTTTTTCCTTGTTCACCCGCGGCATGTCCAAAGGCCTGAGGGCAATTGTCTTGTTCCTAGCTAAAATAACGCCATTTTCATCCAGCAAATAAGAAATTGCGTTCATCAAAAAATCCTTGTTGGCAAAGGTTGCACCGAGGAAACGGTCATATCCAAGGCCAAAGAAATCACCGGTTTTGTTGGTGTCGTTGCGGGCAAAATCGCCATCCGCCACCACCACAATGGCCGATTCTTTTCCAGAATCCTGAAATCCAAGTTTTGTGGCTGCATCTGGAACCATGCGATTGGTGTAAAGGGAAGAAAACTTTCCTTCAAGAAGATAGGCAACTGGAAGGTAACTGAGTCTATATTGTTCGGGTTGAGGATTAAGCCTGGCTTCATTAAAAGACAAGCGTACTGGAGAAGTTAGAACCCTAGAATATTTCGAAGATTTTACCAGTTCTGTTTTTCGGATTCCAGGAGTGTTTGTGGTATCAATTGTGCTGACAAACCTTCCATACAAAGCATCCATGTTGCGCACAATCGGATGCTGCCCAAAAGAATTCAAAACAGGATAAAATCGCCAAGGCACCAGTTTGGTTTCCGGCTTGTCACCCACATAACCAACAACCAGAGGAATGGCACCAGAGTTCATATCCAGAAGTAAATCTGCATTTACCCTTACGCCAAAGCGAAAAAACAAATCATCTAGTTTCGTATTGTAGGGAAATGCGAGTCCACCATCTGGCCGAATGCTGTCAATTTCAGCTTTGATTCCATCATATAAAACCAAGAGCTTTCCCCCTTTCACGACAAACTGATCGATTTTGAATTTGTCGAATTCGCTAAACTCTTGGGTTGGCTTGATGAGGATTGCGATGTCAAAATCGCTCAGACTTTCCAATTTGCCTAAGTCAACTTTGCGGACATCATAATATTGCTTCAAGCTCAATCCAAAATCCTGAATGCGCCGGTCGGTTGCTTCTCCGTGGCCCGTGAGAATTGCAATGCGCCCACTGCTGGGCTGAGTTGCTGTCCGAATGCCATTGGCAAGTTCAAACTCCACGCCTTCAACCGATTGATTTAGGCGCTCTGCGGGAGAAGAAGCCTGGTTTCCTTTCAGTAGTTGAACGGGAATTTCACGGCCTTTCACCCGAATCACTGCGCCTGGAAAAATAATTTTCTGCACTTGTTCGGCGCCTTGCTTTACCATTAAATTGGTTGGCTGCAAGCCCATTTTAGCCAATTGCTGGAAGGTTTTATTTCGTGTCTTTTCATCGCTTGCAGCCGAAGGATCCACGAATTGGTAATCAATTTTGTCTCCACTGCAGCTGCGAAATTCCTCCAGCGTTTCCTTAATGGTTCTCTGAAGTCTCTCGAAACCAGCAGGAAACTCACCTTCCAGATAAACCTCCACCATCACCGGACCTTTCAGATTCTCAAGAATTTTCCTGCTGGCCTCTGAGATAGAAAATCGTTGATCTCCCGTTAAATCAAGCCTGAAGAAAAAGCCACTGAAAAAAACATTGACAAAAATGAGAATCAGGATTAGCGCCAGAAAGCGGCCAGTTTCCTGCCAGCGAATTGTATTTTTTTTCATTACCAGCGCCTTGAACTTAAAATGATTTTACTGGCAGCCAGAAGAGCTGTGGCCAGACTGATAAAATAAAGCACATCCCGGAAATCAATCAATCCCTTTCCCAGTGCTTGAAAATGGGTATCGAGGGCAAAATAAGAAAGGATAAGTGAGGACTTGGCCCAAATGTCTATTCCTGCAATGGAAGAAATCCCCGAATAGAAAAAGTAGCAGAGAAAAACCGAAATCACGAATGCCACAAGTTGATTATCGGTTAGACAGCTGCCAAATATTCCGATGGATGTAAAAACAAGCGACAAGAGCAAAAGCCCAATATAAGATCCGGTTACCCCAGCAGCATCGATGTTTCCTGTTGGGGCACCAAGCACAAAAAGGCTGATAAAATAAATCAGTGTTGGCAAAAGAGCCAAAAAGGAGAGAAACCAGGCTGCCAAAAACTTCCCACCCAAAATATCCCATTCAGAAAGTGGTTTTGTGAGCAACCATTCCAGTGTTCCAGATTTCTTTTCCTCTGCAAAAGACCGCATTGTAATTGCAGGAATCAGAAAAATAAAAACGAAAGGAGTCAGATTAAAAAATGAACCCATTTCGGCAAAACCATAATCCAGGACATTGCCTTGTGGAAATACCCAGAACAACAGTCCTGTTGCAACAAGGAATACAACCAGCACCATATAGCCCAGAAGGCTGTTCAGGAATTGGTTCACTTCTTTTCTGAAAATGCTCAGCATAATGGGTCCAAAATTAGAAGCCTTAACTGATAATTCAGGCTTTGTTTTGGCAAATCCTAAAATTACCTTCTCAGGGAATTTGGCAAATCGGAACTGGGGGCTAATTTTGCATCTCCATTGGTCCCGTAGTTCAATGGATAGAATAGAAGTTTCCTAAACTTTAGATACAAGTTCGATTCTTGTCGGGACCACAAATTCAGTAGATAAGTCCATCAGACTCTGCCATTAAGGATGCTTTTAGCATCTAATTTCGAAAAATCAGAGAGAGTCGTTTTTGGTGCTTAATCTTATTTACAGGGAATGATTCGAAGATGGATGCCTCTCCAATGAAATTCTATTAACTTTGTTTCTATAAATAGCAAAACCCCTGAAATTGAATTTTAAAAAACTTTTAATTCTGTTCCTGCTTTTGAATTCCTGTGGATTAAAAAAGCGGTTTGTTTATTTGAATAATGGTGAAAAAAAATCTATTGTCGCTGACAGCAAATACAGTTCCGCAATAATTCAGGTAGGCGATAGAGTTGAAATCAAAATTGCCGGACTTGACCCAGAATCTGCATTGCCTTTTTATTTTTCTTCTGGAGCCGGATCAAATGCAGGAATTGGCCAGGATAGTCCACCCAATACTTTTGTTGTCGATTCAAAAGGAGATGTGGCCATACCCATTATAGGAAAGATTCAATTGGCTGGATTAAATCGTGAGGAAGCTGAAATATCGATTACAAACAAACTTAAAGAACTCATTAAAACCCCGGTGGTTCAGGTTCGGATATTTAATTTTATGGTATCCGTTTTAGGTGAAGTAAAAACACCCGGGTATATAAAAATTATAAACAACAAGGCCAACTTACTGGAGGTTTTGGCAATAGCCGGAGATTTAACCTCGAACGCAGACAGAAAAGAAATCATCATTTGGAGGGAAGAAAACAATGAACGCAAAGAGTATCTTGTGGACCTCACATCCACCTCCATTTTTAGCTCCCCCGTCTTTTTAGTAAAACAAAACGACCTGATTTACGTACGACCCAACAAAACAGGGTTAATTCAACCAACACTTTTGCGCTCCACAGGCCCTATGGCAATGTCGATTGTATCCCTGATTCTTACTACAATGCTTTTTTTTTATAGATGAAAATGGAACCTATTTTCAATTCAGGAAGGGAAAATCAGGAAGAAGAAGATGGTCTAAATCTGGGCGAAATCAAAGATAGGGTTTTTAGAAACTGGAAATGGTTCCTTTTAACCTGCTCCTTATCCTTTGCAATTGCATTTTTTTTCATGCGGTACTCGATTCCAAGATATGAATCGAGGGCGTCCATTATTGTGAAACAGGAAAACAAGGAACTTGGCTTTTTATCCGAACTTAATTTACCTGTTTCTCCAAAAAACAACATTAACAATGAACTAGAAATTCTGAAATCCCAGGCAATTTTAAGTGCCGTTGTTTCAAAGCTTAAATTATATCAACGGTTTTACCTGATTGGAAACCATACAAAAATCCAGCGGAAAGAAATTTATGAGGAAAATCCAATTGACATTTCTTATTACTTGGAAGACACCCTCAACCACAATGTCAAGAATATTTCCTTCTTCCTTAAGATTATCGATGAAAATCGTTTTGAAGCAATATTTAATGGTTTAGCATCTGTTTCCTACAAATACGGAGACAAGATAATGTTGCCCAAAAGACCAGATTACATGGTTGTAAGGCGTACCGTTTTAATGACGGATAAATGGAAAGGAATGACAATGGAAGTTCTTGTTACCTCCATTGAACCCTGTATTGCCCAATTACGCACATCTATAATTGCAAATTTCGCCGATGAAAGTGCAAGCACAACCATTAATTTAAGCCTTCAGGGTACAAGCCAAGTACGGAACAATGTTATTCTGGATGGATTAATTACGGAATATGAGATTGATGGAATCAGGGAGAAAAACCGAATAGGCCTGAATACATCTGCTTTTATCAATGACAGGCTACAACTTATTCAAGATGAACTTTCAACCTTGGAACAACAGGGAGAAAATTTCAAAACCAAAAACGGATTAATGGATGTTCAGCTGGATGCCAGTTCCATTATTGCCCGTGAAAATGAAAACGAAAAACAAATTACGGATAATGAAATTCAAGTTTCTCTGGTCAATTTCCTCCTTGAATACCTGAAGAAAACCAATGGCTTCAATGACCTTTTGCCATCCAATCTGGGATTGGAAGAGGCAAGTATTAACCGAATGACGGATGAATACAACAAAATAGTAAGCGAAAGAAACCAGCAGCTTCAGTATGCAAATGCACAAAATCCGAACATTCAAAAAATGGAGGCTAACCTCTCTTCGTTGCGTACATCCATTGAAAAAAGTTTAAAAAACTGGTGTTCAGCCTTGGAAATCAGATTAAAAGGATTGAGGACCAAGGGCAATTCTTTTAATAATCGTTTTTCACACCTCCCAAAATTTGAAAGAGAGTTCAGAGGAATTTTCCGACAACAACAAATTATGGAGGAGTTATTTCTTCACCTCTTAAAGAAAAGGGAAGAAAATGAAATGGCACAAGCAGCCACAGTTGGCAATTCGAAAATAATTGAGGCGCCTTATTCCATCGATGGACCTGTTTTCCCGAAAACTTCTACTGTTTATTTAGTGGCCTTGCTTGCTAGCATTTTAATTCCGCTCGGCATTTTCGTTCTGGCCGAAATATTCAACACCAAAGTAAAATCTGTTAAGGATCTTGCCAGATACAATTTTTCAATTTTGGGAGAAGTACCCTTCGAAACTGAAGACCTTTCAGCATCTGTGGAATCCAATTACCGGACTGCCATTTCAGAGGCATTTCGAATGTTGCGGGCAAACCTTGCCTATGTGCTCCCGGATACTCCAGGCATTGGAAAAACCATCGCCATCACCTCAACAATTCCAAAAGAAGGCAAGACTTTTACTTCCATCAAATTGGCGATTTCTTTGGCCAGTACTGGTAAAAAAGTGGTCTTGGTTGGACTCGATCTTAGAATGCCAAAATTGCCTGAATACCTGGGTATTGAGGATAGGGATGGTGTTTCAAACTTTATAGCCAATTCCAATATGGCATTCGATGATATTGTTTTTCCAATGGAAGGAAAGGAAAACCTTTTCATCGTTTCTGCAGGGCCAATTCCGCCAAACCCTGCCGAACTTTTGATGAAACCCCGTTTGATTGACTTACTCGAAAATCTCAAATCGAAATTCGATTATGTCATTACAGACTTATCTCCAATCGGTTTTGTTGCAGACTCTTATCCTGTAATTGAATACGCAGACTTCGTTCTTTACATTGTACGATCTGGATATTTAGATAAAAAAATGCTTGCGGTTCCTGCTTCTCTTATTTCTGACAAGAAAAACACCAACCTTGGAATTGTGCTGAACTTCAGCGAATTCGGACTAAAAGGTTATGGGTACGGTTACGGATACGGTTATGGATACGGCAACAACAGTCCCCGAAAAAAAGGTGAAAACGATAAGCTTGCGGGGATTAAAAACCTTTTCCAGAAAAGCTGAAAAATCGAGATTTATTCGAATCTCAAATGCTTTACCGACTCTCCGGAATTGGCAAGTTCCATCAAAGAGTCAATGCCTACCTGAAGATGCTTTTCTGCGAATGAATTCGTAACTTTTGTGTCTGATTTTGAAGTCTTAACACCTTCCGGAACCATTGGATTGTCAGAAACAAGAAGCAGTGCGCCCTTTGGGATATTGTTTACAAATCCAACTACGAAAATGGTGGCAGTTTCCATATCAATGGCCATGGCCCTTATCTCCCGCAAATATTCTTTGAAAACATCATCGTGCTCCCAAACCCTGCGGTTGGTGGTATACACTGTACCCGTCCAATAATCCAGTTCATGTTTCTTTATCATCGAAGAAACTGCACGCTGCAAACGGAATGAAGGCAGAGCAGGAATTTCAGGACGACAGTAATCATTTGAAGTACCTTCTCCTCGGATCGCCGCTATTGGAAGAATAAGATCGCCGATGGCTGTTTTCTTTTTAAGTCCGCCACATTTTCCAAGGAAAAGTACCGCAGCCGGATTGATCGCACTGAGCAAATCCATTACTGTGGCTGCCATTGCCGAACCCATTCCAAAATTGATGATGGTGATTCCATTGGCAGTAGCCGTTTGCATTGGCTTATCAAGTCCAATTATGGGTGCCCCAAACTTGTCCGAAAACATCTGCACATAATTGATGAAATTAGTAAGCAGAATATATTTACCAAACTGGTCTAAAGGCGTTCCGGTATATCTTGGCAGCCAATCGCTGACGATTTCTTCTTTGGTCTTCATAATTCAATTAAAGGATCACCATGGTTAAAAATTGGCAACGCCAGCCGCAAGTTAATCAAGGATGCTGAAAATAGACTGGAAGATTTCCCCAGGCACCCGCAGCATTCACAGATTCATTTGTTATTTTGAGGCATGAAAGAAGCGAAGAAGATCAGAATCCTTTTTGCAGGCACTCCTGAATTTGCGGCTACAGTCCTTGAAAAGTTAATAAACTCCGGTGCCAATATTGTCGGCGTTCTAACCGCTCAAGATAAACCCGCAGGCCGTGGATTACACATGCAAAGCAGCCCGGTCAAGATTTTGGCTAAAGCCCATAACATCCCGGTTTTGCAACCCGAAAAACTTAGAGATCCTGATTTCCAGGCAGATTTACAGTCTCTTCAACCTGAACTTGGAATCGTGGTGGCATTTCGAATGCTTCCAGAAACGGTGTGGAAAATGCCGGTTTTGGGAACCTTTAATCTCCATGCGTCTTTGCTTCCCGCTTACAGAGGGGCTGCCCCAATCAACCGCGCCATCATGGCTGGCGAAAAACTAAGTGGCATCAGCACCTTCATGCTGCAACAGGAAATTGATACCGGCGACCTCCTGCTTCAGGAAAAAATCGAAATTGGTAAAAATGAAACTGCCGGAAGCCTATACGACAGGATGATGCACCAGGGAGCTAATTTGGTGTGGAAAACTGTGATTGGATTGTGCGATGAGTCTATCAGGCCATTTCCTCAAAATGATTCGAAAGCGTGCCCAGCTCCGAAAATATTCAGAGAAGATTGCCGCATTCAATGTGATCAAAATGCATTTGAAATCCATAATCAGGTGCGGGGCTTAAACCCCTATCCGGGTGCTTTTTTAGAGCATGAAAACAAGAACCTAAAAATCCATACCAGCCAGCTAACAGAAAAACCATGCAAGGAAATTACCCCTGGCACTTTGGGAAAAATCGGAGCACAAGAACTCGGACTCGCATGTGGTGATTTCTGGCTAAAAATTGTAGAACTTCAACCAGAAGGAAAACGAAAAATGAGCGGAGCTGAATACCTTGCGGGTCATCCCCTACCCCACTACACAGGCTAAAATGGAAACCAGACTCAGTGTAAACATCAACAAATTTGCTACCCTTCGCAATGCAAGAGGTGGCAATAATCCAGACCTCCTTAAAGTAGCGATGGATTGTGAACTATTTGGTGCACAAGGAATAACGGTCCATCCAAGGCCCGATGAAAGGCACATCCGATACAGCGATGTGAGAGAATTGAAGCCTTTGGTGAAAACGGAATTCAACATTGAAGGCTACCCGGACAAGAATTTGATGGATCTGGTTCTGGAGGTAAAACCAGACCAGCTCACACTGGTACCTGATCCGCCCGATGCCATTACTTCAAACGCAGGCTGGGATACGATTAAGCACTTCGATTTTTTACGAGAAATTGTTTCGTTGGCCAAACAAAATGGCATACGCGTTTCCGTTTTTATGGAACCCAATAAAGCTCGAATTTTTAAGGCCGCCGAACTCGGCGCTGACCGCATCGAACTTTATACAGAGCCTTATGCGGCAAATTATTCAATAGACAAGGCAAAGGCAATAATGCCATTTGTTCAGGCAGCAGAATGGGCTGCTGAAGCTGGCTTAGGCTTGAATGCTGGTCACGACCTGAGCCTTGAGAATCTTGCATTCTTTGCATCCGAAATCCCCAATCTTCTGGAAGTTTCAATTGGCCATGCACTTGTGTGCGATACACTTTATTTCGGCCTTGAAAACACGATTCAAATGTACAAAAGGCAGTTAAGCGCTGCATCAATGCGCAATTGAGGTCATTTAGATTTTGACATTCATTCAAAATCAACATTATTGCATTCCATGAAAGTTCTGATTCTTGCACTTGCCGTTTTTTTCATTGGCTTCGAACAAATTGAAGCCCAGATTTACAACCCAATTGAAGTTACGGGCTACAACCATGATGTGATTGCAGACGGCGACGGCAACAGCGCCCTTGCCACCACCACGAAGGAGATGGATGCCATCAGCCCTTCCAACTATGTGCTTTGCACCAAGGAATTTGCAAATGCTAATGGATTTCAACCTGCCAACCTTTACGGTTTGCCTGACAGTGGCACTTTTTCTGTTCCTGGCCGGAAATTTCAAATGGCGCCCTTCGATGCCAACAATGTGCTTTACCTGATGGCCGGAGAATCCGGAATTCTTGAACTTGCTCAACCAGCGCGTTACACAGATTTCAGTCTGCTTTCTATGGCCACAGAGGGAAATGCACAAGTGAGCATCCGATTTCAGTTTTCTGATGGCACAACCCAGCTTTTCAATAAAACCATTGAGGACTGGTTTAATACAATTGTTCCACCTACTTTTTCAGGATACGGTCGGGTAAAGCGAAAAGATGGACCGATTAATGCCGGAGATTATGAAGCCGCTCAACAGGGAAATCCAAGATTCCGCAACCTCGATTTCGTTTTGCCATGCGAAAAAACCCTTGTTTCACTTGAGGTAAGCAATTCGGGCATTATTGGAAATCAAAGTAACAGGGCATTTATTCTGGCAGTTTCCGGCCTTGAAAGAACGGCAAGTCCATCCATCACCATTTCAACAAAAGACACCACAGCCTGCCTTGGCCAACCGATGCGGTTTGTAACAAAACCAGATTCCGGAGGCAATGCACCGCAGTTTGCATGGAGAATTAACGATGGTCCTGTTTTGGGAACTGACTCTGTTTTTACCAGTTCAATTCTACAGGATGGAGATACCGTAACCTGTACACTCAATAGCAATGCCTTTTGCGCCTTGCCCGACACTGCTGTTTCAAACCGATTTGTTGTAAGTCTAAAGCCCCTAAGAACCCCATTGGCAATCGTTGTTCCTGAAGACAGCATTGCTTGTGAAGGCGATCCAATTAAGTTTTTTGTCCAAACTGAAAATTGTGGTGATAACCCAAGTTTTAGGTGGTTTCTGAACAATACGCAGAGTTCTTCAACAGGTTCAAACTACACAGTACCAGGAATTGAGGCAGGCGATTCCATAAAATGTTTGGTACGAACAAGCGAAACTTGTCTTACTTCTGACAGGGTTTTGACAATTCCCGTAGGAATAGATGTAAGGCCGGTGATTGATTTAAAAGCAGACCTTCCACCCGTAATTTTGCTTGGCGACCCAGTTCTGAAATTAATTGCACAACCGCCTGTAGGTCAGTTTTCTGGACATGGAGTAAATCAGAATCAATTTGATCCGGCTCAAGCAGGAACAGGAAAACATACAATTTTGGTTTATGTTCCAGAAAACAATTGCAGTGATACCCTGAGAAAGGAAATCTTGGTTTGCAATCCGGTTCCTACCAATCTGGTGCTTCCGTCAGGGGAAGAGGCAAATCGGGTTTGGACAGTTGAAAGCCCCGGATTTTCCTGCAGTGAGAAAACAGAAGTCAATGTTTATGACCGCTGGGGAAAAGAAGTAAAAACCTTTGATCACTACCTGAACGACTGGAATGGAAGCGATCTGATCCAGGGTTGCTATTTTTATCGGGTTTCTTATTCCCTTCCGGGAAGGACAAATAAGCTGGTAAAAACAGGACACATCACTTTTATGCCATAGGTGGGAGGAAGCATTT
Organism: Spirosoma fluviale; assembly: GCA_945902135.1. GTDB lineage: Bacteria > Bacteroidota > Bacteroidia > Cytophagales > Flexibacteraceae > CAMDMI01. The sequence continues at coordinate 22,956 of CAMDMI010000021.1, forward strand.
AGCCATCCACCCAATCCAATTGCATTTTCACCAGTCGGGCATAAAAGCCTTCGCCAAGTTCCATCAATTCTTCGTGGCTTCCTTGCTCCAGGATTTTACCATCCTGAAGAACGAAGATGTTGTCTGCTTTTCTAATGGTGGCAAGCCGATGTGCAATAATGATGGTGGTTCGGTTTTCCATCAGTAAATCGAGGGCATCCTGAACCAAGCGTTCCGATTCTGAATCGAGGGAAGAAGTGGCTTCATCCAGAATTAAAATGGCAGGGTCTTTCAGAATGGCGCGGGCAATGGCAATGCGCTGGCGCTGACCACCAGAAAGTTTTATTCCACGCTCACCCACAACAGTATTTAAGCCATCTGGAAATCCAGAAATAAACTCCCAGGCATTTGCTTTTTTGGCGGCCTGCACAATTTCATCAAAGCTAGCGCCTGGCTTTCCGTAGCCAATATTTTCCATTATGGTACCGCCAAAAAGCAGGACTTCCTGAGGCACAATGCCAATGTTTCGGCGAAGTGCTTCCAGTTTTATTTCATGAATGTTGCGCCCATCCAAAGAAATTTCCCCTGAACCTGGCTTGTAAAACCGCATCAGCAGTTGTACGATGGTGGATTTTCCAGCACCACTTTTTCCAACCAAGGCGACTTTCTGCCCCGGGGAAATGCTAAGATTTAAACCCTGGAGCACTTCCACTTCTTCCCTAGAAGGATAGGCAAAAACAATATCCTTAAATTCGATGGCACCTTCTGCACGACCCGGATCAAAAGCATCCTTTACCGAATCTTCCTCTGCATCAACATCCAGAATTTCAAGTATCCGCTCTGAAGAACCAATGGTTTTTTGAATCTGGCCATACAAATCGCCTAAGCCACCAGCGGCGGCGGCAATAAA